>CALXFJ010000009.1 GCA_944387565.1 uncultured Clostridia bacterium | reverse complement strand
TTTTAGAATTAAATCTTTTGATAAAATGATATTTTAAAATATCAAATTTGAATTAAATTATAACCTAGGTTACTTTTAGGATTATATCATATATTTTTTAAAAAGTTTGTCGAAATTTGTAATATGAAAAAATTTTTTTTAATTTTAAAATACCACAAATAATTACTTGTGGTATTTTCATTTTTTATTTCATATAAGTTGTTGGGTCTATGGGAATAGAATCTTTTAATATTTCAAAATGTAAATGTGGTTCATCTGCAACTTCAAATGCAGCAGTATTTCCAACAGTACCAATACTTTGTCCTCTTTCTACTTTTTCACCCTCTACTACAAATTCAGAACTTAAAAGATTTGAATAAACTGTTTCATATCCATCATTATGCTCTATTACTATTGTTAAACCATATCTTGGGTCATTTTTAATAGATTTAACAGTTCCTGCTTCTGCAGCTTTTACTACAGTAGTTTTTTCTGCTTTTATATCAATTCCTAAATGAGTTGTCCATTCTTGAAGAGTCTCTGAATATACTAAATTGTCTTTAGCATATCCTTTCATAATTTCCCCATCAACTGGTTTTTGGAAAGATAACTCTTTTTTAGTTTCTTCCTTCTTTTCTGTTGTTTTACTACTAGTAGTATTTGTTGTTTTGGTTTCGTTTTGCTTTGTTATATTAATACTTGTATTTGTACTATTTTTTGTGTTTGTAGTTGTATTTGTAGCTGTATTTGTGTTTGTATTATTTGTAGAATTCATTTCATTTTCTGCTTCTTCTACAGATTTACCAACTTCAGTGCTTACACTTTCCGTATTTGTGTTAGTTTGATTATTTACATTAGACATTTGTTCTAAAGTCATAGTACCTTCTTCTACTTCATCACTTAATTGTTTACTATACATAAGTAAACCTACTAAAATAATAGCTAAAACTGCAACTCCTATAATTGAATACATAATAATTTTATCTTGCACAGACTTTTTTTGTGTATTATCTTTTACTCTCCTATTTCTTCTCATATCCTCCTCCTTAAAAACTTTATTAATACAAGTATTTCCTATTTTGAGGAGATTATACATTTATGGATTAATTTTATAGTGAATTTACATCTGTAATTTGTACACCAATATAAAAATGATTTATTATATCAAAACAGTTCTTCCCTTCTTTTGCTAAACTATCTGCTCCTGTTTGACTCATTCCAACACCATGACCATAACCTTTAACAGCAAATTTTATATTATCTCCATCTCTTGAAATTTCAAAATTTGTGGACCTTAAACCCAGTAAAGTTCTTGCTTCAACTCCTGATAAATTATGATTTCCAAATTTCACTGTCTTCACTCTACCACTATTGGTATATTCTAAAATTTTTATGTCGTCTTGATTATTAAAATCTATTGAAATATCACTATATTTTGTTTCTAATTTATCAATTAACTCTTCTTTAGTTAAGCTTACTTCTGACTCATATTGGTCATAACCTTCTTCTCCTGCTGTTTCTACTACTTGTAAATATGGATATCCTGTTCCTCCCCATACATTTACAGGTATTTCTGTTTTTCCTCCACTATTTGCATGGAAAAAAGCATTTATTGGTTTTCCCTCATATGTAATAATTTTTCCTTTTGTCTCATTTACACATTCTTCAATCTTTTTCCAATTACTTTCTCTTTTATCCTCATCCCATCTAGAAAGCCTAGTTTCTTTAGATACCCAGGCTTGGCAACAAGATGAATCATCACATATATCTGCATTTTCATGTTTTTTATTTTGTATTTTGTAAATTGTATATGTTCTTGCAACTATTGCTTGAGCTTTTAAAGCTTCTTTTTCATAATCTGCTGGCATCTCTGCAGAAACAACATTACATAAATATGTATCTAATGGAACTTCTTCAGTTTCGTTTGTACTTTTATGTAATAATTTTATTATTCCATATTGTTTGTAATCATATTCTTCTGTATTAGTATTTTCCTGTTCCAAATTGTCCTCTTTGCTTGTATTTTCTTCTTTTACGCTTGCTGATACTTCTCCTCTATTTGTTAATAAAGCAGGTAGCAAAAAGAAAATCATTAAAAATGCAAAAAGATAAACAAAAAATTTTCTCATATAAATTAAATCTCCTTTGTTTTTATTTACGAGATTAGCTTCATTTTCATATTATTCAAAATTTTACGTTCTATTCTAGATACCTGCACTTGTGTTATTCCTAATATTTTAGATACCTCACTTTGGGTTTTTTCTTTAAAAAATCTAAGTAATATTATTTTCTGTTCTCTTTTATCTAAATCTTTTATTAGCTCATTTATAGCTATTTTATTTGTTAAAATTTCTTCTTCATCTTTATTACTTGAAATTTTATCTAATAAATTAATATCTTTATCATCACTATTATTAGAATATGCACTAGCTTCTATTGACTCTACACTTTTTGTTGCTTCTAATGCTAAAATAATATCTTCTTTTGATACTTTTAATTCTTTAACAATTTCTTCTATATTTATTTCTTTTCCTTTTTTATTTAAATATTCTTTTTGCAATTCTCTTATTTTTATTCCTAATTCTTTAATGCTTCTACTAACCTTAATTGGTCCGGTCATCTCTTATAAATCTTTTTACTTCTCCTATCATATATGGAACAGCATATGTAGAAAGTTTTACATCAAATTTAGCATCAAACCTTTTTATTGCTTTTATGAATCCCATACTACATATTTGATATAAATCTTCTTTTTCATAACCTCTTCCTTGAAATCTTTTTACTATACTCCAAATTAAACCTGTATTTTCTTTTATTAGTTTTTCAAGTTCTTCTTTATCTCCTTGTTGAGCTTTTATTATAGAATCTCTATCATTTTCGTACATAATTTCCTCTTTCTTTTGTTTACTTTTATTTTTTAAGTATTTGTCATAAGCATTTTAAATTCATCCTCTTCTTTTTCTTCTTTAGGCTTAATTACTTTAGACATAGTAACTTTAGTTCCAAGACCTGCAACAGATTCAACTTCCATTTTATCCATAAAACTTTCCATAATTGTAAATCCCATTCCTGACCTTTCTAAATTTGGTTTTGTTGTGTATAACGGTTCTTTTGCAAGTTCTACATTTTCTATTCCTTTTCCTTTATCTGAAATCTCTATTATTATTTCATTTTCTTTTAACCATGCACATATTTTTACAATTCCTTGTTTTTTATCATATCCATGAATTATACTATTTGTAACAGCTTCAGATACTGCTGTTTTTATATCTGCTAATTCTTCAATTGTAGGGTCCAATTGAGAAGCAAATGCTGCAACTGTTAATCTAGCAAATGCTTCATTAGATGATTTACTTATAAACTCTAATTTCATTTCATTATTAAACATATTAATATTTCCTTTCTTTGTCTCTTTATTTTTTGTCTCATACAGTTGGAATCAATTTTAGAATTCCACTCATGTCAAAAATTCTTTTTACACTTCCGAGTCAAATTACTCAATTCTAATTTTGCTCCTATCATGTTTGCAAATTTATACCTTCCTATAATTAAACCTATTCCTGCGCTGTCCATGAATGTAACACTATCAAAATCAAATATAACTCTTTTAGGCATATATCTTTCCATTTCATAATCCGCTTTCCTCCTTATCTCTTGTACATTATGGTCATCAATTTCAGATGTTATTTTTAATACTAGGAGTTTGTCCTCTTCGTAAAATTTTGATTCCATACCATCCCTCCTTCTTTCGTAACTGTTGTTATTATAGTATAGTTTCCATTATTTTCCAAGAGTAAAAAATAAGAAGTTTTGTCGATTTGTAAGAACTTTTCGACAAAATTAAAAAGGAAGACATAAATCTTCCTAAAACTTCTTAAATCTTATTAAATTAATATAGGTAGGGAGAATTTTTACTCCCTACCTTTCCTAATAAAATCAATTGCTTTTACTTTTTCTTGCCTAAACTGTAACAATACTAACTTTTTTATAAGGGTCGATAAATTCCAAATTCTTACTATACAAAGTAATACATCCGTTGTTACTATCAAATTTTTCAACCCTTTTAATTACCTTCCTAAATTTATCAAATTTCTTCCTATTATTAGAATATTCATTAGCCTCAACTACAATTTCAACTTTTTTTGCATTTACTAACTTTTCAATAAAGACATATAATCTTTCATCAAGGTCTTGAACACTTTTCCAACCAAACTCTGGCATTACAGAAATTTGCTCTCTGTATCCTCTAACTAAATTTAGTCCAAATTTGGCAGATTCTACAGCTTTTTTAGGGTCATAGATTGTCATCTGCCAGTTATAAAAATCATCGCCATTGCTATTTTTTATAACTAGCTGAATAACTTTCATTTTTAGTCCTTTCTACTACAGTTTAACCAATATTTACAAAGTACTTTTGTACTTATACTTGCATTATAACACAAGTTCTTTTTATTGCAATACTATTTTAATTTTTCTTCTACTTTTTCAAGCATTTCTTTATAGTTTTTAAGCTTTTCTTGTTCTTCTTCTACTTTGGCTTTTGGTGCTTTATTTACAAAGCCCGGATTTGATAGCATTTTTTCACATCTTAAGACTTCACTTTCTAATCTTTTCTTTTCTTCTTCTAGTCTTTTTCTTTCTTCTTCTCTATCTACTAAATCATCTAATGGCATATATAATTCTATTCCATCTGTTATAATATTAATTGCATCTTCTGGAATATCATTACTATTTTCTTTAATTGTTAATTTACTTCCAAATCCTAATTTTAATAATATTGCTTCTAATTCCTTTAATTCTTTTTCATATTTTTCTGTAACAAATATTAATTCTGATTTTCTACTTGGATGAATATTTTTTGTACTTCTTACATTTCTTATTTTCTCTATTATATCTTTAACTTTTTCGATTACAACTTCTTCTTTGTCATAATTATATTTTTCTTCTTTAGGCCAAGTAGATACCATTAATTCTTTATCATCATATTTTACTAATTCTTCATATATTCTTGATGTTACAAATGGCATAAATGGATGTAATAATTTTAAACAGTTTCTAAATACTTTGTCTAAAACATATGATGTTTTTATTTTAGTTTCTTCATCTCCATTGTATAAACTTATTTTAGCCATTTCTATATACCAATCACAAAATTCATTCCATAAGAAGTTATATATTTTATCAATTGCTATTCCTAAATCATATTTTTCAATATTTGTTGTTATTTCTTTAATTAGTTTATTTAATTTATTTAATATCCATTTATCTTCAAGTGATAATTTTTCTTCTTTATCTTCTCTTTTTGAAAATTCTATTATTTTTTCTTCTTCTGGTCTATTCATTATGATGAATTTTGCTGCATTCCATATTTTATTTGCAAAGTTTGATGCTTGGTCTAGTTTTTCTGGCATATACCTTATATCATTTCCCATTGTCGTTCCAGAAAGTACAGAAAATCTTAAGCTATCAGCCCCATATTTGTCTATAACTTCTAATGGGTCAACACCATTTCCAAGTGTTTTAGACATTTTTCTACCCTGACTATCTCTTACAATTCCATGAATTAGTATATCACTAAATGGTTTTTCATGCATTGCATAAAATCCTGAGAATACCATTCTTGCTATCCAGAAAAATATTATATCATATGCTGTTACTAATACATTACTTGGATAGAACATTTTTAAATCTTCAGCTTCTGTATTTGGCCAACCAAGTGTTGAAAATGGCCATAATGCAGAACTAAACCATGTATCTAATGTATCTTCATCTTGTACTAAATTCTTAGAACCACATTTTTCACATTTTTCAGGCATTTTCTTTGCAACATTAATATGATTACAATCTTTACAATAATATGCAGGTATTCTATGTCCCCACCATAATTGTCTTGAAATACACCAATCCTGTATATTTTCTAACCAATTAAAATATATTTTTTCATAACGTTTTGGAATAAATTTTATATCATCATTTTTTACTGCTTCAATCGCTGGCTTTACTAAATCTTTCATTTTTACAAACCATTGCTCTGATATTCTAGGTTCTATTTTTGCCTTACATCTTTCACATGTTCCTACATTATGAGTATAATCTTCAATTGATACCAATGCTCCTAATTCTTTTAATCTTTCAACAATAATTGGTCTTGCATCTATTGCTTTCATTCCTTTTACTTCTGGCATTAAATCTCCCATTATTGTTTTACTATCAAATACTTCTATAAACTCTAGATTATTCCTTTTTCCTGCTTGATAATCATTTGGGTCATGTGAAGGTGTTATTTTAACACATCCTGTTCCAAATTCTTTATCTACAAATTCATCTGCTATTATTGGAATTTCTCTATTTACAATTGGAACAATACATTTCTTTCCAACTATATCTTTATATCTTTCATCTGTTGGATTTACTGCAACAGCTGTATCTCCAAGCATTGTTTCTGGTCTTGTAGTTGCAACTTCTACATATCTGTCTTCATCTTTTATTTTATATCTTAAATGCCATAAATGTGATGCTTCTTCTTTATATTCAACTTCTGCATCTGATATTGCTGTATCACAGTTTGGACACCAGTTAATCATTCTTGTTCCTTTATAAATATAACCATCGTTATATAAATTAACAAACTCTTCTAATACTGCTTCTGATAAACCTTCATCTAATGTAAATCTACGTCTATCCCAGTCACAAGAGCATCCTAATTTTCTTTGTTGTTCTTGGATTGTTCCTCCATATAATCTAGTCC
Organism: uncultured Clostridia bacterium; assembly: GCA_944387565.1. Taxonomy (GTDB): domain Bacteria; phylum Bacillota; class Clostridia; order TANB77; family CAG-508; genus CAG-269. The sequence continues at coordinate 37,580 of CALXFJ010000009.1, read as the reverse complement.
AATCCCAAGTTTCCTTTAAAAATGCATCTCTTCCTATTTCATATTTTGTTTTTCCTTCTTTTTTTAATTTTTCTACAACTTTCATTTCTGTTGATATAGATGCATGGTCAGAACCTGGAAGCCATAATGTATTATATCCCTGCATTCTTTTAAAACGTATTAATATATCTTGTATCGTTCCATCTAATGCATGTCCCATGTGTAATTTTCCAGTTACATTTGGTGGTGGCATCATTATACAAAAACTTTCTTTGGTTTTGTCCATACTTGGTTTAAAATATCCTTCTTCCTCCCAATGTTTATATAATTTGTCTTCAAAATCTTTTGGATTATACTTATCTAACATAACTTTCACTCCTTTTTTTATTTTTATTTATAAAATTTAACTTTATAACTACATTCAAATTCTTCATTTGGCATTAATTTTAAAATGTTTTCTTTTGATTCTAATTTTCCATCTGTATTTACTTTATCTGCTGTATTCATCCAAGGCTCAATACAGACAAATGGCGCCCCTATTTTTGCCCATAATCCTAAATATGGAAATCCCGTAAAATCAAATTCTAATACCTTCTTTTCATTTTCCTTTAAATAAACTTTATTGGATTCTATATCTTTCATTATAATTGCATCTTTTACAAAACTATTTTTATTTAATTTAATACAATTATATTCTAAAATATTAGGGGATTCTTTTTCTAAAATAAGCCCTTTACTTAAACTCATAAATTTTATATTATTCTCTTTTTTTTCAAATTCCACACTATATTTTCCAGAAGAATAATCACATATAAATGCTGGATGGCCACCAAGACCAAATATCATCTTCTTTTTATCTTTATTTACTACTTTATATTTGGTTTCTAATGAGTCTTCTTTAATAGTATGTGTTACATATAGACTAAATTTAAATGGAAATTTCTCTAAAGTTTCAGAATTACTTTCTAAAACATATTTATGCTTTAAATTACTTTTTTCTAAATCTTTAAACTTCATATCTCTTGCAAATCCATGTTGCCCCATATGATAAGTTTTTCCATTTATTATAGTTTGGTCATTTTTTAGTTTTCCTACAATTGGAAATAATATTGGTGCATGTCTATTCCAGATTTCTCCTTGATATAACATTTCTTTTCCATCAAGTTTTATACTTGTTAATTCTGCTCCTGTATTCTTACTTTTAATTTCTAACATAAAATTCTCCTTTTTATAATCCAAAAAACTCGCCCCTAAAATAAGGGCGAGCTATATTCTCACGGTACCACCTTAATTATTATCTATATAAATGTAATTTAAACTTCTTTTTAAATATTATATATATATTCTATAGATAATCTCTCAAAAACTTTTAACGGAGTTTAACCGAATATTCTTAAATCAAAGTTTCTCAGAATATTAACAAAAAAGCTACCTTCAATTTACCTATATTTAAGAAGCTTTCAGCTTATAACTTCTATTCTCTAAAAACTAGTATAAATTTACTCCTCTTTTTTATTGTTTTTTCTTATACAACAATATTATTACACAATTTTACAAATTTTACAAGTGTTTTTATTAATTTTAATAATTTTATTTCCATTATTTCACAAAATGAGACAAAAAGGTTCCGTCCCCTCTTTGTCTCATTCTTTTACATTGCTCTTCTATATAGTTCTATAAAGTCTTCTTTTGTTACTTCTCTTGGATTTCCTGGTTTGCATGGGTCATTCATTGCTTTTTCTGCAAGCATTTCGAAGTCTTCTTCTTTTGCTCCATAATCCTTTATTGTTGATGTTATTCCAACTGCTTTACTTAATTCTGATATCATCCATACAAATGTATTAATAACATCTTGGTCATTTAAATGCTCAGCATCAGGTCTTCCTATATTTACTAATATTTCTCTAAATCTTTGAGCTGTTGCTGGGTCTTCTCCATTAAATCTCATAACTGTAGGAAGTAACATTGCATTTGCTATTCCATGTGGTGTATCATATACAGCTCCTAATTGGTGAGCCATTGAATGTACTATTCCTAAACCAACATTACTAAATCCCATTCCTGCTATATATTGAGCCATTCCCATTTTTTCAATAGCTACTGGTTCTTTATCATTTACAGCTGCTGGTAAATATTTAAATATCATTTTTATTGCCTTCATATGAAACATATCTGACATATCATTATGTGCTTTTGTAATATATCCTTCTACTGCATGTGTTAATGCATCCATTCCTGTTGCTGCTGCTAAAGATTTTGGCATTGATGCCATTAATTCTGTATCTATTATTGCTAAAATTGGTATATCATTTGGGTCTACACATACCATTTTAACTTCTGCATCTTCATCTGTTATAACATAGTTTATTGTAACCTCTGCTGCTGTACCAGCTGTTGTTGGTAATGCTATTAATGGCATTCCTCTATTTACTGTATTAGAAGCTCCATTTAATGATTTTATATCTGCTCTATCCGGATTTTTCATAACTATTGATATTGCTTTTGCTGTATCAATACTTGAACCTCCACCAACTGCTACTATTAAATCAGCTCCAGATTCTTTACATGCTTTAATTCCATCTTGTGCATTTTTAATAGTTGGATTTGGTTTTATTTCATCGTATAAGTCATATGGCACTCCTGCTTTTTTTAATACTTCTTCAACTTTTGCAGTTACTCCTGCTTCTACTAAAGACTTATCACTTACTAAAAATACTTTTTTAAATCCTCTCTTTTGGATTTCTCCTGCTAATTCTTCTCTTGCTCCATTTCCGAAGTAAGATGTTTCGTTTAATACAAATTTAACTGACATTTTAAATTCCTCCTTTATATATTATCCTTCAGTATAGTCTGAAGGTATTTCAAACAAATTATCATCAACTCCATCTGAAAGTTCAAAACTTAATAATTCTTCTTTTTCATCTGAAATTGTTTTTATATAAACTAAATCATTATTATCAAAATAAAATCTTGTTCTAATATTTCTATCATTTGAAAAATCTTCTAATGCAAAATCTGTTAATGCTTCATATTCTTCATAATTATAATTTTTACCATTTACTTCTTCTTTTCCTTTTTGATATTCTAAATCTTTAATTGTATTTAAAGTATTTGTTATTTTATTTAAATCGATTTGATTATTTGAATAAGTATAATATGTTTTTGAATCATCCATTAATAAATACGTATTTCCGTCTTTTATTATATATTTTGATTCAACCCCATTATAAATCGTATCTACATATGTTTCATTGTCTTTTTTTACAAAATACATTTTATTATTTTCATCTTTAGATAAGCTAACTGAATAACCACTCTTTGGTTGTAATTCATTATATAAGCTTAAAATATTAGAATTATTACTTTGACCTTGTGCATTTGAATTATTGTTATTTGATACTACATAATAAATTATTCCTGCAACTACTAGTAATACTAAAATAGTTATTACTGTAACTAAAATTATTTTCTTCTTTTTATCCATATTATTCAACCCTTTATTTTTTCTTGGATAATGTCGCAAAGAGAATTCTCTATGCGACATTTATATTATAAAATATTTTTCAACACTATTGTTTTTACTCTTGACATTTCTTGAAGTGTTGTTAAAACTCCTTCATTTCCTATTCCAGAATGTTTCCATCCTCCAAATGGCATTTCAAATGAACGATAGAAGCTTGCTCCATTTACTACTGCTCCTCCACATTCTAGTTTATCTGCTATTTTCATTGCTCTTGAGTAATCTTTTGATATTACACATCCACATAGTCCATATGAAGATTGGTTAGCAATTTCTATTGCTTCTTCTACATCATCGAATCCAATTACTGATATTACTGGTCCGAATATTTCCATATCTTTTGCAACTTCCATGTCTTTTGTTACATTATCTAAGATTGTTGGATAGTAGTAAGCATCTTCTCTTATTCCTCCACAAACTACTTTTGCTCCTTCTTCTACCATTTGATTTACTTGGTCTTCTATTCTTTTTGCTGCATTTATATTAATCATTGGTCCCATGTCTGTATCTTCTTTCATTGGGTCTCCAACTTTTAGGTTTGATATTACTTCTTTCATTCTATCTATAAACTCTTGTTTTCTAGAATTATGAATTAAGAATCTTTTACTTGCACAACATACTTGTCCGCCATTATATAATCTTCCCCAAATAGTTTCTTTTACTGCTAAATCCATATCTCCATCTTCTAAGAAGATAAATGCATCATTTCCACCTAGTTCTAACATTACATGTGTTAAGTTTTTAGAACAAGTTCCCATTGTTTGGATTCCGGCTGCTGTTCCTCCTGTTAATGATACTAAATGTACTCCTGGATGTCTTGCTAAAGCTTGTCCTGCTTTTGGTCCATCTCCTGTTAATATCTGAATACATCCTGCTGGTACTCCTGCTTTTATCATTAATTTAACATATTCTATTAATGTTAATGGGTTATAGTTTGATGGTTTTACTATTATACTATTTCCCATCATTAATGCTGGTGGTACTTTTTGGCAGAATAAATCACTTGGGAAATTGAATGGTATTATTGCTGCTATAACTCCTATTGGATATCTTTTTGTTATTTGCATTGTTGTTTCTTGTCCAGCTTCTGAACCTGCTGGTATACTTTCTCCATATAAGTGTTTTGCTCTTTCTATAAATCCTCTAACTCCAATTCTAACATTTGCAACTTCTCCTCTTGCTTCACGAATTGGTTTTCCTGTTTCGTTTGATAAAAGTGTTGCTAATCTTTCTTTATTTTCTTCTACCAAATCAACAAATTTATATAATATATCTGCTCTATCATATATAGATACTTTTTCCCATTTCTTTTGTTCTATTTGAGCTATTTTTACAGCTTCATCTACATCTTCATCCGTTACATTTGGTACAGTATCTATTAATTCTTGAGTTGCTGGATTAACAACCTCTATAGTCGCTCCATTTGAAGCATCTTTCCATTCATATCCTATTAAATTTTTCACACTTGCTTCCTCCTTATTATTTATTCTCTTACATACCATAACTTCTTGTTTCCCATTTTCGAATGTTTCTTTTGTGCACACATAATTATTTTTTGGTATGTTATTTTCTCTTCATTTACCGAATGCTGTAAATGAAAGCATTAATCCTCCTGTTGTATTTGAGCCATGGTCTTTTACTCCATATTCTCCAAATGTAAATACTCCTATGAATGGTACTCCTTTTGCTTCTTTCTTTAATTGTTTTGCGACTTCATCTATTCTGTCTCCTATTCCTAATCTTCTTCCTCCACAATGAACTAATAAATATGCTCCTACTTCTCCATTTATTTCTTTATTTAATTCTCTCATTGTTTTTCCTGTTGAGTCTATTAATTCATCAACACTTGCTTCCATTTGAATAACAGCTGTATTTACTGCTAAGTTTGCTCCAATATTCATAGAACCATCTTTGTTTCCAAACATTGGATGACGTATTGCTACTAAATCTCCTAATCTATCTTTTACTCCCAAAGGTTTTGTAATTGTTGTTGTCAATAAATTGTTTCCTTCTAAGTCTTTTGATTTTGCTCCAGTCCATCCTGCATATTTTTTAAGAGCTGGAACTCCATCGATTTCTACTAATGTTCTTTTTCCTTCTACTTTTGTAATTACTCCAGAATTTGTTGTTTCGTGATATTCTCCTGTAAATACATTAGATACTTCTTTATCTGTATAGAAAAATGCTATTGCTACACCATCATTAAATACTTTATCATTTGAGTATATACTCCATTTTCCTTCTACTGTATTATCTGCTGCACTTCCTCCGAAAATTGGAACTCTACCTACTACATCTTCAATTCCTTTGATGTATTCTTCTTCCTCTGCTGGAGATGCTACCATATAAAAATATGCTGGTGCACTTTCTTCTCCTGCATTTTTCATAGCTTCTTTTGCTACTTTTCTTCCTGTTTCTCTTGGGTCTTTTCCTCTTTCAGAACTTGCAACACCTACTTTTAAGTCCGGGTCTCCTATTGCTAAAATTCCTGTAAATCCATGTTCTCCTGTAATAAATCCATCTGGTGTAAGAATTCCTGCACTAGATGTACAACCAATAATTGGAGCTGTTCCTAATTCTGATTTTGCTCCTTCTAGTACTTTTTCTACATTACTATCTACTGATGTATATAGAAAGGCTACTTTTGTTTGTATTAAATCAACAACTGCTTTTTTTGCTGATTCCTTTCCTTGTGTATAACTATCTTCGTTTGTACTCCATGCCACATTTGATTTTAACATAATTACTCCTCCTTTGTAATTTTATTCTGCCTAAATTATACCAATAATATTATTTTTATACAATCAAAGACATGAAAACGTAATATAAATGTAATATATTTGTATTATTATGTTTCTTTTATGTCTCTTTGGGGACGTTTCTCATGCGACATAAAAAATTGTTTATTTATTAACAAGCAATTCTTTATATTTTTAAACAAATTTTTCTCTTTTTAATTCTGTTATTTTTTCTATTGTTTCTACATCTATTCTTTCTTTTACAGCTAACATACATTATTCTCCTCCTTCATTTAATTCTTTTATTATTTCTTCTACTTCCTCAAGTTTTATTTTTAATTAATTGAATTTTGGAAAATTTTTTTTCAAAATTCAATAATCATTTGATTTAAAGTGTACTTATAATACCAGTATATTGTATTTACGTAAACATATCTTTGGAATTTATTTTAACTTTTTATCGTCAAAATCAAAAAAATAACAGTAAAATTAAAATCTTACTGTTATTTTATAATAATCACTTTATAGTATAATGTCGCATCAGAAACGTCCCCAATGAGACATAATGAGACATTAGTCTCCTAAATTTATTCCTATATATCTTGCTGTTTTTACTAAATCATCATCCATTGTTACTCTTCTTAAATTACTTTCTTCAGTGTTTCCTGATACAGCTCCTATTTTTGTATTTTTTCCTACTACTTCTTCTAATGATGCTGAATCTAATTTTCCGTTTTTTATTACTGCTAATGTTCCAAATTTTCCATCTAATGCTAATTCCATCGCTTTTGTTCCATATTTTGTTGATAATACTCTATCAAATGAAGTTGGTGTTCCTCCTCTTTGTACATATCCTAATGTTGTATTTCTTGCTTCTAGCCCTGTTAATTCTTGTAATTGTTTTGCAACAATTTCTCCTATTCCACCTAGTTTTGTATTATCTACACCACTTCCATTATGTCTTGTTCCTTTTATAGTAATTTCTCCACCTAATGGTTTTGCTCCTTCTGCTACTACTACTACACTAAAATTCTTTCCTCTTTTTCTTCTGTTATTTATTTTTTCTGCCACTTTATTTATATCATATGGTATTTCTGGAATCAAAGCTACATCTGCTCCTCCTGATATTGCTGATTCTAATGCAATCCATCCTGCATATCTTCCCATAACTTCTAATACCATTATTCTATGGTGTGTAGCTCCTGTTGTATGCAATCTATCTAAAGCTTCAGTTGCAACTGATACTGCTGTATTATATCCAAATGTTATTTCTGTACAAGCAACATCATTATCTATTGTTTTAGGTACTCCTATAATATTTACTCCTTTTGTTGATAAGTCTCTTGCTGATTTTTGTGTTCCATCTCCTCCTAATGTAAATATACAATCAAATCCGAAATCTTTTATATTTTGTACAGCTATATCTGATAAGTCTTTATACTCAATACTTCCATCTTCATTTACAACTTTATAATTAAATAAATTTGCATTTGTTGATGACCCTATGATTGAACCTCCCAATGGTAATATTCCTAAGGCTTCTCCATCTGCTGCAGTACTTAATAGTTCAAATCTTTTATTTAATAAACCATTATATCCATCTATTATTCCATAACATTCTACTCCATGGTTTTCTGCTGTTTTTACTATTGCTCTTATTACTGCATTAAATCCTGATACATCTCCACCATTTGCTAATATTCCTACTTTTTTTAACATTTAAATTCCTCCTTTTTTATCTCATTATTATTATACCAATAATTCTCTTTTTTACAACATTTTTTTAAATTTTCAAAAAATAATAGAGCTTAAAATATATTTATAAGCTCTATATTTTAGTCTATGCCTTTAAAAAGAAATTTCTTTTGTTGAATGAGCTTGTCATAAATCTAAAAGCTGCCTTTCTATTTGTTAACCAATTTATTCTTACTCCATTTTTCTTGTTCTCTATCATTTTTCCTACTAAGAATTTTGTGATTACATTAGGATAATCCCCTAATATATTATATACTTTTTTAGTTTTTTCTGGTAATTCGAATTCTTCATCTCCAACAGAATGTGTTATAAAATTAGTTATCATTATTCCAGGCGATAATAGCCCTACTTGAATATTTAGTTTCTTTTCTTCTACTTCTTTTGCTAATGCTTTTAAGAAATATGTAAGTCCTCTTTTACTTGTTCCATATACTGATAATCCAAGCATCATAGCATCATTACTTCCATATCCTTCTATTCCATATATTTGGCCATGACCTTGTTTTATCATTTGTTTCATTGCAATTTTAGAACCTATCATTGCTCCTTTTAAGTCTATATCTACTAATCTATTTATTTTTTCGGTTTCAACTTCCCATATTGGTACCATTGGTTGATTTACTCCTGCATTGTTTATCCAAATGTCTATACACCCAAATTTTCCAACTGCTGTATCCATTAGTCTTTGTAAGTCTTCTTCTTTTGTTACATCACAAGTAACTTCTAAAATTTCTCCTTTTGCTTCTATTTTTTCTAATTCACTTTTTGCCTCAAGTAATTTTTCTTCTTGTAAATCACTTATTACTACATTGAATTCATTTTTTCTGAATTCTTTTGCCATTTCTAATCCTAGTCCTCTTGCTGAACCTGTTATTACAACTGTTTTCATTTTTCATTCCTCCTTTGTACATAATTAAAATATCATTTATCGTCTTTTTTTGCAAGAAAAAATTAGAAAAAGAAAATTATTTTGAAATTTGTTTATTCAATTTTAAAACATTCAAAAAAATATACCCATATCTGTACATCTTTTAAAAGAAGTTCTTAGACATATTACTTGCATCTACTAACACTCAAAAAATTGAACATTTTATTTCTCTTTTTATTGTTATTTGTATTACTGTTGTTTTGCTTACTATTATTGGTGTTTACTACATTAAAAAGCACTCTAATAACACTATTTCTAGAGTTTATTTATTTTTAAATCCTGGTCTTACAATCTTTAACAAATATTATTATAACTTTATTAATTTTACCTTAAATTTAATTTTATACTCTACGACATCCAACCTTTGTTATTTTAATTTTTTAGGAGATTTTACATCTCTTATTTGTCGTTTCTATTTCACATAAAATTTTATCCATAAAAAACAGTAGCAATAAAATATCACTACTGGAAAAATAGTTCTAAAATATACTCCTTTTCGGAATCCCTACTAACAAATATATTTATCTATTTTTTGTTTATCGTACTATACCATACGAAAGGACATAGTTTGTTTCTATATTATCTCTTATGTAACCATTAGTTACATAACCACAGTGTATAGAAGCTATGGGCGGACGGCGTACGAATTGTTATTCACGTTGTTGTTATTGAAATAACCATTGCTCCCGTTAACATTAAACTCGTTGTTAGAGTTATTGTTATAAGGAGAAGCCAACCATTACCTTCAACTAGGCCCTATTTTTTCAAACACCAGCAGACCAAAAGCCTGCTAGGTGTTATAAACATTTTTTTATTTAACTTGCATAAATCAAATTCTTATTCATTAACTAGTGAAGATAAATATTTACTATTGAACACAGATGTTGGAATACAAACTAATGGGCGGACGGCGTACGAACCGTAAGTCACGTCGCCGTTACCGAAAAAACCATATCTCCCGAGCACATCACACTCGAGGAAAAAGGCATCGTAAGAAGAAGCCAACCACCAGTCTGTTGATTCACTTTTATTATAAATTCCATTATTATACGTTGTTTTTAATTGACCAATAACTGTATCTTGTGTATATCCATAAGTTCCAACATCTAATGTTATTTCATTCGCTCCATTTGTACTTGCTGTTGCATTAAATGATTTTACATATAATTCTACTGTTGGACTTCCTATTGCAAATACTGCATCACTATTCTTGAATTCATCCCATTCATTAGAGTCTGTTAACCATGCTGTTGCTAATATATTTTTAGTTTTATTATCACTTGTAAAAAAAGTTCCGGCTTTTAACAACATTGGATTTAATTTTTGTCCAATTGTACTTACATCTGCTCCACTTGTATATTCGCCGTAATAATCACTTGGCTTATAACTTCCTACACATTCATCTGTTATTAAATAAGTATAATTACTATCCTGGTAAAATAATCTCCATGCATTTGTTGCTTCAACCGTATAATTTGGTACTTTCCAACCATATTTATCAACATTTGTTGCCTCTCCTATAGTTAATGTATCTTCATCAAATGTTGGTGTTTCTTCTGTAGTTTCCCCACTTACATAATTATTTATAATGTTATTATATTCATTTAGTCTATTTTCTTCTTCTGCCTGTGCTGCTTCTGTCCTATTTTTAGCATTTTGTGCTTGTGTTAGTATTCCATTTTGTCCTGTAAGCATTGCAATTGAAACTCCAGCTAAAATAAGTAAAACTATTATAGTAATAACAAGTGCTATAAGAGTAATACCTTTTGTTTTTTGATTTTTTTCCTTCATTTGTTTATCACCCTTCCTTTTTCTATTTTTAGGCATGAAAAAAGACAGCAACAAAACCTATAAAACTATAGGTTTGCTACTGTCTAATGTAAAAATGCTATCGCTAAATAAACTATACTTTATTTCACTAAAGTGTAGCTCTCTCTCTCTCTCTCTCTCTTAGAGTACCAATGGTTTTAGCTATTAGCATAATTACACACACCTCTCTTTTCTTTCTTATACGCATATTATATAGTAATATTTTTACTTTTTCAATAAAAATTATATTACATTTTCTTTACATTTTAAAAGCTTTCCTAGTTTCATATATAAATATGTCATAATTAATTTTTCTTATTGCTCACTAGGCAAAACTATACCTGTTAAGCAGTCGTCATAAATAAATTGTTTTAGTTCTTCCATATTATTATTTTCATAATATTTTGTAAGCAACTCTCCAAATTTGACATCTTTATCAACAGGAACACTAATTATTCCTTTTCCGTTGGATATTAATATTTTATTAGCAAATAACATAGCTGTTCTTTTATTTCCATCATTAAAGAACTGTGTTCTCATTAAATAACACATTTCCGTAATTGCCATATCTGTTATACAAGAAGAACTTTTTTCAATTTTTTCTAATTCATTTGATACTTTTTCTTCATTAGGAATATCTGGCTTCCAGTTAGTGCCACCTATTTGCACATCATAAATTCTCATTTCACCAGCTCTATCAACTAAGTTACTGCCCACTAAAGAATTTATTGATTTTAATAATTTAATATCATTTTCATTATCTAATGAATTTAAAATAAAAATCCAAGCATGTTTTAAATTATTAATTGTTTGAAGCTCATCTATTCTTAATCTTGCAACATTTCCTCCATCATATATTCTTTGCGTTTCTGGGAAAGTAACATCTATTCCTTCAATATGTGAACTTTTCCATATTGAATCTACAATATTCCTTTTGGCTAAAAAAACATTTTGTTCTCTTGTCATATTATATTTATCTTTTAACATGATATTTTCCTCCTAAATATTTTAAATTCCCTATATATTTTCGTTTTTTCTATTATCTTTACAAATTATTAAAATAAGTATAAGTAATTTTTTAGATTAGGTGTTTTTACGTAGGGAATTAAAAGGGTAGTAAAAACACCGGTAAGCGAAGCTTAAATCTAAAAAATTACTCTAATTCCCTGTTTAGATATGTCCCCAATTGGACAAAATGTCGCATCAGAAACGTCCCCAATTGCTACTCAAACAATGTTCTAATTTTTCTAATTAAGTAGTGACTTCCACCATCACTATTATCTTGAACATTTTCTACCATACTAATAATTAGCATATCATTACCATTTTGTCTATCCACAGTAAAACAATCAAACCAACCTAAAGTGCCACTTTCAGTATCATCAGCTGAAGTCTTAAGCTCTGCTGTTCCTGTCTTACCTGCAATTGTCATACCAGAAATTTTCATATCATTTGCAGTTCCTTCAGGATTTTCTACAACCTGTATTAAATCATTCTTAATAGTATCTGCCGCTTCCTTTGAAAAAGCATTTTGAATTAAAACTTCTCCATTTTTACTCTCATCATATTCAATTCTAGGCTTTATCATATTACCATCATTATCAAAAGCAGAATAAATTGCTGCCATATGTATTGGATTAACTAAAATATCTCCTTGACCATAACCACTATCTGCAAGTTTAGTTTCTCCTTCTATTGAGCTTCCATTATTACTTGCATATTGTGACTTTGCAAGTGAAAGTGGAAAGTCTAAACTTTGGTTAAAACCTATTTTATCTAAGCTACTTGTAAATGTATCTGCACCTATTTTTAAAGCAGACTGTGCAAAATAGATATTATCTGAATGCATTAATCCATTTAATAAATTCTTTGGTCCTGAATAACCAGTAAGTGTAGTTACTCTATAATTTCCCCAAGAACTATCTTTTTGCCAGCTTGTTCCGCTATAACCATAATCTTCATCTGGGTTTATTTTATTTGTTGTTAATCCAACTGCTCCTGTTACTGCTTTAAAAGTAGAACCTGGACAATATTTTTGTATAAATCTATTATATAAAGGTCTTGATTCATCATTATTTAAACTATTCCATTTGTCATTAGTTAAACCTACAACAAAATCATTTGAATCATATGATGGAGTACTTACTAATGCTAAAAGTTCTCCTGTTTTAGGTTGCATTATAACAAAGAAACCTTTATCACTTTTCATTTGCTCATATACTTGTTTTTCTAAATTACTATCAATAGTTAATTTCACATCTGTTCCATCTTTTTTATCTTGGGTTGCTATAGTAGCAACTCTATTTTCATTTTCATCTACTATATAAATATCAGTTCCATCTATTCCTCTTAAAGTATTCTCATATGCAAGTTCTAGTCCTGATTTCCCAATTAAACTAGTAGATGTATAACCTTTACCTGAATTTTCTTCTAATTCTTCACTACTTATAGGCTGAACATATCCTATTAAATGAGAAGCTTCTTGTCCTAACGAATAAACTCTTCCATTTTCTTTATTTATCATAACACCTGGTATTTGTAATAATTGTTCTTTTAAAGATGTATTACTATCTACAATTTTCTTTATAGGCACAAATGTATCATCTTTTACATATGAAGCACTTAATGCTTGATTTATATAATCAACTGATACTCCTGTTAGTTGTGATATTTTGGAAATATTTTCATCTTTAGCATCTCCTAGTTTTCCAGGTACTATTCCAACAGATGCTATACTTCCATCTTCTGCTAATGCTACATTATTTCTATCTAAGATACTACCTCTTCTTGCATTAATTGTTGATACTCTTACTTTATCATTATCTCCTAATTGTGGAAATATCATGCTTGATGACCATTTTAATTTTAATTCTTTATTTTCCTTTACTACATTTGCTGTATTATTGAATTCAACTTCTCCTGCTGATGTTACCATTTTCTCATGATATGAAATATTATATCCATTATCTGCTTTTTCTATAGAGTTTATAGTTATCTCTAGATTTTCACAATCTATTCCTTCATAGATATTTTTGTTTCTTGAGATAAAATCTTCTTTACTTGTATTCATTGATGCTACTTTTGAGTACATTTCATCATAATTTTTATCATTAATTAAACTAGCATAATCAGATAATAATTGTTTTGCTTCTTCTTGTTCTTTATTTCCTAACACTATAACAGTTGTTACAATACCAATTATTAAAATTATTGCTATAATAATTACTGCAATTAATACTTTTTTATTCTTCATAAATATTCCCCCTTATTCCTAAACTTCTAGGAATTTTTTTATATATTCTACCATAAATAGTGGTATATTTATTAAATTATCGTCTTTTTGTAAATTCTTCATTGAAAAACGAATTTTTATCTTAGGATTATATTTTTCATTATAATGTTTTAAACTTACACTATTTATATTTTCATTTGATTTTACTTCAATAGGAATAATATTATTTTTATATTGTATAATATAATCTATTTCATATTTATTATCAAAAGTAAAATAATTTGGTTTTACTCCACTTGATAATAACATTTGTAAAATATAATTTTCTGTTAAAGCTCCTTTAAATTCCTCAAAGATTTTACTTCCTTCTATTATAATTCTACTATCTAAATCTGTCATTTTCCTTAATAAACCTATATCATTCAAATATGTTTTAAATGCTGATAAATCATTATATGCTTTTAATGGCATATCTGGTTTTGTTACATTATATATTTTATATATTAAATTAGCATCATTTAGCCAATTTACTGCTCCTTCATATTCTCTTGCTCTTGCTCCTTCTTTTGCTACCTGATATAAGAATTTTTTGTTATCTTTTGATAATTGTGATGGTATACTATTCCATATAATAGATATTCTATTTGCTTCTACTTCTGTTGTATGTTTTGAAAAATCTGCTTCATAAGCTTTTAATATATTATCTTGTATTTTATTTACTTTTGATATATCTTTTTCAGTTGTCCAAGATTTTACTGCTTCTGGCATACCACCAATTATGAAATATGCTTTTAGTTTTTCTTCTAATCTGCTAAAAAATATTTCCGGTACATTTTCAAAATTATTTATAGAATTCATATATTCTACTAAATTACTTAATCCATCTGCTAGTAAAAATTCTGTATAAGTCATAGGATACATATCTAAAAAATCTACTTTTCCTACTGGAAATGATGTATGTGATAATCTAATACCCAATAGAGAACCTGCACAAGCAACATGATATTCATTTGCTTCTTCATTAAAATACTTAAGCGAATTTAAAGCATCTGGACATTCTTGTATTTCATCAAATATTATAAGTGTATTTTTAGGTTCAATAGCTTTTCCAGATACAAAAGATAATTGTTCTAATATTCTTTTAGGGTCTTTTGTATTTTTAAATAATTGTTGTAATTCTGTATCATGGTCAAAGTTAAAATATGCTATATTCTTATAATTCTCATTTCCAAATTGTTTTAATATATATGTTTTTCCAACTTGTCTTGCTCCTCTTAGTATTAATGGCTTTCTATCTTTATCATTTTTCCTTGTTTTTGCATATGTTCTTACACGTTTTTTCTATGTTTTTAAAGTATTTTTACACATCTTTATCATTTTGATGTTACCTTACTTTTGGTTTTCCTTTTACTATATTATCCTTTCCTATACGAAATAATATATTTAAAGTTTTAGTCATCATCTTTTTAGTTTCTTGACTTAAATTATTATATGTTTTAAGTATTGTTATTGCATTTGTAAATTTCTTACTACTAAGCTCACTTAATGTTTTCGCTTTTGTTGCATTTAAAATCTCAAACAATGTATCAAAAAATTCTTCTCTTTGCTTAGGTGATACTTCTTTTAACCAATTAGTAATAGTGTTATCTATAAAATCGCTATAATTAGTTTGCTCTGTTTCTACAAATTTATCTCCCATCACTTGCCATGAATATAAATCATGTTGCATAATTCCCATACTTGTACTTTTTACTATTGTTGTTTTTTCTTTATGGTTTAATAATCTTCCTATAATTGATGTTTGTGGTATATATGTATGGACTTTGTTTATATTCTCTTTATATTCTTTACTATTTATTACTTTATCACTAAATCCTGGTCCATCATTATTATATACCTCTATAATTTGTTTTTTAGTCTCTGGCATAGCATATGCCGATGCATATACCGCTAGATTTCCTCCTTTTGAGTGCCCTCCTACTCGTAATTTATTTTTGTACTTTTTAGCTACATTATTTAAATACTTTACAGCATCTGTTTGTGAAGATACAGTTTCACTAAAGCTCATATTAAAATCTTCTTTCCAGCCTATTATTGTATTATCTGTTCCTCTAAATGATACATATATTGTATCATCTGGAAGTATTATTGTAATTGCTGCAAATTGTTTTTCTTCTTTTGGGTCTACTTTATTTATAAAGTTTGTTATTTTTGCCATTCCGAATCTAATACTATTTGCAAGTATTGGATATAAATCAATATCTTCTGCTTGTAGCACTCTTCCTGTTGTTCCCATTATCCTTGTTCTTGCATATGCTTCTTTTAAAGTAATTTCTTCATTTTCACCTACTATTCCATCAAATGGAAAATATGATAATCTTGATAAAATCAAATTATCTATTTCATTAAATTCCATTTTCTTTAAGCTTATGTCTCTCCAATTCATATAATCAAAGATATTTGCCATAAAACTTCCTCTTTCTTTTAATATTTCTTTACAAATTCTATTATTTCTTTTGCTAAAATTTCTTCTTTTTCGTTATAACTATGGTTTGCTCCATCTATATAGTTTATATCTTTATTTTGATTTTGTATTAAATTACTTACCATTGATACTAGTTCATCTGCTTTTTGTAATATCATTTCATTATCATTTCCCCATCTCATAAATAGAGGAGCTTTTATATTGTTTAGTTTTTTTAATTCATTATCTTTTCCGTATTTTGCAAAGTCTATATCTTTATTATCTCTTGCATAACGAAGAAATGTTTTTACACTAATTGGGTGTATGAAAGAACTAGTTGGCATAAGTTCTAATTTATTTTCTTTTTCTTCTGCTAATTTTAAATATTTTTCAAATTTTTCTCCTGTATATACTTTTATTGCCATTGGTATATCTATTAGTGAAAGTAATATTACTCCTTTTATACTATTTAATATATCTGTTTCTTTTTCTTCTAATAATTCATTATATGTATATACTATTTTAGTACATCCTAGACTATGTCCTTGTAAGTATATATCTTTATATCCTAATTCTTTTAATTTTAGTATTGCTCCTACTATATCTTCATATGATTCTAATACATCTTCATATGCTGTTCCTGCTAATTGTTTTTCTTTTTTTCCATTTATATTTTTACTAATATATTTTACTATTTCACTTCCTCTATTATTAAAGCAAAAATAGTCTATATTGTTTTCATTTGCATTTTTTGCAATTATTGTATCTCTTGTTTTCATACAATTGCTTGCCATTCCATGTATTGACAAGATTATTTTTTTATTTTTTTCCTTTCCATTATACAGAATTCCTGACAATTCAATTCCATCTGTAGCTAAAAAATCTACTTTTTCCATAACAACCTCCTTGTTTTGTGATAATTATATACTAACTATTGTTTTTTATCAATTAATTTTATATAATCTTTGTATTATTTTACAAATTAATATCATATTATTAAAAAGGAGTTTTTTATGTTTAAAGATATTCGTGAATTTTATAAAAATGAAAGTAAATTAACTCTTGCAATCTATTTATTTTTAAGATTCTTGATAATTGTTTGCATGATTTTAGAGATAATTAGAGGTAATTGGAATAATGTTTTTCTTTGTGTTCTTACTTTAGTTTTATATTTAATTCCATACCTTATTGATAGGAAATTGAATATAGACTTACCTAGTACTTTGGATATAATAATACTTTTATTTATTTTTTCTGCTGAAATTCTAGGTGAGATTCAAAACTTTTATGGAATTATCCCTTACTGGGATACAATACTTCATACTATTAATGGTTTTCTTTGTGCTGCTATTGGTCTTTCTCTTATTGATATTTTAAATAGAAGTAAAAATATTGGTATTAATTTATCACCTATTTTTGTTTCTATTGTTGCTTTTTGTTTTTCTATGACAATAGGCGTTTTATGGGAATTTTTTGAATATGGATTTGATAAAACTTTAAATCTTGATATGCAAAAAGATAGCATTGTAAGTTCTATCTCTTCTGTTAGTTTAAATCAAGATGGTAAAAACATACCTGTTACAATAAGTAATATAAATGAAACCCAAATTTATTCTACTGATAAAAATAATAATTTGATTAAAACGACTATTCCTAATGGTTATTTGGATATTGGACTTAATGATACTATGAATGATTTACTTGTTAATTTTATTGGTGCTTTTGTATTTTCAGTACTTGGCTTCTTTTATATTAAAAATAGAGATAAGTATAGTTTTCTTAATAATTTTATCCCTAAAGCAAAAGAAAAGAGCTAAAATGCTCTTTTTACTTTTATATATGTTTTTAAGTAAATCTGTAAGCCGGGTTCTGTCTTTTAAAATAGTCATTTATCTAGGATAGATATTGCTATCTACCTCAAGCCACGCAATTAGAAGGTGCCGAGCAGGCTTAATCTTCTTTTTAGGTGTTGCTCCAGATGGGGTTTACACTGACCCATCATGTCACCATGATGGCGGTGAGCTCTTACCTCGCCTTTTCACCCTTACCTAAAATAGGCGGTTATTTTCTGTTGCACTTTCCTTAAGGTCACCCTCACTAGACGTTATCTAGCATCTTTGCTCTATGGAGCCCGGACTTTCCTCTCGTAATTCCTTTCGGATGTTTACCAGCGACTATTCAATTTACTTAAGAACATTTTTTATTATAACATATTTTTTATGAATATTCTAGTGTATTTTTATTTTTATTAAATTTCCATATTTTAGAAATGAGACAAAAAAGCTCCGTCCCCCATTTGTCTCATTCTAGGTTGTTCATTTCTTCTAGTATGTTTTTGTATTTTATTAAAAATACACTTGTGTCTTGTACATTTACTGCATTTTGTAATTCATTAAGCATTATATATATTTTATTTACACTTTCTTGTTTTTCTCTTTCTACATTAGTGTTTGATAATAGACTTGCGTATGTGTCTATTGTGGTTTTTACATCATTTGAAATTTCATTCCAATTTTTAGAGTCTAATTTACTATATGCTTTAAATAAATTATTTTTTGTTTTAATTACTACTTTATATACATCACTATCTGAAACATTATCTACAAATGTTGGTATATAATTATATATATTTGAAAGCTCAAGCAATGTATTTTCTTTATTTTCTTCTTTTACTGAAATTGTTAATTTATCAAATTCTTGGTTAAATGCTAATATATTTTCTCTTGGTATTTGCATTTGGTATAAATCTAATGTTATTGTTGGAATTGATGTATATAAATTTTCTACTTCTGTTTTTACATGTTCCCAATCTATATCTTCTGTTTTGGTTAAAATTCCTGTTTCTTTCATTTCAAATTCTTGAGTTGTTTTTTCTTCTTGTCCTCCTTGACTATCACTATCATTTGTTTTTCCTCCTTGGTCTTGTTGCCCTTGGTTTTGTTCTTGTCCTTGACTTTGTTGCTCTGTACTTTCTTTTGAATTAGAGCTTGATGAGCTTTCAGAATTTTCTTCTTTTGATGGACTTTCTATTTCTTTTACTGATACTGTATAATTTCTACTTTCTATATTATTTAATTCATTAAATAAAGTAACTAATTTTGTTTCTACATATTCAACTTCTGCTAATGCTTTTTCTTTACTATTTTGATTATTTCCTCTACTTATGTTAAAATATAAAAAAACTGATAATACTATTATTACGATAATTAAAAATATAAATAAAAATATTTTATATTTTTTCAATTTTTTACCCTCCATTTTGTCTTTTTTCTAGTATTTACATTTTTAATTTACTTTATTCTTGGTATAAAATTTTATCTAGTTTTTATACTAATATTAAGATATTAAAATATTAATATAAAGGAAATTAAAATTTCTATTTTTTAAGGAGCTTTAAAATGTTTGCAATTGTTAATTTATATAGTGAAATTAAAGGTGAATTAAATAATTTTTTAAGTCGTTTTTATAATACAAATTTAGATATTGTTGATGATTTAAAATGGGAAAAAAAATATGCTAACCCTATTGAGTTAGCTGAGATTGTTGGTGTTTTTATTGATAATTTTGATGAATTTAACATTAAAATGTGGATATCCTTGGATAAAGATGTTTTTATTAACATTAATGAGAAAAATGGAGATTCTATTATACGTTATTTATATGAACGTTTTCCTTATTAATTATTTTTCTATTATTATTGTTACTGGTCCATCATTTAATAAGCTTACTTTCATATGTGCTCCAAATATTCCTTTTTCTACTTTTATTCCTTTTTTTTCACACTCTTGGCAAACATATTCATATAATTCATTTGCTTCTTCTGGTTTTGCTGCATTTATAAAAGATGGTCTATTTCCACTTGATGTATCTGCATATAATGTGAATTGAGATACTATTAAAAGTTCTCCCCCTACATCTTTTAAACTTAGATTCATTTTACCATTCTCATCTGTAAATATTCTTAAATTGCAAAGTTTTTTTACTATGTAGTCTGCTTGTTCTTTGGTATCACCATGAGTTACTCCTAGTAATACCAAAAAACCTTTTTCTATTTTTCCGACTATTTTTCCTTCTACTTCTACCTGTGCTTTGCTTACTCTTTGAACTACTATTTTCATTTAATTTTCTTCCTCACTATAATTATCTTCTACATCTTCATTATCTTCATCAGTTTCTACATGTGATTCTACTGCTACTGTTTTTTCTAAGTTTTCTTTACTTTCTTCATTTTCTTCTTTATTGTTTTCTTGTTCTTGGTTGTTTTCTTCTTTTTGTTCTTCCTTTGGTTCTTCTTTTATTTCTTCTTGACCAGATATTTTTTCATCTTCTTGTTTTGCCCCACAATTTGGACAATATTTATCATTTTTGTCTATTTCTTTATAACAATTTTTACATTGCTTTCTATCTTTTAATTCTAAACATTGTTCTAATAAACTGTCTATTTCATCACTTAATACATCTATTTTTGTGCATAAATGACTTATATCTTCTTCTATTTCTTTATTTGCTTCTTCATCTTCTCTTATATGTTTTTGATAAACATTTTTACCTATTTCTTCATATAAATCATTTATTTGTGATTTTAAATCACTTATTTTTATTTTCAATTTTGTTTCTTTAGCTAATCTTCCTGTTTTATCTGCTGTTATTTTATATGCTTCAGTAGCTTTTTTTCCTAATTTATCAAAAAATTCCATAAAAATCACCCTTTCAAAATTTTATTAATATTCTTCATACTCTTCTTTTTTCTTACGTGTCATTAAATCTTTTACTGCTTCTTCTGGTTTTAATCCTTCATATATTACTTTATATACAGTTTCTATTATTGGTATGTACACATCATTTTTCTTTCCTAATTCATAGGCGACATCTATGTTATCTATACTTTCTATTACCATTCCAACTTCTTTTTTAGCTTCTTCTAAAGTCTTTCCCTGTCCTATTAATTTTCCTGCTCTTCTATTTCTACTATGTTCACTAAGACATGTTACTATTAAGTCTCCCAAACCACTTAATCCATAGAAAGTTTCTTGTTTTCCTCCTAATTTTATTCCAAGCCTTGAGATTTCCATTAATCCTCTTGTTATCAATGCTGCAAATGTATTGTCTCCAAGTCCTATCCCTGCTGCTATTCCTGCACAGAATGCTATTATGTTTTTTAGTGCTCCTCCTAGTTCTACTCCTTTTACATCATTTGATGTATATATTCTCATTTCTTCTGACATAAATGTATCTTGTATTAATTTTAGTATTTCTTCATCTTTCGATGCAACTACCATTACTGTTGGGATACTAATTGCAACTTCTTCTGCATGACTAGGTCCTGTTAATACTCCTACTCTTACATTTGGCATTTCATCTTGTAGCACTTCATCTAAGGTTTTTAAAGTATCTTTTTCAAATCCTTTTGAACATATAATTACTGGTTTGTTCCCTACATATTGTTTATACTGTTTAAATGTTTCCCTTGTATATTTTGATGGTGTTACATGCATTATAAAATCTGCACCATCTATTACTTTTTCAAAATTTGTTGAACATATAATATTTTTTTCTATTTTTATATCTGGCAAGAATTTACACTTTTTTTCATTATTTATTAAATCTCTTTCATCTTTATTAAAAGACCATAATCTTACATTGTTACCGTTTCTTGCTAAATGAGTTGCAAGTGCAACTCCCCAGCTTCCACTTCCGATTATTGCTACATTTTTCATCTTGAGTTCTCTCCTTTTGTATTAATTCTTATGTTTTATATATGAAATAATTGCTACAACTATAATTATAATTAATATAATTACTAATAATTTTGTTAAAAATGGGATAAATGTTTGATTTGGTTGTTTTACTTCATCTGTTCTATAATTGTAATCAACTTCACAAACACCATTTTCTATTTTAAAATTATCAATATGAGCTATATAATCTTTATTAATATTTTTTATTCTAAATTTTATATCCATATCAACATAACTTGTTAATACTTCAAATTCATATATATTATCTTCGTTTTTGTCAAATAATATTTGCACATATTCTCTTCCGTCTTCTTGATATACTTCATCCATTATGTTATTTTTGTTTACTTCTATATTTGGTATATCATTTTCTTTTAATGTTTCTGCTCCATTGTATTCTATATCTAATCCTGCTTCTTTTATTGCAAATATTATATATTCTTTGGGTAATAATAAATATAAATCAAACTCTTCTGTTATATCATCTGCTTTAAATCTTAATGTATAAGTAGTTTCTTTTGCATTTACAGTATTAATTCCTATTATTCCACTAATTAACAATAATATACTAATAATTCCTATTATTATTTTTTTCATATATTACCTCTTTTATTTTCTATTTTTTTAAACTTATTTTATTTTCTGTTCCGCTAAGTATTCTTTTTATATTACTTCTATGATTATATAATACTATTATTGCTAAAATTACACTGTAAATAAAATATGTGCTTCCACTTTTTCCTTCTGTTAAGACTGTATAATGGTCATTTATAAATAATGTAAGTACTGGGAATAATACTGCTGCTGTACATGAACCAAGTGACACCATTCTTGTAAGTATAATTAATACTATTCCAAATACTAAACATATTAATCCTATTTGCCAGTTACTTAATAAAAGTATTCCAAGTGATGTTGCTACTCCTTTTCCTCCTTTAAACCCAAAAAATACTGGGAAAGTATGACCTAATACTACGGCAATACCTGCTACTTGTATTAATAATTCTCTGTTTATATCTTTTACTATATTTCCAAGTATTATTGCAATTCCTATTGCTACTACTCCTTTTAGTACATCACATATAAGTGTTACTGCTGCTGCTTTTTTTCCTACAGCTCTTAGCATATTTGTTGTTCCTGCATTTCCGCTTCCTTTTTCTCTAACATCAAACCCTGCTACTTTTTTACTAATTATTACTGAAAAATTTATACTTCCTATTAAATAGGCAATTATTGCCATAATGATATATACTATCATCTTAATCCCTCCTTTTTAGCTTCCTTTTCTAGTTTTTCTCTTGCTATTATTCTAACTGGCGTTCCTACTAATCCAAATTCTTTTCGTATTTGATTTACTAAGTATCTTTCATATGAAAAATGGAATAGGTCTTTATTATTTACAAATATAACAAATGTTGGTGGTTTTGTTGCAACTTGTGTTCCATAAAATATTTTTAGTCTCTTTCCTTTATCTGATGGTGGTTGTACTATTGCTATTGCTTCATTTATTACTTGGTTTAATACAGATGTTGTTATTCTCTTACTATTTTGTTCTTTTACTTCATTTATCATATCAAATAATTTATCTACTCTTTGTCCTGTTAATGCTGATATAAATATTATTGGTGCATATGATAGATATTTTAGCTTTTCATATACTTCTTTTTTATATTTTTCTAATGTTCCTGTTTCTTTTTCTACAGCATCCCATTTGTTTACTACTATTATTACACCTTTTCCTGCTTCATGAGCTTCTCCTGCAATTTTTGTATCTTGGTCTGTTATTCCTTCTGTTGCATCTACCATCATTAAACATACATCTGCTCTTTCTATTGCTAAAAGTGTTCTCATTATACTATATTTTTCAATTGATTCTTTTACTTTGCTTTTTCTTCTTACACCTGCTGTATCTATTAATATATATTTTCCTTTTTCATTTTCAAACTGGCTATCTATTGCATCTCTTGTTGTTCCTGCTATGTCACTTACAATTGCTCTTTTTTCTCCCAATATTTTGTTTACAAGTGATGATTTTCCTACATTAGGTTTTCCTATTATTGCTACTTTAATATATTCATCCTCTTCTTCATTTTCATCTTTTTCTGGGAAATTTTCATATATTTTATCTAATACATCACCTATTCCTATTGCATTTGCTGCAGATATTGGATATGGTTCTCCGAAGTCCTAAATTATAAAATTCATATATTTCTTCTTTATCTTTTTCAAAGTTATCTGCTTTATTACATACTAATATTATAGGTTTTCCTGATTTTTTTAGCATTAATGCAATTTCTTTATCTGCCGCTGTTACTCCTTGTCTTACATCTGTTAAAAATACTATTACATCTGCCATTGCTATTGCTAAGTTTGCTTGTTCTCTCATTTGAGATAATATTATATCTTCTGAACTTGGTTCTATTCCTGCTGTGTCTATTAATGTAAAGTCTCTTCCTCTCCAGTTTGTGTCTGCATATATTCTGTCTCTTGTTACTCCCGGTGTATCTTCTACTATTGATATTCTTGCTCCTGCTAAGTAATTAAATAATGTTGATTTTCCTACATTAGGCTTTCCTATTATTGCTACTATTGGTTTAGACATAATTTTTCCTTTCTTTTTTTATTTTTATGTGTATAGTATATCAAAAATAAGTTTAAATAACAAGAAAAAAGTAAAATTTTGAAATATTATCAAAACTTTACTTTTTACAAGTATACGAAAATTAAAAAAATATTCCTTTTAATAAATTCAGGTACTTGGAAAAACAGACCAAAGGTCTGCTATCTATTTTATCATGAATTATATTATTCATCAGCTAATGAAGATAAATATTTATCATTAAATACAGATGTTGGAATACATACTAATGGACGAACAGGTACATTACTTTCATTTATAGTTCCATAAAAAAATCCATTAAGCCTATCTGAAATAATTATCATTTTTTCTTCACTATCTATACTTAACATCGTAATAGAAAGAGGTGATGCGAGCCAACAAGAATCACCATTATTATAAATTCCATACCTATCATCTGTTTTTAAATTCGGAAATTTCGAATAATTAATTTCATCTAAATTATACCCATATTCACCTACATTACATTCTGGTAGTTGATTTGTATCATCATGTGTCGCATTAAATGATTTAACAAATAATTCTACTGTTGGACTTCCTATTGCAAATACTGCATCTCCATTTTCATCTTTAAATTCATCCCATACATCTTGGTCTGTTAAATATGCAGTTGCTTTTATATTTGGGTTTTCATTTTCTTGTGTAAAAAATGTTCCTGCTTCTATAAGCTTTGGATTTAATTTCTGCCCTATAAGGCTTACATCTTCTCCGCTATTGTAATTAACATATTCGCTTAATTTTGATTCACCTACACCTTCATCTGTTATTAAATAGGTATATTCACTATCTTGATAAAATAGTCTCCATTTATTTGTTTGCATTTCTCCTGCTTGAACTGTATAATCTTTTACTATTTGACCATATTTATCCTCAATTTTTGCTTCTCCTATCGTTAAATTAGTTGCATTAAATGGTGGTTCTGTTGCTAATTCTCCATTATAAATATCTGATACTGGTATTTGATACTTTCCATCTGTTGTTGTTAAAATATCATCTGTTGTTACTTCTTTTGAAACATCTTTGAAATAATTATCTAATACCCTTTTTAATTGTCTTTGCGTTAAAACTGTATCTCCTCCTGCTTGTATTCCTAAAATATCAGTTTGAGCTTGTTCAATTATACTTGCTTTTTCTGTTTGATTTTTTGCATTTTGCGCCTGTGTTAATATTCCATTATCACCTGTTAGCATTGCAATACTTACTCCTGCAAGGATTAGAAGGACAATTATGTATAGGAAATTACTGATGGTTAGCCAGCAAAAAAGTTTCCTCTAATACCACTTTCTTATTCTGGCTAACCATCTGTAATCTAGTGAAGGAAAATTTTTTACAGTACATTTAAAAATAAAAAGTGGTAATATCTTATTACCAAATATTACCACACCAAAAAAATCAAAAAATTTACACAGTTAACTTGACAAACTCCCATTTAGCTCACGTATTAAACAA
This sequence comes from uncultured Clostridia bacterium, assembly GCA_944387565.1. GTDB lineage: Bacteria > Bacillota > Clostridia > TANB77 > CAG-508 > CAG-269. The sequence continues at coordinate 11,330 of CALXFJ010000009.1, read as the reverse complement.
TCTCAAAATTTTACTTGATATACATAGCTAAGCGGAAACCAAGTACAGTATCGAAGTGGGCTGGACTATCGTCGTAACGAATGCTACAAAAAGTTTCGTAAATCTTACTGTTGTAATCGCCCCCTCGACAAACTCTGTTGTTATTATTTCTTGCCTCCATTGTCCATTCAAATACATTTCCTGCTAAATCATATATATGTTTCATTTGATAATTATCATCTGAGCCTGTTGTTTCATTTAAAGTTCCTGAATAATTTCCTTTTCCTGCACTATCAGTTAACCATCCTTGTTCCTCTGCTGTTCCTCTACTTAACCATCTCATTACTGCATCCCATTGCACTCCATATACTAATGTTGATGTTACATTTGTATGGCCGCTTTGTGTATCAAAATTTCTTGCTTTTTCTACTGCTCCAATTGTTTCATAATAATTTTCCCATGGTATAACATTATAAACTTTTACTCCTTTTTTACTTATTGCATTATTAGAACCATCATTTCCAGCTTCATATCTTCCTATATAAAATCCTTTATTATCATTTACGCTTTTATACATATCTTGTGCTTCTGTTCCTGTTGATACTCCATCTCCTGATTCTTCTGTATATGAACTTGAAAGTTCTTCATTATTTTGAAAATCATATCTTTTAAATTCACTAAAATTTTCCACCGGCACCCATACAAATTGATTTCCTTTATTTTCTGTATCATTTGCTACATCTGATATTACCAATCCTTGCGATACATCATCTAATCCTGGTACTATTGCAAAACCTTCTGGTATTATTGCTTTTCCATTTTTAGAGTATTGCTTATTTCCTCCTGTTACTATTTCTCCTACAATTGCGGTATCCAATGTAGCATTATTTATATAATCTTCGTAATTCGTTAATATATTTTCTTCTTCTCTTTGTGCTTCTTCTGTTCTATTTTTAGCATTTTGTGCTTGAGTTAGTATTCCGTTGTCACCTGTTAGCATTGCAATGCTTACTCCTGCAAGGATTAGCAAGACAATTATTGTAATGACAAGGGCAATTAAAGTAATACCATTACTGTTTTTTCTTTGTTTTTTGTTTGTTTTCATTTAACTTTTCCTCCTTAATTTTTTATTTTATATTTAAAAATTTAATAATAACAAAAAAAGACAGCAACAAAACCTATATATTTATAGGTCTGTTACTGTCTAATGTAAAAATGCTATCACTAAATAAACTATACTTTATTTCACTAAAGTGTAGCTCTCTCTCTCTCTCTCTCTCTCTCTCTTAGAGTACCAACGGTTTTGGCTCTTAGCATATTTTACACCTTCCTTCATCTTTTGTATTCATATTTTATACTATTATTTTGTTTTTTTCAATTATAATTATATTAGATTTTTATTTCATTTTCTTTACTATATCTTAACACATCCACCAATTACTTTTCCTTTATTTTGCTTGGGTAATACTGATGCTCCACCAGCCAATACTACCATATCTCCTTCTTTTAGTATTCCATCTTTCTTTAATTGTTCAATTCCAAAATTAATCTTATCATCAATTGATTCTCCACTTTCACATAATACTGGAATTGCATTAAAGATTAATCCTAATTGATAATAAGTTTTTATATCATCTGTAATTGCAAAAATTGGGCAAGCTATAGCAAGTGAAGCTAATTTTTCTATAGAATTTCCTGTATGTGTATATGCAACTATAGCTTCTGCTTGTGTTTGTTCTGCTGTAACTGCTGTTGTATAAGCTAAAGCTTCTTCTATATCTTTTTTATCATGGTCAAAACTTCTCTTATAAAATCTCTTCCAATATTTAAGTGATTTTTCTACTGTTCTTGAAATTTTATCCATTGTTTCTATACATTCAACTGGATATTTACCCATTGCACATTCACCTGAAAGCATTATATCACTTGTTACATCATATACTGCATTTGCAACATCACTTACTTCTGCTCTTGTTGGTCTTGGGTTTTGTGTCATTGATTCTAACATTTGAGTTGCTGTCACAACAGGCTTTCCTGCTTTATTGCATTTCTTTATAATTTGTTTTTGGTAGATTGGAACTTCTTCCATTGGAACTTCTACTCCCATATCTCCACGAGCTACCATTATTCCATCTGATTCTTCTAGGATTTCATCAAAATTATCTATACCTTCTTGGCTTTCAATCTTAGAAATAATTTTTATTCTTTCTCCACCATTTTCTTTTAATAAATTCTTTATATCTCTTACATCTTGAGCTCTTCTTACAAATGAAGCTGCTATATAATCAAAACCACCTTTTATTCCTTCTTTAATGTCATCTGTGTCTTTTTGTGATAAAAAGTCCATTTGAATTTTTACTGAAGGAATATTTATTGTTTTTCTACTTCCTAATTTTCCACTATTTAAAGCAACACATACGATATCTTTATCTTTTATTTCTTCTACTCTAAATTTAATAGCTCCATCATCTACTAATAGCTCTGTTCCAACTTTTACTTCATTATATAAATTTTTATAAGTAATTGTTGTCTTTTCATTATTTCCAACTATATCGTCATGAACAAAAGTAAATTTTTGTCCTTCTTTTATTTCTACTTTCTCATTACCTGTTTCTAATACACCTGTTCTAATTTCTGGTCCTTTTGTATCTAACATTAATGCTACTGGTTTGTGTAATCTTTCTCTTACTCTTTTTACATTTTCTATTTTCTCTCTGTTTTCCTCATATCCTCCATGAGAAAAGTTTATTCTTGCTACATTTAATCCTGCATTCATTAGTTTTGTTAGCATTTCTTCGCTTTGGCTTGCTGGCCCTATTGTTCCAATTATTTTTGTTTTTCTAAATTTTGCATCCATCTTTATTTCCTCCCTTAATTACACTGTTAGTATTATATCAATAGTCTATACAAAATTCAATATTTTTTAACATTTTTGTATATTTTTCGAAAGCCTTATATTATTATATTCTGACAAATTATTTTAGTTTTATTCTAAAAATGTTTTTCATTTAATTTTGTATTATTCCATCTCAATTATAGCATGTATCGCTTCATTTTTATCAGTTATTACAACTACATGTTTATTATTTTCATTTGAATATTTACAAATTACAGTATCACCTAATTTTATTTCTCTTTTATACATAATTCTTACATTATCATATGGTCTATTATTATAAACATCTTCTGGTAATGCTTCATAAGCTAAATCTAAATAATATAAATTATGCATATGCCTATTTATATCTATATCTTTTCTAATTACAGTATATTCTATTTCGTTTGTATATTCTTTTGGAATTTCTAACTTGTCCAATTTTTCACCAGGGAATACTTCCTTTTCCTCTACATTATACACTTTAATAATTTCATCTGTTATTCTTTCCATTTTGCCTTTTTCTATATTAATTAATGTCCATTTAGATGTTGCTATTGCACAAATATTACCATATTCATCATATATTTCATAATCACGATATGTAAAAAATCTATTTCCACCTCTTGCCCAAGTGTGTACTTCTAATGTTTGTCCATATTTAGGTCTATTTATTACTTTTAATTTCCAATCTAATAAAATCCATGTTAATTTATTTTTAGGAGTATCATTTGCTCCATATCCTACTGCATCTGAATGATATCCTCCTATATCTTCTAGCATTTGTAATAATGCTTTATTTTTTATTTTATTATCTTTTCCTATATCAGTTAATCTAGTTTTAAATTTTTCTTTAAAAATCATTTTGCTACCTCTTTCCTGTTTGTCCAAAAGGAAACGTCCCCCATTATTTTTTTTAATACCCTGGTTTTTTTAATAGTTTAAACATATTTTTCTTGTATTCTTCTACTCCTGGTTGGTTAAATGGATTTACTCCTAATATGTTTCCAGACATTGCACATGCTTTTTCAAAGAAATATATTAATTCTCCTAAGTTTTCTTCATCTAATTTATTCATTGTTATTTGAATATTTGGAACATCACCTGATACATGTGCTTTTATTGTTCCTTCCATTGCTTTTTTATTTACATAGTCTAATGTTTTTCCTGCTAAATAATTTAATCCATCTAAATTATCATCATCTGGGTTTATTTTTATATCTGTTTTTGGTTCTTTTACAGATAATACTGTTTCAAACAAACATCTTCTTCCTTCTTGTATATATTGTCCCATTGAATGTAAATCTGTTGTATTATCTACTCCTGCTGGAAATATTCCTTTTTGGTCTTTTCCTTCACTTTCACCATATAGTTGTTTCCACCATTCTGTAAAGTAATGTAATTTTGGCTCGTAGTTTACTAATATTTCTGTGCTTTTGTATAATTTGTATAATATATTTCTTGCTACTGCATACTGGTAACATTCATTATATTTTAAGTTACTATCATTATATCTTTCTTCTGCTATTCTTGCTCCTTCCATTAATTTGTCTATGTCTATTCCTGCTGTTGCTATTGGAAGTAATCCTACTGCTGTTAATACTGAATATCTTCCTCCTACATTATCTGGTACTACAAATGTTTCATATCCTTCTTTTTGAGCAAGTGCTTTTAAAGCTCCCTTTTCTTTATCTGTTGTTGCATATATTCTACTTCTTGCTTCATCTATCCCATATTTATTTTCTAATATCTCTCTAAATATTCTAAATGCTATTGCTGGTTCTGTTGTTGTTCCTGATTTTGATATAACATTTACTGAAAAGTCCTTATTTTCTATATATTCTATTAATTCATTTAAATAATTTGAACTTAAGTTGTTTCCTGCAAATAGTATTTGTGGATATTTTCTTTGTTTTGCTGGAAGTAAATTATTAAATGAACTCGTTAATGCTTCTATTACTGCTCTTGCTCCTAAATATGACCCTCCTATTCCTATTACTACCAATATATCTGATTCTTTCTTTATTTTCTTTGCTGCTTTTTTTATTCTTTTAAATTCTTCTTTATTATAATTTACTGGTAAATCTAACCATCCTACAAAGTCTTTTTCATCATTTGCTCTTCTATGTAAATCTTTATGAATATTTTCTACTTGTTCTTTGTACTCCATAATATTTTTCATCGTTATTCCACTATTTTTTAAATTTAAACTAATTTCTGCCATACACATTACCTCATCTTTCTTTTGAATTTTTACAGTTACATTATATACAAGTAGTATTTATATTGCAAGATTTTGTAAATATTTTTTTATTTAAAAAAAGGCAGAATTTTTCTGCCTAAATGAGATAAAAAAGCTCCGTCCCTATTGTATCACTTCATGCATTACTTCTGCTAAATATTTCATGCTTAATAAACATTGGTCTAGTGTGTTTCCTGTTGCTCCTACTTCTATTATGCTTGCATATTTTCCTGTGTGTTGATTATATCTAGACTTAGTTAGCATCATTGTTTTAAATAATCCTGGATACATCTCTTCTGCTTTTTGTTGTATTTTTATTGCAAATTTTAAGTTTTGATTCCAATTAGGATGCCATAATCCTCCATCATTTGTTCCTATTACAAACATTAACTGTGCAGCTTCTTCATCACCAATTTTTACTGTTGGTGCATAATCACTTCTAGAACCTATTGCATCTCTATGTATATCTATTATTATATCACTTGGTGTTGTTTGTAATATGTTTTCTACTGTTTTTAATGAACGTGTATATGAACCATTATATGCCGGATAATCATGGTAATCTGTATTATGTATAACATTATAATTATATCCTTTTAAATATGTTTCTAATTCTGTTCCTACTCTTGTTACTGTATAATTCAAATCAGTTGTTCTGTAATTACCTGTTGGTGTATATGGATATTTTTCACTTGATGTATAGCTTTCACAACTATGTGTATGGAATAATATTATGTTCTTATTTTCTATTGTTATATCATCTGGATTTAACATCTCTTCTGTTAAATTATAGTCTGTTTCATTTTTTATTTTTACGTTTCCATATTGAGTATTACTTGAATCTTTAATTGGATTATTTGTTATTACTTCTGTCTTAACTCCTGCTTCTGCTACCTTATTTTCTGTATTTTCTTTATTACTTTCTATTTCATCTTCGCTATTATTTTCACTTTTATCTTCTCCTGTTTTTTCTTGTTGTTTTGTTTCTTCTAAGTTTTCAACAGTTTTTATAGAACTTATTTGTGTTTCTAACATTTCTTGTAAAATGTTTTTATTTTCAGCATCATCTTCTTTTGCGACTTTTTTGTATTCTTCATTTATATTTGACATAGCTGGTATTGTTTGGTCTAATGCTTGTAACATACTGTTTTCTGTTATAGCTGATATTCCATTTTCTATTTTTGCTATTATATTATTTCCTACTTTATTGTCTTTATTTACGTTGTTTTCTTTTTTTATATTTTTACCAATAAAAAATACTATTAGAAATATTAATAGTATTCCTATTAAAAATTTTACAATATCTCTCAATTTTAATACAGTAACATTAAACATATTTTTCTCCTTATCTTAAGTTCTTATTATATCTATATATATTCATATGTTTATTAAAATATGTTACTTTTTATTTTTTCGTATTAAAAAGCCCGATATAAATCGGACTCTTTTAACTTTAATATTAAACTTTTTTCCAAAACCAATCCAAACTATTATCAAGGCTTGCTTTTCCTTTTACCTTTGTTTCTAAGTCATCTACCCATAGATATGAGAAGAAGCTTATGAATACAAAGATGAAGTCTATTACAATACATCTTGATAATGTTGATAACATGTATCTAAATTCTTCTGGTAATGTTGCTAATTGTGCTACATGAACAATTAATAACACAAGATATATAAATAGTATAACTGCTGATATTGCACTCTTTTTAGTTTCTTGTGATAAAAATACTAATAAAACTGTAGCTGCTAACATTAATAATAAAGTAAGTGGATTTGATATATCGAAAATAAACATCTCTTTCCCTCCATCTTCTTTTGTTTTTCATAAATATAATATATCATTAACAACATTCTAAATCAATGCTTTTATATTACGTTTTCATTACATTTTTATGACATCTTTTTTTCTATTAAATCTGCTATTTCTTTTGCCTTTTTTGTTATGTATTCTTGGTCTTCTCCTTCTATCATAACTCTAACTAATGGCTCTGTTCCTGAAGCTCTGATTAATACTCTACCATTTCCTGCAAATTCTTTTTCTAGTTTTTCTATTGCTTCTTGTATTTCTGGGTCTTTGTCATAATCATATTTTTTATCTGAACTTACTTTAGCATTTACTAATGTTTGAGGATATAGTTTTACTATACTTGCTAATTCTGACGCTTTCTTTCCTTCTTCTAAAATTGATTTTATTAACATTAATGATGTTAATATTCCATCTCCTGTTGGGTTATAGTCAAGTAAAATAATATGTCCTGATTGTTCTCCTCCTAGGTTAAATCCATCTTTTAACATTTCTTCTAGAACATATCTATCTCCAACTTTTGTTTGTAATAATTCTAATCCATTATCTCTTGCATATTTATTTAGCCCTAAATTACTCATAACTGTTGCAACTATTGTGTCTTTATTTAATTTTCCTTTTTTTCTTAAGTTTTGAGAAATTATCGCTAAAAGCTTATCTCCATCTATCTCATTTCCTTTTTCATCAACAGCTAAGCATCTATCTCCATCACCATCATATGCAACTCCTAAGCTTAAATGATTTTCTACTACATATTTTTTCAATCCATCTAAATGTGTTGAACCGCAATTGTCATTTATATTTATTCCATCTGGATGGTTATTTATAATTCTATAGTTTATTCCTAATACTTTAAATACTTTTTCTGCAACAACTGATGTTGCTCCATTTGCTGTATCTAATGCAACAACAAAATCATCTCTGTTATATTTTGCAATTTCATCATCAAAGTTTTTTCTAAAGAAATATACATATTCATCCATTAAATCCATAGAATATTCTGATACACCTATTTTATCATTTACTGCTTTTAATTCTTCTAGTTTTCCAGATTCCATAACTTCTTCTATTTCTTCTTCTAGACTATCTGGAATTTTCATTCCTTTATTACTAAAGAATTTTATTCCATTAAATTCATATGTATTATGTGATGCTGAAATTACTACACTGGCATCTGCATTTAGTTTTCTTGTTAAGTATGCCACTCCTGGTGTTGGAATCACTCCTAATAATTTTACATTTGCTCCATAACTTAGGAATCCTGCTACCATAGCACTTTCTATCAATGTTCCTGAAATACGTGTATCTCTACCTATTAATATTACAGGTGTATGGTCTGTATGTTTTGATAATACATATGCTCCTGCTTTTGCAACTTTATAAACTAATTCTGGTGTTAATTCTGTATTAGCAATTCTTCTGATTCCATCTGTTCCAAAATATTTTCTCATAGTCTAATCCTTCTTTCTAAATATTTCTTTTAATTTTTCTAATATATCGTCTTTTGTTATTTCAAATCTTTCTTTTATACTTAGTTCTATTTTATGTGGTTCTTCTATATCTATTCTTTTATTTTGTAATACTAACATTGGATTTTTTGTTGTTAATTCTTCGAGTTTTTCTTCTCCTATTAAACTATTTAATTCTGAAAGTATTTGTGGTATTTTAGGATATATTGTATTTTGTCTATGTACATCTGTACCAAGAAGATGTATCATCTTATTTTCATAGAATTTTTTTACTATCATTTGAGCTTTTTTTCCATATTGACCAATTATACTTCCATAATTTGCTTGCATTAATACTCCTTTTTGTATTAAATCATATATTAATTCTGGTTCTTTTTGTACAAAACTATATCTTTCTGGATGTGCTAATATTGGTACTAATTTATATTGTTGCATTGAATATATAGTGTCATATAAATTAAGTGGTTCTGCATTTAATGGTAATTCAAATAATACATAACTTGTATCATTTATTGTTGATGCTTTTCTTTCCTCTAATAATGTGATTATATTTTCTGACATATATATTTCATTTCCTAAGTATAGTTTTATATCTATATTTTTTGCTTGTAAATTTTCATATATTGCATTTATCCAAACTTCTCTTTCTGGTACATTTGTTTCATAATATCCTTCCATATAATGAGATGTTGAGATAATTGCATCAAATCCTACATTTTTTGCTTCTTTTATTAAATTAAATGTTTCCTCTATACTTCTTGAACCATCATCTATATTAGGAAGTATATGACTGTGTATGTCTATCATTGTTTTTTCTCCTTTATGTTACCTCTTATGTTATTTTAATTTTTTCTTTTCTTCGTCTAAATATTGGTTTATTTGATTTAGTATTTCTGTTGTTTTGTCTATTGATACTTCTTCTGGATTTTCTATTTTTATTTTATTTGTTAATGCTTTTGGTAATTCTTCTTCATTATTCATTTTTGTATTTTGTTTTTGTTGATTTTCTGTTCTTTCTTCTTTCCCTTGTCTTACTATATCAGATGCTCTCTTATACATTTCACTATTTTGTTTTCTTTGTGGTCTTGGTTGTTTTGTTTGTCTTGAATTACCTTGTTTTGCTTTTGACATAGATGTTGAACCATAATAATATGATTGTTCATATTTTTTAGCATTTATAGGCATTTTATTCATAACTATTCCTGCTATTTTTCCACCTACGTTTTGTATATTTGTAACACATCTTTTTAAATCTTCTCTTTTTGTTTGATTACTTGCTGCAACTACTACTGTTGAGTCTACTAATCTTGCTAATATTAATGCATCTGTTACTAATTGTGCTGGTGTTCCATCTATTATTATAATATCACATACTTCTTTTAATCTATCTAATAATTCTACCATTTGTGGAGCTATTAATAGTTCTGATGGGTTTGGCGGAATATTTCCTGCTGCTATTAAATATAAATTTTCTACTCCTGTTTCTTGTATATAATCTGCTAAATCCACTTCTTCATCTTCTTCATCATAGTCTTCACCTACTCCTGATAAGTAATTAGAAAGTCCTGGTCTTGGTGAAGCTCCAAATGTTGTATATTGTCTACCTTTTCTCATATCAGCATCTATTAACACTACTTTTTTTCCTGCTTGTGCAAATGTTACTGCTAAATTTGAAGATACCCATGATTTTCCTTCTCCAGGCATTGTTGATGTTACTAATAATGTTTTTAATTTTCCCTTTGTGTTCATAAATTGGATATTTGTTCTTAATGTTCTAAATACTTCTGAAATTGGAGATTTTGGGTCTTGATGTACTATTAATTCTTTTCTCATTATCTTCTTCCTCCTTTTGCCTTTTGTATTTCATTATTATAAACTGGTATAGATGCTATAACTGGTAGTTTAAATTCCTTTTCTACTTCTTCTGCCGTTTTTACTGTTGTATCTAGCATGTTTGCAATTAATACATATATTACTGCTATTACTACACCTATAAATGCAAATATTACAACATCTCTTTGATGGTTTATGTTAGATGGTCCTTCTGGAATGTCTGCTTCATCTAATGCATGAACATTATTTATATTATAAATATCAGCTACTTTTTCTGTGAATACTTTTGCTATTTCGTTTGCTATTTTAGCTGCTTCTTCTGGTTCTTTCGTTGTTACTGATATTTCTATTACTTCAGTATCCTCTACTGAACTTACACTTACATTATTTCTTAATGTTTCCCATGATTCATTGATTCCAAGATTAGAAATAACTTGTCCTAATACATCTTTACTTCTTACTATTACACTATATGTTGAAACTAATTTTGAGTTTATTGTTATGTCTGTTGTTGTAATTGAGTTTGTTTTTCCATCTCCTGTATCTTCTGCCCCTGCTAAAACTAGTGTTGTTGATGCTGTATACATTGGTGTTGTAAATCCTACTGTGTAAATTATTCCTAGTACAACAAATATTAATACTATCAATATTATTTGTACCTTCTTATTCCAAAATATGCTAAATAATTCTTTTAAATCTAATTCTTCCATTTTTTCCCCCTTATTTTTTTATTTCTTTTGTTTGCACTTTTATAGTATACATTTTTCTTGTTTTTTTTGCAATATTTTTAACAAAAAAAATCAAGATATTGTAATAATACCTTGATTAATAATTTACTCTTTTTACACTTTTTGCATTTTTAGTTTTTCTAGTTCTTCTTTGCTTATATGTGTCATTTTTATTATGTCACTATCTTTCATTTTATTTTTTACCATTTCTTTTGCTACTTGTATTATTCCTTGGCTTATTCCAATTAATTTTCCTTCACTTATTCCGATTTTTCTTCCTTTTGCTTCTCCTATTTTTCTTCCTTCGGCTTCTCCTATTCTTCTTCCTTCTGCTTCTCCTATTTTCCTTCCTTCAGCTTCTCCTTTTTTTCTTCCTTGGCTTTCTCCTGCTTTCATT
>CALXFJ010000008.1 GCA_944387565.1 uncultured Clostridia bacterium | reverse complement strand
AAAAACATTAAATTATACAAAAAAACTGAGGCAGAAAACTTTTAAAGTTTTCCACCCCAACTATTGACATAGAGTCAAAAGCCGTATGCTTTCATACGACTTTAAAATTATCCTTGTAATTCAGTTTTTACTGTTGATATTTCTGTAACAGTAGCTTTTTGAGCAGGTATATAATACCCTTTAGACTGTGCTATTTTAAATAATTCATATTGGAAACTTTCATCATTATTTCTAATTTGTTGGAAAGTTTGTCTTAATTGCATATTTTCACATTCAGAAATAGCTGTTTGATAAGCTGTTAAATCTGATTTAACACCAGCTAATATATCATTTACCATTACTTTTTCGTCCATAATTTTCCTCCTTAATTAATTATTTAAAAAACTCATTAATTTTTGTTTAGTGTTAAGTGCATCTTGTGCTGACTTTGTAAATAATTGTTTTATTTGTGGGTCTACAGCCTGAGATGAATATGTGTTTAATTTTTGATAAGCAGTTTCATGTGCTCCTATTAAATGTCTTAAATGTTGTAATTCCATTTGATTTAAATCTGCCATTTTTATCCTCCCTTTCAAATAATCTGTTTTTATTATTTACGTTTTTTTTATATTTATTCAATTTTTTTTATTAATAATTATTAAAGTATGTCAAATTATGTTGAATGATTTTTTATTTTAAGCAAAGATATCGCTTTAAATTTATCAGAAAATTTAAAAGAAAGAGGTAATAATAATATGTTAAATGTTGTTAAAATATTAAATAGAGAAGAATATAAAGAAGAAAAGCTAAAGACCCTGCAAGTTATTAAAAATTTATTATTTAAAAATTACCCTATTGATGAAATCCAAGAAATTACAGGTTCTGATATAGAAAAATCAATAAAATAAAAGCATCTCTTTAAAAAATACTTGATAATATTTTTGTATTATCAAGTATTTTTATTTTTATTTTAAAAGTATACTTTCTATATCTTTCCAATTATTTACTCTAATAAAATTATTTTCTTTTAGTTCTTCATCTGCCATATTTTTATTATGATATGCTGTAAATAATAATTTTAATTTAGCTTTTCCAATTAACTTATTAGGGCTATCATCAATTCTAATATCAGCTTCTAATAATTCTTTATTGTAAATAAATATAAATTTATGTGGGTCCAAAAAAGGAAAATTTTTACATAAAAAGTTGTATTTATCATTTAAAGTTTTTCCTGAAACTTTTGGTGCGTCTCTGAATACATATGATGTTGCTATATATACATCATATTTTTCATTTAGTTTTTTCATAACTTCTTGTGAATTTTCTGCAATATCAACATAATCATATACATTCTTTTTAGAATAAAACTCAATCCAATCTTCTAATTTACTTTTTGGTATTAAATCATTTATATAATATGAATTAGCATCTTCCTCGTTATACTCTTTGTTTAAGAATTCATTTATCATTCTAATGTAACCTTTTTGACATAGAACATCATCCATATCAACTATTAGTTTTTCCATCTACCTCTTCCTTTATTACTCATCTATAATTTGTAAATTTGCAAATTTAGCCATAAGTCTCTTATGCCCTACTTTATCAAAATTAATATCTACTTTTAAATCATCATTTTCAGGTTCAACAATACTAATTGTACCTTCTCCAAACTTCTTATGGAATACTCTTAAGCCTTCTTTATATTGTGATAAATCTACTTTCTTTTCCTCTGATTTTTTATTTAAATTACTTAAAAAACTTTCTGCTGTTCTAAACATAAAATTACTTGCTGACTTGCTTGCTGCCGCAACCTTACTTTCTATATTATCCATTTTATAACTTTTAACTTTACTGTTTCCACTTCCATATGTCCAACTATAATCAGTATCTTTAAACATTCTCTCTTTATTTGTTGTGTCTCCGAAGGCTTCTTCATAACCATCTAATAATTCCTCTGGTATTTCCTTTAAAAATCTTGATGTTTGATTATAGCTTGTAGAACCAAATATTGTTCTTTGCTTACTACATGTTAAATATAAATGTTCTTTTGCTCTTGTTATTCCAACATAGCATAAACGTCTTTCTTCCTCTAATTCTCTAGGTTCTGATATGGATTTATAACCAGGAAATATTCCTTCTTCCATTCCTACTAAAAATACTACAGGAAACTCTAATCCTTTAGCACTATGTAATGTCATTAATGTAACATAATCGTCACTTTCTTCTAATTCATCTATATCACTAGATAATGTTATTCCTTCCAAAAATTCTCTTAAGCCATTTTCTACTTCTTCCTCTTCAAACTCTATTGCAACTGTTAAAAATTCATCTAAGTTCTCAATTCTATTTTCTGCTTCTATTGTATTTTCATTTTGTAAAGCTTTTGTATATCCAGATTTCTTTAATACTTGTTTTATTAATTCAGAAATAGGTAATTCATCTTTTTTAGCGCTTAATTCTTCTATTGTATTTACAAATTCTCTTGAATTTAGAAATACTCTATTTAGTCCGAATTCATCTGCTCTTTTAATTATTTCATACATAGACTCACCTGTATCATTTGATATAAGTTCTATCTTATCTAAACTAGTTTTACCTATTCCTCTTTTAGGTTCATTTATAATTCTTCTTAAACTTAAATTGTCATTATGATTTTGAATTAATCTTAAGTATGCAATTAAATCTTTTATTTCTTTTCTCTCATAGAATTTTAAACCACCTATAATTTTATAAGGTATATTTTCTCTTCTTAAAATATCCTCTATTGCTCTTGATTGTGTATTCATTCTATAAAGAACGGCAAAATCTTTATATTTATAATATTCTTCTCTTCTTAGATGCTCTATTTGTTCTACTATATAACTTGCTTCGTCATATTCATTATCTGCTTGATATACTTTTGGTAAGTTTCCTTCTTCATTTTGTGTCCATAATTCTTTTTTGTATTTTACTTCATTATTTTTTATAACTGCATTTGCTGCTTTTAATATGTTTCCAGTACACCTATAGTTTTGTTCTAGCTTTATTATTTTAGTACCTGGAAAGTCCTTTTCAAAGTTTAATATATTTGAAATGTCTGCTCCTCTAAATGAATAAATTCCTTGGTCATTATCTCCAACAACTGTTATATTTTTATATTTAGATGCTAAAATTTTTACTAACATAAACTGTGCTTTATTTGTATCCTGATACTCATCTACTAATATATATTTGAATTTATCACAATAATATTCTCTTATATCTTCATTATCCTGTAATATTTCTATTGTATAATTTATAATATCATCAAAATCTATCGCATTATTTTCTTTTAATCTTTTTTGATATAATTCATATACAGTTGAAATTTTTTCTTTTCTAAAGTCACCATTTGCTCTTGCCGCATAACTTTCTGGTGTTAACATTTCATTTTTTGCATTACTTATTTCTGATAAAACGCTTCTATCATTAAATAATTTATCATCTATACCTAAGTCTTTTAAGCAATTTTTTACAAGTGTTTTTTGGTCAGATGTATCAAATATGATAAATGAATTATCAAATCCTATTCTGTCAATAAATCTTCTTAATATTCTTACACAAATTGAGTGAAATGTTCCCATCCAAATATCTGTAGCTACATCACCAACTAAATTCACTATTCTTTCTTTCATTTCATTTGCTGCCTTATTTGTAAATGTTATTGATAATATATTCCATGGCTTTACATCTTTCTCTTTTATTAAATATGCAATTTTATGTGTTAATACTTTCGTCTTTCCACTTCCTGCTCCTGCTATTACTAAGCATGGACCTTCTGTATTTGTTACTGCTTCATATTGTTTATCATTTAAACCTTCTAATATTTCTTGCATTTACTTTTCCTTCCTTTTCTTTCATAACTTTTCCTATTATATCAACATATTTTTTCCATTACAAGCGAACACAGAAAAAATTGTAAGATTTTTTTCTTACAATTTTAAATGTCTTTTTCTATCTTTTTTAACAATAATTCTATACAATCACTAATTTCTTTACTACAATCAATATATACTTCTTTACTATATCCCCATGGGTCATCTATATCTATTTTATCATGGTTTGGTTTATCATATTTTACATACTCTTTCATTGTATAGACTTTTCCTTCTAGTCTTGGATATAGCCTTAAAATTTCTTCTTTATGTTCTTTTGTTGCACATAATATTAAGTCCATATTTTCTATATTAGAATTTCTAATATTTGTTGCTCTATGTTTTTCTAAATCAACATCATAAAAATTCTTCATAACATATTTTGCTTCCCATGTTGACTTTTCTCCACTATTTGCATCTACTCCACAAGAGTATACTTTTACACCTTGTATTTTTAAATCTTTTAATCTTTTTTCCAGCAAATGATGTGCCATTGCACTCCTACAAATATTGCCTGTACATATAAACATTATATTCATATATTTTGCCCCTTCTTTTCCTACTTTTCTTATTTCATGTGCTTTTATTATAAGATATTATTTATATTTTATCAATAAAGATATTTACAAATTCATTACTATCATTCCAATTATAAATCCTATCATATTTCCTAATGATATTATTCTGTCACTATATAAATTGTTTGATTCTGGTATTAATTCTCCGAGATACTATATACAACATTGCACCAGCTGCAAAGCTTAAACACATTGCAATTATTTGTTCTGAAATAGAGCCTACAATTGCTCCTATAAAAGCTCCTATCCCTGTAACTATTCCTGATAGAATAACATAGAAAATAACTTTACTTGGTTTCATTCCTCCATTTTTCATAGGAATGGACATTGAAAGTCCTTCTGGAATATCATGCATACAAATTGCTATTGCTAAGCCAAGCCCCAACTTTGTAGAAGCTTCAAAACCTGAGCCTATTGCCAAACCTTCTGGGAAATTATGAATTGCTAACCCTATTGATACAATTAATCCTGTTTTTAATAAACTATTTTTATTTTCTTTTAATTCTATATTTTTATTAAATTTCTTTTCTACTAATAAATCGCAAAAAAACATTACAATTATTCCTATAATTATCCCTAATAACGAATATGTAATATTTGTAATTTCTAAACTTTCTGGTATTAAATCAAAACAAATAACTGACATCATCAATCCTGATGCAAATGCTAAAATAAAGCTTAAAAATTTGTTTGAGTTTTTCTTAATAAATATCCCAAGTAAGCCACCCATTGTTGTTCCAAATGTTCCAAAAAATAATCCTAAAAGTGTAGTTTTTAATATTTCCATAGATAAAACTCCTTACAATTCTAACTATTTTAGTTTATTGTAAAGAGTTTGTTATTATTCTTTTATATTCTATTATCTAAAACTTTCTCTTGAATTACATTTCCATCTATGTCTTTTAACATTAATTTGTTATTATCAAATACCATATAGCTATGTTTTGAATCTCCTCTTGGTAAAGAAATTGAACCTGGATTTGCAAAAACTATTTCATCTTTTTCTTTTATAAATCCTTTATGGAAATGTCCATACATCATAATATTTATTTTTACTCCAATTGGTGGTAAGTTATCCATATTATATTTATGTCCATGTGTAAAAAATACATCATATCCATTTACATTCATTTGTATATTATCTTGGAACTTAAATTCTGATATTGTTTCATCCACTTCAGCATCACAATTTCCTCTAACTACTAATAATTTATCTTTTAAAGAATTTAATATTTTACATACTTCCATTGGATTATATTCTTCTGTAAGATTATTTCTTGGTCCATGATAATATAAATCTCCTAATAAGATTATTTTTTCTGGATTTTCTTTTTCTACAATTTCCAATATTTTTTTACCATAATAACTAGAGCCATGAATATCAGATATTACTAACAATTTCATCTTTATTCTTCGTCTCCTTTTAATTTTTCTGCTCTATCTGCTGCAATTAAATTATCTATCATTTCATCTAAATCTCCATCTAGGAAGTTTTCCATTTGATAAATACTCATACCAATTCTATGGTCTGTAATTCTTCCTTGTGGATAATTATAAGTTCTTATTTTCTCACTTCTGTCTCCAGAACCTACTTGTGATTTTCTTGCATTAGCTATTGTACTGTCTTGTTTTTGTTTTTCTATTTCGTATAATTTTGTTCTAAGCATCTTCATTGCATTATCTCTATTTTGGAATTGAGACCTTTCTGTTTGGCATTCAACTGTAATTCCTGTTGGAATATGTATTAACCTTACGGCTGATGATGTTTTATTAATATGTTGTCCCCCTGCTCCTGAAGATCTAAATACTTCCATTTTTATATCTGATGGATTTATTTCAATTTCTACATCTTCTACTACTGGTAAAACAGCTACAGTTACAGTTGACGTATGTATTCTTCCACTACTTTCAGTATCTGGGACTCTTTGAACTCTGTGAACACCACTCTCAAATTTTAGTCTACTATAAACACCTTTTCCTGTTATCATAAATGATATTTCTTTATATCCTCCAAGCCCTGTATCATTTTCATTTAAAACTTCTATTTTCCAATGTTTCTTTTCTGCATACATTGAATACATTCTAAATAATGTTCCTGCAAATAATGCTGCTTCTTCTCCTCCTGCTCCTGCTCTAATTTCACATATAATGTTTTTATCATCATCTGGGTCTTTTGGAATTAGTAAAAATTTTAATTCTTCTTCTAATTTTGGTAATTGTTCTTTTTTCTCATGATATTCTGCTTCTGCAAGTTCTTTCATTTCTGGGTCTTTTAGTAATTCTTCTGCTTCTTCCATTTCTTTTTTTACTTTTTTATATTCTCTAAATTTTTGTACTAATTCTTCTAAACTTGCATGTTCTTTCATTGCTTTTTGCCATTCACTTTGATTTGATATTAAATTTGGGTCTGCTATTTCTTTATTTAATTCTTCATACCTTTTTTCAATTGCCTCTAATTTTTCAAACATATATATTCTCCTTTACATTTTTTAACAACAATTATTATACTACATTCTTGGCTCTATTACAAGTAAAAAAAGAAAATAGACTTTATACTAAAATATAAGAAGCACAGCAATAAAATTTTTACTTTTATTGCCATGCCTTTTTTATATAAGCTCATAATAATTATATTCTATATTATCTTTTTCTAATATTTTCTTTTCTCTACTTGTACATGTAAATAATATTACTTGATGATTTTTAAATTCTTTATTTATATATTTTAATATATTTTCTAATCTTTCATCGTCAAAATATGCAAATGATTCATCTAATATAATTGGCATTGATTCATCTGATAAATCTTCTATCATAGAAAGTCTTAATGACAAATATAATTGGTCGATTGTACCTACACTTAACTTACTTGCTGGTACATATTCTCCATTTGGAAGCTCTACTATTAAACCAATTTCATCATTAAATCTTACATTTGTATATTTTCCATCTGTTATATTAGAAATGTTTTTAGATAATTCTTGTGTAAACCTAGGGGTTACTGTATTTTTCATTTTTTCATATGCATTTGTTAAAACTTCTTTTGCTATATTAAAACTTTCATTATTCCTTTTTAAGGTTAACATTTTTTTGTTATTGTTAACTAATTCTTCTTCTATATTTGATAAGTTATCTAAATTTGGTTCTATATTTTTTTGGTCTAATTCTAATTTATGTAGTTCAATATTTTTATTATTTATTTTATTTTGAATATTTTCTACTTCATAATTTACATTATCTAAATTAATTAAATTATTTAATTTAGAATTTTCTATTTTTTCTAAATATTTATTTTTAATTTTTTCTTTTTCTAAATTAATTTTTAAATTAAAATTATTTTTTAAATTATTTAATTTATCTTCAATCTCTAAATTATTATTTTCTAATAATTTTATTTCTTGATTTAAATTATTTATTTCTGAATTTACATTATTAAATAATTCTTGTTTTTTACTTTCTTCTATTTCTTCTTTTTTTATTTTATTATTTAATTTATTTTTTAAATAAATAGAAATACCTAAAACTACTGGTATTGTAAGAAGAAAAATATAATTAAATATTTTATTTTTAATAAAAATAAATTGAACTATATTTATTAAAATTACTAAAATAAACATTAATATTATTTTTTTATTTAATTTATTTTTTTTCTTATTTAATCTTTTGTTATTTTTTAAATTATCAAAATTATTTTCTAAAATATTTTTATTATTATTTTTTATTTCTTCTATTTTATTTCCAATTAAATTTATTTTTTGATTATTTTCATTTTTTATATTTTCCTGAATTTTTATTTTTTCTTTTTCTATTTTTTCTTTTTCTTTTAATAATTTAATTTCTTTTAATAAATTATTTTCATTTTCTAATTTTAATAATTCTTGTTTTAACTTGTTTTTATTTTCTTCTATATTATATTTAAAATCTTCATATTTAGATAATTCACTTTTTTCCGTTTCTAATTGTTGTATTTTTCTTGCAAGTATATTTATTGGCTTCTCCCTAGAATTTGATGTTCCCACTTCATCTAATTGCCTTTTCTTTATTCTATCAATTGCTCTTTTATATGATACATTATCCTCTCCAGTTCCAACCAAATTTGCTATTTTTTGTACTAACATACTTTGTTGTTTAGTTTCCAATTTTACTTCTTGTTGCCCTACTACCATTGTAGATAAAAACAAATCTTCATCTACTTTAGTTTGTTCGTAGAAAAATTCATTTCCATTTGTTTTATCTATATTAAAATCTTTTGATATATCTTCTTTTCTTTCATTATAGATATTTGGATTTTTCTTTTTAAAATCTCTATGAACTTCATATTTTGTTTTATCATTTAATTCATATTCTATATTTCCTGAGAACTCTTCAGTCACCCAAGGTTTATATCTATCATAATCTGAATACTCTTTTCCTTTTTTATTTTTAGAAATCCCATAAAAGCTATTTATTATAAATCTTAAAAGGGTTGATTTTCCAGCTTCATTTTTTCCATAAATAACATTTATCCCATCTTTTAAATTTATTTCTTTATCTTTTAATTTTCCATAAGAATTTATTTTTATTTTATTAACTTTCAAAATATCACCACCTATTCTAATGCATCTAAGCCTATTTCAACTGCTTTTTCTAATATATCTTTTTTCTCTAAGTCATTCTCATTTTCTAGTTTTTCTAACATTTCTTTTACAAATAATCCTCTTAATGTACTTTCATTTGCTATTTTTTCTAAGTCTCTTGATAATCTTGTTTCATCTTTTATCTTTATTATTCTGTCATTTTGTATATATCTTAAAATATCATACTTATCTATTTCAAAGTTTCTTCCACCTGTTAATATTATTTCCACATATTCATTTGGATTAATATTTAAACTATTTATCTTTTCAATTAATTCTTCTTTTGAATATATGTTATCCACATTTATTTCACTAATTGTGAATTCTTCGTCATCTAATGGTATAAATTCTAGTTTTAAATCTTGATTTAATTCTCCTACTATCATTCCATGTTTTCCTAGTTCATCAAAGCCTAAAGATATAGTAGAACCTGGATATACTATTTTTTTATTTTCATAATCCGGTTTATGAATATGTCCTAATGCGACATAGTCAAACCCTTTTTCTAATAATATTTTTTTAGAAATAGGATTATATGGTTTGTCATCTTTTTTTACACCATCTAAATTTCCATGTATTACTAAAATATTAGGCTTTCCATTTTGCTCTACAAGAAAATCTTCAATTCCACAATTATTACAATAAAAATCATCAAAGCTATATCCATATATATTACAGTCTGATTCTTCTACTTTTTCTATAAATGAATCAAATATTTTTACATTAGAATTCCAATTAAATTTATTATAGTATGAATTTTTTACTTTTGGGTCATGATTTCCTGCTGCTATGAATATTTTTGTTTCTGGTATTTCTTTAAACAAATTATTTATGTATTCTATGCTAGACTGTTTTATATATTTATGTTCATATAAGTCTCCTGATATAAATAAATACCTAACGTCATTTTCTTTTATATATTCAATTATTTTCTTAAATACTTTTCTTTGTTCTAATCTTCTTAAGTCTCCCATTATATCTTTATCTGATAAGTTAGAAAATGCACTATCTAAATGCATATCTGCAATATGAACAAATTTCATTATAACACCTCTTTCATTTGCTTTCTTTTATCTTATATCATATCGAACATTTTTTTGCAAGTGTTTATTTGATTTTTATTTTTTTATCAAAAGAAAAAATCGCCCAAATTAGCGATTTTACTTACTATTATTTACTGTTGTATTATAATTATATAAAACTTCTTGCTCTGCTAATGGTCTATTATATACTCTTGATGCATATATTTCTCCATTAAATGGATATTTACGATTTTTTGTATCTCCTTCTGGTTTATATGTTTCATAAATATCTGAACCTATTTGTATTGGTGTATTTGGTGGTGTATTTATTAAATTTTCTATTATTCCTAAATTAGTAGTTTTAGTTTTCACTCCATTTATATATAATACGCCTTTTTCATTTTCTTTATTGGGGTCATATGTATATGTTATATATGTAGGCACATTTTCTTGAATTATAATATTAGGATAATACCTATTATATGACCCACCTATATCAATACCTAAACTTCCGTATTGCATGCCAGGATCATCTACATTATTTTGTCCAACTAAATAGATAAAAAATCCATTTGTTTCATTTGTTCTTTTCATCATCAATATTTGTGCCATATCTGATGAACCTTTTCCTTTTAATGTAAAGTATATTTCCAATGTTATCCCTTTTGTATAATCAGAATTATCTTTTACTTCTATTCCATCATCTACTCCATCAAACATTAAGCTATTTTCTTTCCATCCACTATTTGCATCTCCATTATTAAAGTTATGTAGTATTGCATCTCCCCATGAATCTCCACTTGTCATATTCTTTGGGTCTGCTGAATATACTAATCCATCACTTATACATAATAATTCATTTGTTAATATTTCATGCTTATTTTCATTGTATTTTATATATTCTCCTGTTTCATAATCTATTATATATGAATTTTTTAGTTCATAATCTTTTACATCTTCTGGTTTTAAATAATACCATCCATTTCCATATGTTGTTCCTGTTTCTTTGTCCATTATACTTGTTGTATTTTCTACTGTATTAAATTCTACATTTTTTAATTCTTCTCCGTACGTCTTTTTATTTGAATTATATCCTATTATTAAAAGCTGTATAAACTCTTCCTCACTAGATGCTTCTGTTAATTCTTTTGCCCTTTGAGCTTGGGTAAGTATTCCATTATCTCCTGTTAGCATAGAAATTGATACTCCTGCTAAGATTAAAAGTACAATAATTGTTAATACTAATGCTATAAGTGTTATTCCTTTTTCATATTCTGACATAATTTCCTTCCTTCTCTCTTGTGTAAATTTTTAATACTTTATAATTTCACAAATATTGTATCTAAAATTTTATTGACTGCCAAGTACTACTTTATAGTATGTTATTTTTTAAAACTGTCTATATTATGATTATTTTGTGTAAAAGAGGTGTATATGTATGAAAAAAGATAGCAATAATATAAAACCAATTGTTTATGAAATACAATATGGAAAAATAATTGTAAAATTAGATGAAATTATGAAAAAATTGGATGTTTCAAATTATGAATTAAATAGCAAAGCAAATATTAAATTTCAAACAATTCAAAATCTTAGAATTAATAAAGCTTCAAGAATTGACTTTGAGGTACTTGCTAAACTTTGTTATTCTTTAGACTGTAAGGTAGAAGATATCTTAGAATATGTACCAACCATAGATAATAATAATTAAAGATGTAAGATTATTCTTTAGATTTAATGAGAAAAAGAATTTATGACTCATTGAAACAAAATAACATGAAACTATTTGATTTATCTAAAGCTGCTGGAGTATCTTTACCTACAATCTCAGATTTTCTAAAAAATGATACTAAAAATTTAAGAACAGATACATTGCTTCATATTTGTGAAGGATTTAACATATCGTTAAAAGATTTCTTTGATAACCCACTATTTAATGATGTCATTGCAGAATAGAAAAAAGTTAGAAAATAATTAATATCTTCTAACTTTTTTATTTTCATGCAAATAAATCTAAAATTTCTTCTTTTGACATCTTACTAATAAATGTTTCTTTTGTTGAAAGTACATCTTTAGAAAGCTTTTCCTTTCTTTCTTGCATTTTATTTATCTTTTCTTCTATAGAATTACTAGTAATAAGTTTGTACACTTGAACACTATTTTTTTGTCCAATTCTATAAGCCCTATCTGTTGCCTGATTTTCACTAGATACATTCCACCATGGGTCATAATGAATTACTACATCCGCTGAAGTTAAGTTAAGACCTGTTCCCCCTGCCTTTAATGAAATTAAAAATATTTTTATTTCATCATTATTATTAAATTCATCAACCATTTGAATTCTATCATTTACTGGTGTACTTCCAATTAGTTTTAAAAATTTAACTTTTCTTTTTTCCAATTCTTTCTCTATTATCGGGAACATTGATGTATAACTTGAAAATAGTAGTATCTTATGCCCAGACTCTATTGCATCTGTTACTATATCCATACATTGTTTTAATTTTCCGCTACCACCCTTATAGTTCTCAATAAATAACCCTGGATGACAACAGATTTGTCTCAATCTCGTAAGTAACATTAATATTTTAAATTTACTTTTTTCAAATCCATTATCATTTAATTCCTCTGCAATTTCCTTTTTTGTTTGCGCCAAATATGATAAATATATTTTTTCTTGTTCTTCTTCCATTTCGTTTTTCATAACTGTAATATTTTTATCTGGCAATTCTGTTAAAACATCTTTTTTAATTCTTCTTAAAACAAATGGGCTAATTAATCTTTTAAGTCTTTCCATAGCTTCTTTATCATCATATTTTAATATTGGCTCTTCGAATTTTTTCTTAAATTTGCTATATTTATATAAATATCCAGGCATTACAAAATCAAATATTGACCATAACTCAGCTACAGAATTTTCAATTGGTGTTCCTGTTAAAGCAAATTTAGTTTCACCATTCAAACTTTTTAGAGAAGTCGCATTTTGCGTTAGAGAATTCTTTATATACTGTGCCTCATCTGCAATTATTAATTTAAATTTTTTATTCTCATAATTTTCTATATCTCTTTTTAACAAGTCATAAGAAGTAATTAATAAATCATAATCTTTATACTTTTCTATTTTTTCTATTCTTTCTTTTGAATTTCCTCTAATTATTAATGTTTTTATAGATGGACACCATTTTTCAACCTCTGCTTTCCAGTTAAGTACCAATGTACTTGGGCAAACCACTATTGATGTTTCATTTTTGTTATCTTTCATTTCTGATTTTAATACTGCTATAACTTGAAGTGTTTTTCCGAAGTCCCATATCATCTGCTAAAATGCCACCTAACTTATATTTTTCTAGTGTTTTAAGCCATCTATACCCCACTCTCTGATAGTCTCTTAATATTCCTTCAAAGTCTTTATCAATTTTTATTTTTTCTAGTTTTTCAGAATTTTCTATACCATTTACTATTTCCATAAATTTATCATTTTTAGATACTGCAACATCTTTATTAGAATCCATTAACTTTTCTAAATATAAACTTCTACTAATTGGTAGATTAACCTTTCCTTCTTCTGCTTTACTATAGTCTAAATCTAAAGTTTCTTCCATTTCATCTAACAGATTCAAGTTTTCACTTTCACTTAAATCTAAGAAATTACCATCTTTTAATTTATGATATTTCTTTTTTATTCTGTAATCTTTTAGAACATCCTTAATCTCGTTAATATCTATATTTATTTTAGAAAAATCTAATTCCAATAGTCCATTATCTACTTTTATACCAATATTAGAAATTCTTGGTTTTACTATTTGTTTATTTTTAAATTTATCTGTTACAAAAACTTCAAACTCATTTAAATATCTATTAACTTTTTCTGTTAAAAATTCATAAATAGAATCTTGGTCTTTTAGTACAAATTCTTTCCTTATATTATTAAATTCAAATCCATCTAAAAATATTCTTTTGATAATCTCTGATTCAGCTGGTATATCTCTTACTATATTATGCTCTTTCACATATTCCTTATACCCTTTTTCTAAAACATTAAATTCAAAGTTATTATAACAAAATCTTAGTTCTAATAAGATATTTCCTTTATCATCTACATCTAATAATACTTTAGGTACTAATTTATCTACAATTAGTCCTTCTTTTACTTCTTCTTTCGGTAAATCTATTTTTACATATTTAATTTTAGGTATAACATATTGTTCAAAATCTTTTAATCTATCTTCCGGAATTAGGATTTCCTCATTTCTTTGGAACAAATCAAATATTTCTAATAGTTCCTTTTCTTTTTTCATTGTATATATTTTATTTTTATAAAAAATATATATTTTATCTTGTGACATTAATATTGAATAATTATCTATATTCAATTTAAAAACATATTCTTCACTTTCTTCTTCATCATACCATAAATTATAAGCTGGTATTGTAACTTCTTCTTTTTTTAATTCGCAATATAAATTTAAATTTTCATCTGTAAATGTATATTTTCCACCTTGCCCATAAGGTACATTGATATTGATTTCTTTAGTTTTATTATTAGCAAAAAACTCGTCAATATCTTCTCCTGTAAGATAGATATATTTTCCTATAAAATTATCTGAAGCATAATTATAATAACTGTATTTTTTGTATTTATTATCATATTCAATAATCTTTGCATATTTAATTATAAAATCAAATAACCACCTAGAATTTTCTTCAAAGTTCTCTCTTTTAGGAATAAGGCTCAATTCTTTTCCATAATAAATCTCTTTTTCATCTTTATAAGCATTATAAAACTCGGATATATTATTTAAAACATACATTCTAGTTTGTCCTACCTTAAAAGATAAGGTTAATGTGTCTGTATCTTCGAGCTCTACAAAATATTCTAATTTAGCAGATGTA
This sequence comes from uncultured Clostridia bacterium, assembly GCA_944387565.1. Taxonomy (GTDB): domain Bacteria; phylum Bacillota; class Clostridia; order TANB77; family CAG-508; genus CAG-269. The sequence goes on along the minus strand of CALXFJ010000008.1, from coordinate 36,676 downwards.
GCAAGATTTTGTATTTCTTTACTATTCTTTTGCTCTTTTACTTCTTTATAAATTTTTGGTAAATCAAGAGTTTTTATTTTTTCATTATTTGAATTTTTTTTATACTCTTCTATTGCTTGTAGACTATCATAGTACTTTCTTTCATATTCATATCTTTTTCTTTCTTCTTCTTGCTTTCTCCTTCTTTCCTCTATCATTCTTTGCATTTCTTGTTTCTGTTTCTCTATAAGCTTTCTTTTTCCTTCTTTGGTGTTTGCATTATGTGGTTCTATTACTTCCATAGATGTCGCTATTATATGTTTGCACAAATTACCATTTTTATAATCTTCACATGTGCATGAACTATCAGTTATCATATTTCCACATAAACTTAAAGTTACATTATAAATACCATAGTTACCTCTGACAGTTGCTTTTATATCATAATTTTTGTCGTCTTTTTTATCAACACTTGTTATTAAAGCTAATCCTCCATTATATATACTTCTCCCTCTATTATATCTTTTGACATCATATTGTCTATTAAATGAAAGTGTTTTATATTGTAAATCTGTTACATCTATAAGCATGTTCTATTCTCCTTTATTTTTTATTTTAAATCTTCACTATCATTAGTATCTTATTTTATTTTCTCTTTCATTATTTTTTCACAATCAATAAATACAGTTGAATATCTTTTCTCGACCCCGTTCTTTACCAAATTTTGAAAATCTTAATTTTGTTTTCTTTCCTTTTCCATATTTTCTATAAAACGATGTACTTACTTTTAAATTCTTATCTTTCGCGTATTTAAATATTTCATCAATTATTTTTGACAATTTATTTAAATTACCTCTACATACTCGTTCTAAATAATCTATCTGCCCTTTTCTCCATTTTTCATAATCTTTAATATTTAATATTCCTATATCAATAAATACATCTACTACTGATACTACTTTTTTCTCATTTAATAATTTATCCATTGACTCTTTTATTTTATTATCCATATTAAAATCCTTTTTACCTATTTTCTACTTTTAATAATTATATATTTTATTTAAATATTTGAGGAATTTCATATTAAAAATGTAAACTTCACTTAATCTAGTTTGCAAATAGTACATCTGTACTATATACGTACAAATAGTCTTTGCTACAATATAACAGATTTACAATCTCTGTTTTAAAATGCATAGCTATTTAAACGAAGTTTACAATAAACATTATATAATAGAATGCCTTAAAAATCAATAGTTTTTTATTGTAGAGTATGGTAAAGTTTTATTTTTTCTCAACTTTAAAACAAATTGTTTTGCTTTCCTAATATATCAGAAAAAAGGCTAGAAAATAACTAATATTTTCTAACCTTTTTAAATTATTTTACAAAATGAGACATTTAAGCTCCGTCCCCATTTGTATCACCAAATAGTTCATCAAATTTAGCTTCTAGTTCTTTTTGTAAGTCATATTCATCTGCTTGTTCTTCTTGTGGTAATATTGGTGCATCATTGAAATCTTCTAAATTCAGTTCTTCTATATCTTCTTTTTTACTTTTATTTTTGCTATAGTTATCATTATCTATTTCAGATTTTGGTACTTCCACATTTGAAAATTCTTTTATTTTAATTTGCTCTTTTTTAGTATTTTGCGATTTTTCTATTTTTATTTCTTTTTTCTTTGGCTCTTCTTTCTTTGTTTCTTCATCATCTTCAAATAAATCATCTAAAGATTCTATCTTTAAATCTTGTGCTTTTTCTTCTTTTTTATCTTCAACATATGGATTATATGGATTAAATTTTCTCCATGTTCCTCTATCTTTTTCTCCTATATCATTATGGCTAATTTCAACTTCAGCCATTTTCTTTGCCATTGGATGCTTAAAGTAATAGAATTTATTTGCTTTTACTGGTTTTATGCCTTTTTCAAATATAATACATAAATCATTATCTAATCTTCTTAATTCATCTGGCGTCATTAATGCTCTTGCCATTACTTGGTCTGATACAGATTTTCCCGTTTTCCAGTTTTGTCTATCTCTATTTATTGATACACTATCTCTTTCTATTGTTTTTTCTCCTAATTGTTTTGAGAAATATTCTAGTGTTTTATATGAGTTACTTCCTAAAAATAAGTGTGTATCACAGTTACCCATTATTGTTTCATATGATTTTTCATATACTGCTTCTAATTGGTCTACTGTTTGTAATATAACACTAAAAGATATTCCTCTACTTCTTGATGTTGAAATCTTTTTATCAAAGTCTGGTATTTTACCTATATTTGCAAACTCATCTAATATAAAATATGTTCTTTGTTTTAATTTACCACCATTTTGGTCTGCAAAGTCATATAATTGTTGTATCATTTGAGAGAAGAATATTGTTAATAAAAAGTCATATGCTGTATGTGTATCTGATGATATTACATATACTGCTGTTTTTTTAGTTCCAATTTCTTCAAAATCTATTGTATCTGTTGATGTTAATTCTGCTATTTCTTTTGAGTCAAATTTTCCTAGTTTTGATTGTAATGTACTTAATATAGAACTATACGTTTTTTCTGGTGCTATTTCTATAGATTTATAGTTCATTCTTGCTGGGTGGTCGTATGGTAATTGGCTCATAAGTTCTGAAAGTAAGTTGCTTCCACCTTTGTTATTTGCTGCTCTTACTAGTTCTGCACAGCTTGCTAAGTTTTGTTCTTCTTCTGGTCTTGTCGCCATTAAATAATATATTAGTGCTTTTAATAGCATTTCTGCTGAATCATCCCAGAATGGGTCTGAATTTCCACCTTCAGCTTTTTGTCCTTTTACTACTGTATTTGCTATAACATCTACATCTAATTCTGATGAAATATGCATTAATGGATTATAACCATCACTATACTGTGGTCTAACTAGGTTTAATACTTTTATATCATAACCTTGTGATTTTAAATATCCTGCTGTTCTATCGTATAATTCTCCTTTAGGGTCTGTAAATATATACGAACCTAAACATTGATATGCATTTGGTATTGAATAAGATGCTGATTTACCAGAACCTGAACCGTCCAACTACCAATACATTTACGTTTCCACGTTTATCTAATGGCAAATAATTGTCTTCTGCTAAGATAATTCCTTTGCTTTTACTTAATATAGTATATTGTTCTCCTCTTTTACTCCAATCACTAGAACCATGTTCAATATCTGTATATTCATTTTTAGGAGCTGACCTTACAAATCCTATAAAGAAAAATACTGAATAAAATATAGTTACAACTAATAATGTTGATACAAAGTCACCAAAAACGCCTTCTGTAAATAGTTTTCCAAATGTTGAAAGTGGAGCTTTTATAGATGTTCCAAATGTTTCTATAAATACTTCTAAGTTGAATTGTCCATCTAAACCAGCTACATGTGCACTATAACTAAAAGGCGAAACAAATACTATGGCAATTAAAATCCATAGTATTGCAAAAATTATAAAATTTTTTCTATTTCTTCTAATGGCTCCTTCTATTTTGTAATTCATATAATTCACCTACTCTTTTGTATTATCTTTCTCCTCTTGAATTCTCTGGAACAGCTTTTATAGTCATTCCTTCTGTTAATTCTGTACTTAAAACTTCTTTACTTGTAGAATTCGGTACAACTGTCTTTGCAGTTTTCTTTGTTGGCTTATCTTTTTCATTAACAAATTGTTTCATTTCTATTGCTGCAATTTGAAAACTATCATTAACTCCTGCCGGACCTTCTATTATTTCTTTCCTATCTGCCATATTTTTACCTGACATAACTTTTCCTCCCTATTTACTCTCTTACTTCAAAAGCAAAGTAAGATTTATATGGTTTTAATTTGCATTTTCCTTTAACTTCATTTGTTTTTTCATCAAAATAAAGCACAGGCTTTATCTCTTCTGTAGTTTCTGGATCTATTATAGAAATTTGTCTTCTTAAGTTTGGTGTATATTGAAATTCCTTAAATTCAAGTGGTTCTTCTGAATAAATTGTATTGAATTTGAAAGGAATTGGTTTTTTTGTTATTTTTACTTCATCGCCCAACAATATTCCGTTATTAATAATTACTTTATCTTCTCCAAAAGACAAAATAATTAATTGGTTTCCATCTTTTTGTGGATCGTTTACATAGAAAGTTTTTTTATTATATTTTCCAACTATCTCTTCAGTATGTTCTAGCCTTTCTACAGTATATTTTGGATATTCATTTAAATATTCTTTTTTAGTTTTATAAACTTCATATATTACTGTTTTTATTCCTTCTGGATCTGTTATACTAAAGTGTTTTCCTTCTACTTGACTCATTTTTTACACCTCACTCCTATGTTTAACCCATAGCTTATCTTTTGTGCTACTCCACTTATAATTATAGCGAAATTTTAGCATTTTGTCAATATATTATTTATGTTAAGTTATGTTCTAGGATTAAACTTTGATATTTTACTTAATTTTTGGTATAATTTTTTTTCATCTTCTGATAGATGTTTTGGTACTACAACTTTTACTTCTGCTACCAAATCTCCTCTTTTTTCTTTGTTTTCATAATATCCTTTATTAGGTATTTTTAAAGTTTCTCCTGTTTGTATTCCTTCTGGTACATATACATTTATTTCATCATCAATAGTCTTTATCATTGTTCTTGTTCCTAATGCCGCTTCCCAAGGTGTTAATAATAAGTCTGTATATATATCAAATCCCTTCAATTTAAATTTATTATCATCTTCTATCTTTATTTCTATTAATAGGTCACCGTTTTTTCCTCCATTTTTTCCTTTTTTACCTTGACCTATCAATCTTATTTTTTCTCCATTCCTTATTCCTTTGGGTATTTTTACACTATATGTTTTTAAGTTTCCATCTACTTCTTTTATTGCTATTTGTTTTTCCAATCCGTAAAAAGCATCATATAAACTAACATTAATTCCTGTTTCTATATTTTCTCCTTTAACTGGCAAATCTTTTATTTTTTCTTTACTATATTCTCTTTCAACATTTCCTAAAAATATATCAAAAATAGCTTTCTTTTGATTCTTTCCTGTGAAAGCTTTTTCTCCTTTTCCAAATTTTGAATTCCACATTCTGTCATATTTTCTTTTGGATGATGGCACTGATAATACTCTATATGCCTCATTTATATCTTTTATTTTTTCTTCTGCTAAGCTATCTCCTACATTTAAATCTGGGTGATATTTTTTAGCTGCTTGTCTATATGCTACTTTTATTTCATCTATTGAAACATGACTTGTATCTAAATCTAATATTTTGTAATAATTTTTAACAATCATTTTTAACATCCTCCCCAAGTTAGGTAAGCTTATTTTATCATAACTGATTTTAAAAATCTACACATTTTTATTTATTTTAAAGAAAAAATTAGTAAGCAAAAGCTTACTAATCTTCTAAAGCTAAATCTATTAACTTATTTAATAATTCTTTGTAAGATATTCCACTTGCTTCAAACATTTTTGGATACATACTAATATTAGTAAATCCCGGTAATGTATTTATTTCATTTATAATAACTCTATTTGTTTTATCTTCTACAAAGAAATCTACTCTTGATAATCCTTTTCCATCTATTGCCTTAAATGCTTTTAATGCATTTCTTCTTATTTCATCTGATATCTCTTTTGGCAAATCTGCCGGTATTTCTGTTTTTGATTCTTCATTTTTATATTTTGCATCATAACTGTAAAATTCATCTGCTGATTTTATCTCACCTACACAAGAAGCTATAACTTCTTCATTTCCAAGTACTGCACATTCTACTTCTTTACCAACTATTCCTTCTTCAATCAAAACTTTTCTATCAAATGAAGCTGCATATTCTATATTTTCCATTAATTCCTTTTTATTACTTGCTTTTCTTACTCCAACACTTGAACCTGAGTTTGATGGTTTTACAAACATTGGAAATTGTATATTTTTTACTATTTTATCTGCTGCATCTTCTAATGAAACAACTTCTTCATCAAAGTTTTTATCAACATATATGTATTTGTCTTTATATTTTCTAACATATTCATATGTCGCTTGATTTAAACCGGCTTTTGCGAAAACCACTTTTGCATATACTTTATCCATTCCTACACTTGATGCTAATACTTTACATCCTACGTATGGTATTTTTAATAATTCAAATAAACCTTGTATTGTTCCATCTTCTCCATATAATCCATGTAATACTGGAAATATTACATCTAAATTCTTTAGATATTCTACAATATTTTCTATTTTCTCTTTATTTTTTATTTCCTCACCAAATTCTCTTTTCTGTCCAATTTCTAAATACTTCCACCATTTTCCTTCTTTATCTATATATATTGGATATATTTCAAATCTTTCTTTATCTAATTTATCTAATATTGAATTTGCTGACATAACAGAAACTTCATTTTCTGTTGACATTCCTCCAAATATAACTCCTAATTTTTTCTTTTCCATATCTTTTCCATCCTTTCTGGGATTTCGTAAAATTTCATTCCATTTGATGCTTTAACCAAAATTACATCATTTGGTTTTACTATTTTTTGTAATAATTCTACAATCTCATCTTTATTTTCTAAATGATAAACTTCTTTCATTTTTTCTTTTGCGACTTCAGCTATATATTTTGCATTTTTTCCACATGTTATTAATATATCTATTTTATGTTTTACTACTTCTTCTCCTACTTTTTTATGTAATTCTTTTGCAAATTTTCCTAATTCAAACATGTCTCCTAAAACTGCAATTTTTCTATTTTCTTTATATTCTGATAAAACATTTAAAGATGCTCTCATTGATTCTAAACTTGCATTATATGCATCATTTATAATTTTTACATTGTTTTCAAATTCTGTAATATCCATTCTTTTTTTAGTTAGTTCAAAGCTTTCAATTCCAGATTTTATTTTATCTGCTTCTATTCCTAAGATTTCTCCTACTGTTATTGCACATAAGCTGTTTAAAATGAAATGCTCTCCTCCTACTGGTACTGTTATTTTTTCTTCTTTTCCTTCTATATCACATGAATAAGTACTTTCATTTTCTTCTAATACTATATTTTTAGCATTTATATCACTTTCATTTTCAATTCCATATGTATGTATTTTATACTTATTTTTATTTTCTTCATACCATTTATGTAATAAATCATTGTCATTATTAATAACAACGGTTGGGTCTTTTGAACCTTCTAATATCTCTAATTTTGCTTTTAAAATATTTTCTCTAGAACCCAAATTTCCAATATGTGATGTTCCGATATTTGTAATTACACATATATTAGGTTTTGCAATTGATGTTAACAAACTTATTTCTCCAAAATGATTCATTCCCATCTCTAATACCATTGCCTCTTCATCTTCTAGTCTTAGTATTGTAAATGGTAAACCTATATTGTTATTATTATTTCCTTGAGTTTTTAATGTTTTATATTTTTTAGATACTACATTTGCAACTATATCTTTTGTGCTTGTTTTTCCAACACTTCCTGTTATTGCAATTACTGGCACGTCATACAAACTTCTTTTATATCTTGCCATATTATATAAAGCTTCCATTGTGTCCTTTACTTTTATTATATTTTTATTCGCCCATTTTTCTTTATTTTGGGTAGTAAAATCCACATTTTGTACAATTACTGTGGATGCTCCATTTTCTAATGCTTTTTCCCAGAAAAGGTTTCCATCAAAGCTTTCTCCTTTTATTCCTATGTAACAGTCTCCTTCTTTTATTGTTCTTGTATCTTTAGAATAAGATTTACAAATATCTTTCTTATTTCCTACTATAAGTTCTCCTTTTGTTACTTCTAATATATTTTCAACTGTTAAATCTTTCATTTTTTACACCTTCTTAAAAATGTTTTTCCTATTATATGTCTTTTTATTTGTTTTTGCAACTTGTAATTTTGAGAAAAATATTTTAAAATATAGTATATGATAATATTAAATTTAAATATAGAAGGTGATACTTATGAAAATTTCTATTACCACAATGCAAAAACTATCAAAAATAAAAAATTCAGCTTATGATGCCATAAAAATAGAATTTTTATACCATTCAAATAAACTTGAAGGTAGCACATTTAGTAAAGAAAATTTAATTGACCTATTAGAATCCAAAAAAGTAAATGGAGAACATTTTTTAGATGATGTTATAGAAACTAGAAATTCCTTAGAATTATTTGACGAAGTTATTAATACTTTGAATAAGCCTTTAGACAAATATTTGTTATGGGATTGGCATAGAATTTTAAAAAAAGGTAGTATTGATGATGAAATAGGAAATATCGGCAGATGGAAAAAATATGAAAATAAACTTTTAAACACTGATTTAAAACTATGTGAACCTAATTTAGTTGAAAATAACATTTTTAATTTACTTGAAGATTGGAAAGAAAGTAAAAAAGATATTTTTGCAATAGCTAATTTTCATCAAAGATTTGAACACATTCATCCTTTTCAAGACGGAAATGGTAGAATTGGTAGGTTTATTATTTTAAGACAATGTATAGAAAATAATGTTGATTTAATTGCAATTGATGATGAATATAATAAAGAATATAGAAATACTTTATATGTAGCACAAACCACAAATGATATAAATCCTTTAGTTGAAGTCTTCACAAAGTGTCAAAAAAGACTTGATGAGAAACTAGAAGATTATTTAAATGTAATTAATCAAGTAACAAATGAGACAAAATAAGAGCTTGGAGGAAATTCCAAGCTTTATTTATTATTTAATGTTGTATTATAATTATATAAAACCTCTTGTTCTGTTAATGGTCTATTATATACTCTTGATGCATATATTTCTCCATTAAGAGGATATTTACGATTTTCTGTATCTCCTTCTGGATTATAGGTTTCATAAATATCTGAACCTATTTGTATTGGTGTATTTAATGGAGTATTTATTAAATTTTCTATTATTCCTAAATTAGTAGTTTTAGTTTTCACTCCATTTATATATAATACGCCTTTTTCCTTTTCTTTATTTGGGTCATATGTATATGTTATATATGTAGGCACATTTTCTTGAATTATAATATTAGGATAATATCTATTACCTGAGCCACCTATGTCAATACCTAAACTTCCATATTGCATCCAAGGATCATCTGTCTCATTATTATTATGTCCAACTAAATACATAAAAAATCCATTTGTATTATTTGTTCTTTTCATCATTAATATTTGTGCCATATTTGATGTACTTTTTCCTTTCAGCATAAAATATATCTCTAATGTTATTCCTTTACTATAATCTGAATTATCTTTTACTTCTATTCCATCATCTACTCCATCAAACATTAAGCTATTTTCTTTCCATCCACTATTTGCATCTCCATTATTAAAGTTATGTAGTATTGCATCTCCCCACGAATCTCCACTTGTCATATTCTTTGGGTCTGCTGAATATACTAATCCATCACTTATACATAATAATTCATTTGTTACTATTGTATGCTTATTTTCGTCAAATTTTAAATATTTTCCTGTATCATAGTCTATTATATATGAATTTTTTAGTTCATAATCATCTACATCTTCTGGTTTTAAATAATACCATCCATTTCCATATGTTGTTCCTGTTTCTTTATCCATTATACTTGTTGTATTTTCTACTGTATTAAATTCTATATTTTTTAACTCTTCTCCATATGTCTTTTTATTTGTATTATATCCTATTACCAAAAGTTGTATATACTCTTCTTCACTAGCTGCTTCTGTCATTTCTTTTGCTCTTTGTGCTTGAGTAAGTATTCCATTATCTCCTGTTAACATTGAAATTGATACTCCTGCTAAGATTAATAAAACTATTATTGTAATAACGAGTGCTATTAGTGTTATTCCTTTTTCTTTCATTATTTTACCACCTCTTTTGTAATTTACAAAAATATTTTACAAGCAAATGATTGTAATGTCAATACATTTATTTGAATGTATGTAAAAGAAGGTGATACTTATGAAAATTTCTATTACCACAATGCAAAAACTATCAAAAATAAAAAATTCAGCTTATGATGCCATAAAAATAGAATTTTTGTACCAGTGAACTACCCATTGTCTAAAGCGAGGCTGTTTAAAAAGTATGAAAATTTTCAAAAAATTATGTTTACAAAAATATAATCCCTATTTTTATGTAAAATATCATATAAAGTGGATATAAATGTATTAATTTTATGTTAAATTTGCCACAAAAGTGGTATAAAAAAATTTCTAATTTTAGTAAGTTCCTAAAATTATGACTTTTTAAGCAGCCTCGCTAAATCCAATGGGATTGCGGTTGCCTATATTTCAACTTTTTTCTTGAAATCTTAGAACTTTTTTATTTCTTATTAGTTCAATCTGCAAAAATTTATTGCAAGTTCTTTTTATATTAAACAACCATTAATAAGAAAATAAAAACTTAAACTCGCATAAAATTTTGTAAATTTCCCAAACTACTCTTCAACAGAATTTAACTTTCTTATTTCTTTAGCATTTTTATCAGATATAACTTTCTTACCTGTTTCCTTCTCTAGTTGCTCTTTTGCAATTTTGGCAATATTTCCTCCTTTTTTAACTGAATCTTCTGCCTCTTTAAATCCTTTACGATTTTTACTTTTTGATATTTCAGTAGAAGATGTTTCTGCAAGCATATTTAAAACAAGTTCCATATTAGTCATATTATCTCGTAAATTTTCTTTTTTTAAACCTTTTAAGCTTTTATATTCTTTAACAGAATAACCACTCCAAGCTTGTGTTAAAATATTTGTTAATATTGCAAAATCCTTACTTGCACTTATTCCTTTTTCTTTTAATTCGTCTGTAAATTCTTTTCTTATATCTATAGTTTTTAATCTTTGATTTATCCACTCTTCTGAATATCCTTTTTTTCTATATGTATCTAATGCTCTATTTATTGCTATCTCTGGATCATATGCTTCATCTATTCTTTCTTTTCCTACTTGTGCTAACCATAATTTTAAAGGCTCTACTTTTTTAGATGGTATTGATTGTATTAATCTTAAAATTTGCTCTGTAGTCATCACATCAGTATTATAATATTTTCCATCAGATGATTGCATTTTCAGTTGGTAACAATTTGTTACCAACTCACTTCCTTCTTTATTTAACCTCATTTTCAATGTTTTCCAATATTTTCTCCCACCTTGATAATCATTATCTGTTAATGCTGCAACTATATCAACTACTGAAAAATACCATTTTTCTTGTTCATCATTCCATTTAGCTCTAATTTTTTTATCTTCAAATAATTTTAATTCATTATTTTGTTCCATTGCTACCTCTTTTCCTTAAGTTGTTCGAAAATTTCGAATAACTTAAAATCTCTTTTATTTCTTCTATTTATATCATAATCCTAACAATTTTTCAATACATTTACGAAAATTTGTTCTTGTTCGTCCTTATTACTAAAACCACAAATAGTAAATCAAATACCAATATGAGATTTGTCCTCATTCCTCTTTTTAGATAATTGCCCCTTTACGTCACGTTAGCCAGACAAAAGTATCATTATATGTACTTGTAGTTTGCTAGTGAACTACCCATTGTCTAAAGCCAATGGGCTTCCTGCTTCTTAGACCTCGTAACCTACTATCTCCACAGGCGTTTATTCGGGCTGTCCCCTCCCTATATTTTTTCTTATGCTATTTTTCTTAGTCCTTCTTTTAAGATATTTTTTGCAACATTTATATCTCTATTATGTTCTGTTTTACATTTCGGACATTTCCAGTTTCTTATTGATAAGTCTTTTACTTCTATATTTTTATATCCACATACTGAACATAACTGACTACTTGCATAAAATGTATCTACTTTTATGTATTCTCTTCCATTCCATTTTGCTTTATATTCTAATTGTCTTGTTAACTCATACCATGATGCATCTGTTATTGCTTTTGCTAATTTATGATTTTTTTCCACCTTTTACTATTTTAGTCTATTTTTCTATATTTATTATTTAATTTATCATCAATTTTTTACCTTTTATTCTGTGGGCATTTTGCATTTTTTCTATTTTTTTCTTTTTGCCCATTCTATTATTTTTAAATTTTTCATTTTTGATAATTTATGGAAATAAAATTTTGATATTCTAAAAATTAAAGAAAAATAAAATTATGAAAATAAATCTGAATGTGAACCAGTTCTAGAAACAGTTAATGTAATTTCATCCTTTTCAATCATATATATTAATAACCAATTTAGTTCAATATGACACTCTTTAAATCCTTTATAATTACCTGTTAAATAATGAGCTTTATATTTAACAGGTAATGTTTTTTTCTTCTGCTAATAGTTTTTCAACAAATTTTAATTTGTTTATGTCATATCCTCTCTTTTTTATTAATTTATAGTCTTTTTTTAACTGATTTGTATATCTAACTTTTAACACTATTATCCAACTCCTCAAACATATCATCTACATCATCAAATGCCTTACTTAAATTTTTACCATTTTTAGTATCTTCCATTGCTTGTATAGTTTCTTTGTTAAATCTTGGCTTTTTAATTTCAAATGGTATTCCATCATTTAGTATTACCTGATTTAAAAATACATTCACAGCTTCAGCTATTGATAATCCTAATTCGTTTAAAGTTTTTTCCGCTTTTTGCTTAACTTTTGGTTCTACTCTTATATATAAAGTATCTGTCTTAGCCATATTGACACCTCCTATATTATTATATGTACTTTATCACATTTTTAATACAATTGTCTAAATTTTGTTATATTTTAAAACTTGGAGGAAATTTCCCCCAAGCTTTTGTTTTGCTATTTACTTTCTACGCTTCTATTTGCTATCTCTATTGCTTTTTTTACAATATTTCCACAATCCTTAGATGAAACATTTGCCCAGCTGCCACCATCATGTTTAACTTGTTCATATACTCCTAACTCTTTTGCAATTTCTTCTCTTAAATTGTTAGATATTAATTTACTACTCATAATATCCTCCTTGTAAATTTTCTTTTGAAAATTTCTATTTGGATTCATAAAACTTTAATCAAAGTTTTATAATTATAGTATAAACATTTTTCAAATTTTTATTTTGACAATTTTTTATATATTTATATTTTTTTTGACAAAAAAATATGATATAATTAAATAGATTTTAGCTAAAGGAGAAATATATGAGCATAAAAGAAATTGAAAAGGAATTAAAAGAAGATAACAAAGAATTAGAAAAGAAATTAAATAAGCAAGATGTTTCAGATTCAAATGATAGTGAAACAACAAATTCACCTATTCAAGAATTTACACCTGTAGAAAAAGAAAAAAGAAGCATTTTATCTATTTTTGGAATTTTAGTTTTTATTATTATAACTATACTTATTGTTGCTTTTCTTATTTTTACAGGATATAATGCATTAAATCAAAATATTGTTTCTGGTGTACATATAAAAGGTCTCGATGTATCTCATTTAAGTAAATCTGATGCTAAAGACCAAGTAGAAAATTACATAAATCAATCATTGCCAGAAGAAATAACTTTAAAACATGGTGATTTTCAAACAACTATTTCACTTTCACAAATTAATGTATCATTTGATGTAAAAACAGCAGTAAATAGTGCCTATAATATTGGTAGAGAAGGAAATATATTCCAAAATAATTTTAATATTTTATCTACAATGTTTAACAATACTGATATAGAACCAAAAGTTTATCTTGATGAAGAACAATTAACAAAAAGTCTTCAAGATATTTCTAATCAATTACCTGATAAAGTAGTTGAAAGTAGCTATTATATTGATGGAAATAATTTAATTATAACTACTGGTAAAGAGGGTTATGTTGTAGATGTAAATACTACTATCAATTCTATAAAATCTGCTATTTCAAATTTAACTTCATTAAAAGACCCTATAGAAATAGCTGTAACATCACAAAAACCTACTGCAATTGATATAGATGCTATTCATAATGAAATATATAAAGAACCTAAAAATGCATATTATACACAAAATCCATTTAGTGTATATCCTTCTGAAAATGGTTTAGATTTTAATGTTTCTATTGATGAAGCAAAAGCAATTCTAGGTGACCAGAGTGCTCCAGAATATACAATTCCACTAAAAACTCTATACCCTAGTGTAACTACTAATATGATTGGCACAGAAGCTTTTCCAGATTTACTATCAAGCTTTTCTACTAGATATTCTACAAGTGATAGAGACAGAACAACAAACTTACAACTTGCAGCAAATAAAATTAATGGAACTGTTCTAATGCCAGGAGAAACATTCTCATATAATAAAGTAGTTGGTGAAAGAACAATTGCTGCTGGTTATAAAGAAGCACCTATTTACGTAAGTGGAGAAGTCGTAGATGGATTAGGTGGAGGTATTTGCCAAATAACTTCAACACTATATAATGCTGTAGTATATGCAAATTTAGAGGTAACTCAAAGAAGTAATCATCAATTTGTTCCTTCATATGTTGGTGCTAGTAGAGATGCTACTGTTGTTTATGGTTCTATTGACTTTCAATTTAAGAACAATAGAAATTATCCAATAAAAATAGTATGTTCTGTATCTGGTGGAATTGCTCAATTTCAGATATATGGTATGAAACAAGATGATGATTATGATGTTGAAATTTCTGCTTATGAAACAGGAAGAACTTCAACTGCAATTTATTCAGAGGCATATAAAATTTTAAAGAAGAATGGAACTGTAGTTAGTAAAGTACTACTTTCTAAAGATACATATAAAAGACATTAATTTAAATAATATATTTAAGGACGAAGTAAAAATACATTAATATATATTTTCTTCGTCCTTAAAATAGCTTATTATTAACTTGCTAATGTTCCATTCGGTGTATTTGTTATTATTAATATATCTTCTTCTCTTCCGTTTTCAGCATTTATATAAACGAGAAATTCCTTATCTTCTACTTTCCCTTTAAATTCATAGCAAAGTAATTCTGTTTTCCATTCTGTAGGAATTACAGCTAACCCATTTGACGTTATTTCTAAATCAGGGTTTAAATCTTTTCTTGCTTCCTCTTCTGTTATTTTTATATTGTCTAAATTTCTTTCTGTATGATTATTCAAATAACCTGTAGTCTCAACTCCTAATATTTCTCCATTATCTAATGCTACTTTTACTTTTATTAAATCTGGATACATTATTACATCATCTTGTTTATATGCGTAATTTATTGTAACTATTCCATCTTGTTTTAAATAATATGTTTCTTCCATATTAGGAAATCCTCTTGAATTCAAAAATTCTAATGCTTTACTATTTGCCTCCTCTTGTGTTATAACCTCTGTATTTATATCTCTATTTGAATTCATATTTACCACATGTCCGCCTTTTTTGGAAATAGATATATTCACTGTTTCATCATCATTTGTTGTGATAGAGAAATCATATACAGGTATTGTTGCGTTTTCAGCAAATCCTAAATTACTTATTTCTTTTACTTTATCCTGACCAACAAATTCTTTAGCCACTTCTTGAGCTTTATTTTCATCTATATCATCACCAGTTAATCCTTTTGGCTCACTACTTGTTAAATGTTCCGAAAAAGCCCCATCATATATTAATCCCGAATATTCATGGAAATTTTCCTCTAAATTACTAAAACTTTCCTTTGAAATGTTATCTACTTGCTGTGCAAAAGCAACTGTTCCTTTTTTTGTTAATTCTCCCCATTCAAATCTTCCACTATTTAAATCTTCTGACAATTGATTTAATGTATTTTCTAAATCCACACTATATCCATGTAATTCTTTCAAATTATTTAAATCTTCTTCAGATAAACTTTCATTATAAATATTTTTTCTAGATAAACTATAACTATAATCACTAACTTGATTTAAGAACTTTTCAGTATTTTCAAGTTCTTGGCTTTCTATTGGTAATCTACTTAAATATGTCTGTGCCAAATTTGCTTCTCTCCATAAATGTGTTAGTGTTTCTGCTCCATGTTCTGGCGTTGATGATATTAAAGATTTTGCAAGATATGTTTCAACATTTTGAACATAATCCACCAATTCACTAAATGCCATATTATAGCTATTTTCTGATGCTTGTCTATATTCTCGCTGTTTTTGATATAAAATAACTCCTAAAATTGCAACTACTATTAAAAGTATGCATATAACACTTAGCATATGTCCTTTTTTTAATCTATTTTTCCAATCTATTAATATATTTTTCATATTATTCTTCCTTTCTTTTATTTACAAAATATATGCTTTCCTATTGTCTTTACTTGTGGTCTTGACCAAATCCATTTATTTGTTGCTGTGTCTGGATTAAAATAATATATACATCCTCCTGTTGGGTCCCATCCGTTCATTGCATCTTTTGCTGCTTTATATACACTTGACCCCTCTTCTATTGGTACATTTATTTGTCCATCTGCTACTGCTGTAAAAGCTCCACTTTGATATATTACTCCTGCTATTGTATTAGGAAATTGTGAACTTTTCACTCTATTTAAAATAACTGCTCCTACAGCAACTTGTCCTTCATATGGTTCCCCTCTTGCTTCTCCATTTATTGCTCTTGCCATTAGCTGTAAATCAGATGTACTTGAACTTGCTGCAAAGCTAACATTTAATTCTTTCTGATTATTATTTATAATAATAATTAAAGTCAGAGATAATATTAAAAATAGAAATAAAAATATTATTTTAAATATATTCTTCAAATTATCACCTCAATATTAATTTTTCTTATTTTGTATAAATTTCCTAAAAAATATTCCATTCTTTGAAATTTTTTTAATAATATGTTAAAATGTTTTCGAAAATATAAAAGGAGATTCATATGAAAGTTTTAATTTTTTATGCATCATATGGTGGAGGTCACCTTAATGCTGCTAAATCAATAGAAAATTGTATTAAAAATAATTATAAAAATATAGATGTTGAAATGATTGACTGTATGAAGTATGTAAATAAAACTATAGAAAAAATAACAACTGCCGCATATAGAAAAATGGCAAAAAAAATGCCATGGGCTTGGGGTAGAATTTATTCAGACGCACAAAAAGGCCCACTTGCTCACATTACTTCTAGGTCTAATAAAATTATGGCAATTAAGTTATTACAATTATTAAGACAAAAAAATCCTGACTTAATAATTTCTACACACCCTTTTGGTAGTCAAATGTGTAGTTACTTAAAGAGAAAAAATAAAATTACAGCAAAAATCGCAACTATATTAACTGACTTTGCTCCACATGACCAATGGCTTGTAGGTCATGAATTTACTGATTATTTCTTTGTCGCACACGATAAAATGAAGGATTATTTAATTAGTAAAAATGTAAATAAAAATCATATTTACGTAACAGGAATTCCCATTTCTGATAGATTTAAAAAGCAATATAATAAAGATGAAATATTAAAAGAATTTAATTTATCTAAAGAGAAATTTACTGTATTATTTTTTGGCGGTGGAGAGTTTGGACTTGGTAAAACAAGAACTTCTCAAATATTTGAGGATTTTGTTAGAGAAACCAAAATTAGTAATATTCAAATTATTGCAATTTCAGGTAAAAATCCTAAAATGAAAGCTAGTTTTGAAGAAATTGTAACTAATAATAAAGCAAAAGGAAATGTATTAATATTAGAATTTACTAATAAAGTTCCTGAACTTATGAATATTTCTAATATTGTTGTTACTAAACCTGGAGGTCTTACTACTTCTGAAAGTTTAGCATCACACCTTCCTATGGTGGTAATAAATCCAATTCCTGGACAAGAAGAGGAAAACGCTGAATTTTTAGAAAGTAAAGGTATTGCAGTTTGGATAAAGAAAAATGATAATAGTGAAAAAATAATTGAAAGTCTTTTGTCTAATAAAGAACAACTTCAAAAAATGAAAGAAAACACTAAAATCTTAGCTAAACCTAATTCAACAGATGATATTTGTAATATTCTACTAAGTCATTAAAATTCAAAAGAAAACATAGAAAAAAGTTAAAAATAATAATAAATAATATGCACTACATAAAAGGCCACTTAATAAATATAAATTATTAAGTGGTCTTTTTTATATTTCTCTTCTTCCTTCTAGTGCCTTTGTTAATGTGATTTCATCTGTATATTCTAAATCTCCACCAACTGGAATACCATGTGCAATTCTAGTTACTTTTACTCCTAATGGCTTTATTAATTTAGATAAATACATTGCTGTTGCTTCTCCTTCAACCCTTGGATTTGTTGCTAAAATAACTTCTTTTACACTTCCATCCATTAGTCTTGATAATAATTCTTTAATTTTTATATCATCTGGTCCTACTCCATTCATTGGAGAAATTGAACCATGTAAAACATGATATACACCTTTAAATTCATGTGTTTTTTCCATAGCAACAATATCTCTTACATCTTCCACAACACATATTGTACTTTGGTCTCTTTTTGGATTAGAACAGATTGGACATGGATCTGTATCTGATATATTAAAGCATTTACCACAATATTTTAAATTCTTTTTTGCATTTACAATTGCAGATACAAATTCATTAGTTTCTTCTTCTGAACAATTAAGTATATAAAATGCAAGTCTTGCTGCTGTTTTATTTCCTATACTTGGTAATTTTTCAAAACTTTCGATTAATTTTTCTATTGATGGTGAATATAATGACATATTTATTCCTCCAGTTTATTTTATAATCCTAAACCAGGAATATTATATTTTCCAAGTGATTGTGCTTGTGCTGAATCTACTTGTCTTAAAGCTTCATTAACACATGTTAAAACTAAATCTTCTAACATTTCTACATCCTCTGGGTCTACTACCTCTGGTTTTATTTTTATTTCTTTTATTGTTTTATCTCCTGATACTTTTACAGTTACAGCTCCTCCACCTGCTGATGCCTCAAATTCTTTTTCAGCAAGTTCTGCTTGTGATTTTTCCATATCAGCTTGCATTTTTTTAGCTTCTTTCATTAAATTATTAAGATTCATTCCTCCGAATCCTCCCATCCCTGGGAATCCACCTCTTTTTGACATTTTTATTCCTCCTTTAATATTTTTTATTTATTTAATTATATGATTTTTATTTTTATTCAATTATATTAAATGGTATATCAGATTCATTAGCCAAATTTTGTATGTCTTCTGTTTGTGAAATTTTATGTACAGTATTATTTTGATTAATATATCTTATTTGCATTTCCTTTCCACATGCCATTGATACCATATTTGAGATTTCTCTAACATTTTCTGGCTTTTCTAATATTGTTTTTCCAAAAGACGTCATACCATTAGGAAACTCTATTCCAAGTACCATATCATTTATTTCTTGAGCTTTTGTTCCAACTAAGTTTGTATATAAAACAATCTTTCCATTTTGTTTTAATTCATTAACTATTTGTGGCCAATATTCATTTGCTTTACTTGAAAATGTTTTTTTAGGTTTAGCTGTTTGTTTAGTAGTTATATTTGTTGGCTTAGATTGTGTACTTGGTGCCATTCTAACATTACTTGCTTGATTTGCGTACATATTCTGGGTAGATGTACTTACTACTGGTCTTGTATTTTGTGCTCCTCCACCAGACCTTAAATAGTTTTCGATTCTTTCAACTCTTTGCTCTAAATTAGCACTAATATCCATTTGTTTACTACATAATTTTATCATACCAGCTTGAAATACAACTGTTTTTTGATTTGAATATTTAATATCACTTTCTAATTCAGATAATTTATATACTAAATCAATCAATTTCTCTTTAGATACCGCTTCAGATAAGTTCTCTATATTTTTCAATTCATCTTCATTATATATTTCTAGATTTTTTGTAGTCTTATATACTAATAAATCATTAGTATATTTTATCATTTCCCATAATAAATTAGTAATATCTTTTCCTTCTTTTAGAACTTCATCCAAATTTCTTAACACTTTTTCAATATCGTATTGTATTAATCCTTCTACAATTCTATGAACATATGTTGTTTGTGGAATTCCAACTAAATCTCTTATTTTATTTTCATCGATTTTGTTTTCTCCATCTTGTATACATCTTTCTAATATTGATAAAGCATCTCTCATTGCTCCTTCTGCAAGTACAGCAATTATTTTCATTGCTCCTTCTGTTATTTCAATGTTGCTTTCTTTACATACTATTTTCAGTCTTTTTATTATATCCTCATTAGAAAGTCTTTTAAAATCAAATCTTTGGCATCTAGATAAAATCGTTGCTGGTAATTTTTGTGGTTCTGTTGTTGCTAAAATAAATTTAACATGTTCTGGTGGCTCTTCTAATGTTTTTAATAATGCATTAAAAGCCCCTGTTGATAACATATGAACCTCATCTATTATATATACTCTATATTTAGCTTTTGTTGGTAAGAAATTAACTTCTTCTCTAATTGACCTTATATCTTCTACACTGTTATTTGATGCCGCATCCATTTCCACAATATCTGTTAAAGAACCATTTATTGCACCTTTACAAATTTCACATTCATTACAAGGCTCTCCATCTTTAGGATTTAAACAGTTTATCGCTCTTGCTAATATTTTTGCTGCTGATGTTTTACCTGTTCCTCTTCCTCCATTAAATAAATATGCATGCCCTACTCTTCCTGCTATAATTTGATTTTTTAATGTTCTTGTAATATGGTCTTGACCAACTATTTCTGAAAATGTAAGTGGTCTAAATTTTCTATAAAGTGCTGTGTATGCCATATTCTTCACATCCTTTATACTCTAAAAAAATGGTAAATACTTAGAATCTCTCTATGGAAAGTATACCACATAAAGATATCTATTTATTGCTGCTTCCTCCCGGACCTGACAAGGTTCATAGGTCTTTATTGGTTTACTCTCCATACAAAGATTCTAAAAGTATATACCATCTGTATTATATAATGAATTTCTTTTTTTATCAAGTAAAAGTTTTAATTTTTTGTTCTTCTAAATACGACATCATTAAAATCTGTTATTTCTTTAGATGATGTTCCATTTTCTACAACTCCTTCTACTGGTACATCATATGATAATGTTGCTTTATATTCTTTTCCATCTTCTGTTTTTATTGTTAAATCAAATGTAATTTTTGATTTCAAATCTTCTTCATTTACATTTGCACTTTTTAATAATTGATTTGAAGTTATTTCACTACTTGTTGATACATCAGATACATATTCTGCAACATTGTTATTTGCATATCTAAATACTACAATTCCACCTTGATTTCCTATTTTTAGATTTTTAATATCTGATTCCAAACTTCCCTCATATTCTATACTTTGAATCTCATTTTCTTCTGTGTTATTGAATGTTCCTCCTGTTTCTTCCACATTAGGTCTATAAAAATGTGTTGTTCCTTTTTCATTTTGTTTTTCTACTTTTATTTGGTCAATTACTACACTTTGAATTACCGCTTCTTCTTTATAATTACTATTTTTCTCTATATAAATATAAATATCATTATTTTGATTAATATCAAAAGCCCATGTTCCTTCTGCATTATCACTTTTATCAATTCCTTCTGAAGAACTAATTAATATAACCTTTGTTATATCAAATGGCATATTAGTTTCTCCTTCAACTTGATAACGTAATACTAAAATTCCTACTGTAAATAATATAATAGCTATTATTATAATTATCATGCAAACATGAAATGATTTTCTACTTGTTAAATATTTTAATTTTTCTTTCACTACTTCCTCCTAAAATTAATTTCCTTTATCCGCTTTTTTATTTTTCTCAAATCTTTAAAGAAACTTTTTAATATTTCTTCACACTCTTTTTGCATAATACCTTTTTCTACTTCTACTTTATGATTAAATTTATAATCCTCAAATAAATTTAAAACAGAGCCACATGCTCCTGTTTTCTCATCTAATGTTCCTATATATAATTTACGTATTCGTGCATTTATTAATGCTCCTGCACACATTGAACATGGTTCTAATGTAACATACATATCACAATCAATTAATCTCCAACTTTCAAGTTTTTTACTTGCTTTTTGAATTGCAAGTATCTCTGCATGTTTTGTTGTGTCATGTTTACTTTCTTTTAAATTGTGTGCTCTTGCAATTATTTTTCCTTCTTTAACTATTACTGCTCCTACTGGAATTTCTAGTTTTTCATATGCTTTTTTTGCCTCTTTTAATGCTTCTTTCATGAACTTTTCTTTGTTTTCTTCCATATTAATTCCTTTTCGAGTTATTTTGCTATGCTACTATTATAGCTTTATTTTTTTTCTTTTTCAAGTTTTTTACTTAAATTGCCCTTATATCTTGTATATTTGATAAACATACAACTTTATCACATTTTAGAATCGATACTCTGTTGACATAATTATTTAAAAGTGATAAAATTATAATATGCTTATCTTAGCATAAATTAAAAATAGCAATTGCTATTTTTTAATTCATTTACTTATTTTCAACTTTATTAGAAAGGTTCTATCATGTTAGAAGAGGTTGGCTTCCAAGATATTGGAGATAATGATCTTACCAAAATGCGGATCATTTATCTTCATGAAACCATAGGTGATAGCATGTATATGTTATGCTATGATTTTTATAGTCATAAAAGTTCTAGTATAACCCCAATGTTCAAGAAAAACGGGAAAATTTTAAGTCTATCCGAATGGAAAATGGGGAGCTAAAAATGATCCATCAATCTGTACTTTCTAAGAACAGTAATAAGTAAAAAAATAGGGAGATATCTTAAAAAGTATATCTCCTTATTTTTTAGTATTTAAATTTAATAAACTACTATTTTTTCATTTATCCTATATGCTATAACAACTACTCTATTACAATTTTTAGATATTGTTTTTTCTTTTTGTTTTCTATCTTTTAACATCATATTTTTTTTACTTTTTTATTTATGTCTTTATCTTAATAAATACATATCTAATATTATATTTATTATTTATGGTGTGCCCAGGGGGAATTGAACCCTCATCGACCGCTTAGGAGGCGGTTACTCTATCCATTTGAGCTATGAGCACATATTCTCAATATCTAGATTATAAAATAATTAAGTAAAAAAGTCAAATTCTTGACATCATCTGTTATAATTATATAGGTGATAATTATGCAAAAAATATTAAGCCATATGAGAAAGGCTATAGAAGAATATAAAATGATAGAAGAGGGAGATAAAATTGCTATATGCTTATCAGGAGGAAAAGATTCAATAACAATGCTCCACGCATTTAAAGCATTGCAAAGGTTTTATCCTAAACATTTTGATATAATAGCAATTAGTATAGATCCAGGATTTGAATTTTTTGACACAGAATTCTTAAGAAAAATATGTAGTGATTTAGAGATACCTTTATTTATTGAGAAAAGTAATGCAAAAGAAATTGTATTTGATATAAGAAGAGAAAAAAATCCATGTTCTTTATGTGCAAATTTAAGAAGAGGAGCAATTAATTCAGTTGCAATTGAGCAAGGTTGTAACAAAATAGCACTAGGACATAATCAAGATGATGTTATAGAAACATTTTTATTAAATCTACTTTATACTGGAAGTATTGGAACATTTGCTCCAATGAGCTATATGGATAGAACAAAAATAACATTAATTAGACCTTTAATATATACTCCTGAAAAAGAAACTAAAAGATTTATAAAGAGAAATAATTTATCTGTTATGCCAAAAGTTTGCCCAATGGATGGAAAGTCTAAAAGAGAAGATATGAAAAATCTTATTTTCACACTTAGTAAAACCATTCCTATGGTTAGAGCTAATTTATTCGGAGCAATTAAAAGAACCTTGCCTGAATGGAAATTAAAATAAAACTTTATTTTTAATTTTTTTCTCATTAGAAAATAGTAATTTGTCTTGCAGGCTGTAGGTTAAAATATTCAGAACTGTATAGATTTTTTTTATAAAAGATAGTATAATAATACTATAAATAATTTTGGGAGGTAACAAATATGTCTATCGAAAAACAAAGATTATATAATGAAATAGATACTTTACCAGAAGAACTTACAAATCAAGTGATAAATTTTATTGAATACTTAAAAATATCATATGTAGATACAGACGCTCCAGATAATATAATGATAAAAAGTAAAAAAGATTTAAAAGAAAAATTGCAAAAAGGAATAAATGACATAAATAAAAATAGAGTATATTCAATAGAAGAAGTTTTTAGTAAAATGGACAATATATAAGAGATTGGAGTCTTTGTATGAAAAGATATATAGTTGAAGTTTCAGAAACTGCGGAAAAAGATTTAGAAAATATTTTGAAGTATTTAAGATATAATTTGACAGGGGATATTATAGCAGATAAATATAAACTTTTATTTAAGCAAGAATTAAAAAAATTAGAAGATATAGCAGATAGTATGCCTATTTTAAGTCAAGAATTAACAGGTTATAATAATATTAGAAAAGTTAATGTAAGAAATTATGTAATATTTTATATAACTGATGAAGAAAATTCAAAGGCTTTTGTATTAAGAATTGGCCATGCCTTTATGGATTGGGAAAAATATCTAAAAGATGAATAATTAACAAGTAGTTCTTATTTGTTAATTATTTTGTTATCTAAAAAAACATAGAATTTATAGGAGAATTAACCACGGAAAAAGAAATCGTTTTTGTAACACATAATACAGGAAGAATAAAATCAGCAGAAAAATATTTTAAAAACTTAAAATTTACTACATTTAATTATGAATTAAATGAACCAAGAAGTGACGATATAAAAGAAATAGCAACTGCAAAAGTAAAAGAGGCTTTTGAATAGTAAAAATACCTTGTATAGCTTTAGATACAGATTTTAGAATTGAAGAGTTAAATGGATTCTCTAGAGCTTTTGTAAATTTTTCATTAGATACAATAGGAATAAATGGAATTTTAAAACTAATGGAAGGAAAGAGAACAGAAAATGTGCATTTAATGAGTGTTTAGCTTATCATGATGGGAAGGATATTAATTATTTTTATGGAAAACAACCTGGAATTTTATTAGAAAAAATACAAGGATTATACAGAGCAGAAAAATGGTCAGATTTGTGTTATATATTTAAGCCAAAAGGATTTAATAAAACATTAGCAGAAATGGGCTTAGAAGAAAGAAAGAATAGAAGAAAAGTTGATGGTTCAGTACAAACAATGCAGGAATTTGCAAAATGGTATGAAAAGCAGTAATCATCCCTACAAACTACAATTTGTATTTATCAGAACAAATAGGAAATTCGCTATTTGTGGGGTGTTAATTTTAGAATAAAAATAGTATGATTTTTGTGAGGAGGAGATAAAAATGGATTTAGATAAAATAGGAAAATTTATCGCTTTGAATCGCAAAAATAAAGGATTAACGCAGGAACAATTAGCCGAAAAATTAGGAGTAACAAATAAGACTGTTTCGAGATGGGAAACTGGAAAATATATGCCTGATTTATCTTTATTAAAACCATTAAGTGAGGAATTAGGAATAACATTAAATGAATTATTATCTGGTGAAAAAATAGAAGAACAAAAAATAGTTGAAAATACGGAAAAAAATATAATAAATACAATAGATTATTCGAGTAAAAAAGTTGAAAATGAGCATAAAAAAATATCTATTATATTGATGATTTTAGGTGCAATTATAAGTATTTCAGCATTAACTATTTTAAGCAAAGAAAGTAGTTGGTGTTCTATATATTCTATTATAGGTATTATTATATTTGTAATAGGTTTAGTAAGAAATTTTAAAAAGTTTAAAAAAATACCAAAAATAGCTATTGGAGTTATCTTATTTATAGGAATATTTGGAATATTTTATATAGCTGATTATTTGGGTGTAAAAACAAATAATAGACCACCAATTTATAACTATAAAATAGAAACAACATTTAGAGGAACAAAAGAAATTGCCTATTATAGTTTATTCTATAATGTGTGTAGAATTAATGCAGATACAATAAATGAATATTATATTATTGATGAGAAAAAAGAATATAATTTTGACACTATACCAATTACACCATTTAATAGAAATAAAAGTGGTATAGATAATATTTTAAAATATCAGAGCAAATATGTTGGAGATAACAGTAATGCTGGAAATTTAATAAGTAATTTGCCACTTTCTGAATATGGATATGTGTTTGAAATAGACTCAAATAACTTAGGTTTAACGATAGATTATCATATTACAGATTGGTATATAAATGATGAAATGTATGTAGAAAGAGCATTAGTATATAATTCTGTTTCATTATTTTCTTTAATAGATAATTTACAATATGTAACCTATAATTTTACAGGAAATAGTTACACAATTAAAAGAGAAAAAGTACAAGAAATATACCCTAATTATAGCAAAATAAATGAAAATGACATAAATAAAGATAACTTTAATATTTATTTAGAAAATAAAATGACTGATGATGAATTTATAAAGGACATATTTAATAAATTTTTTATATAAATTACAATTTATAATAGCTTAGGAGGTGGAAAGATGTATAAAACAGTTGTTATAGAATATTCACCAAAAGCAGAAGATATGGCACAAAAAATAGAAGAAAAAGCAAATGAAATGATACAAGAGGGTTACGAACTAGTTACTATGTCAATTACAGGAACTGCGAAAGCAATTTTAGTATTTAAGAATTAAAGACAAATTAAGATTTAAAAAGAAGATATAAAATATATTCTTTTTGTAGTAAAAATTAAAACGTCATTACAAAAAATCCAACTCTTACTAAGCTGGATTTTTTGTTTTTTATTCTTATTTTTTAATCTTTACTTTTTACAAGTGCTACCATCGCCTCTTTTAAATCTTTTAATTTCTTATTTGCATCTTCATCAGATGTACCTTTAATTCCCATATATAATTTAATTTTAGGTTCTGTTCCTGAAGGTCTTACACAACACCAACTATCATTTTCTAAAGCATAATATAATACATTTGATTTTGGAAGACCTGTTTTACTTTCTTTGCCTGTTATCATATCTTTTACATAATCTTTTTCTACATCTTTAAAAGTTAGCACTTTATAGTCTCCAATTTTCTCTACACGTGTATTTCTCATATTAGTCATCATTTTCTCTATTTCCTTAGCACCTTCTGCACCTTCTCTAACTATAGATACCTGGTCCTCTTTATAATATCCATATTTTTTATAGATATCCTCCATAGCATCCCATAAAGTTTTTCCTTTTGATTTATAGAAACATGCAGCTTCACAAAGTGCCATGACTGCTGATATTCCATCTTTATCTCTTGCATAATCTCCAATTAAGCAACCATAACTCTCTTCATAGCCAAACACATAAGGTTTGCCCTCTTCTTTTGCTTTTTCCATTGCTGCACCTATATTCTTAAATCCTGTTAATACTTCAATGCATTCTAATCCATAATATTTAGCAATAGCTTTTGTTAATTCTGAAGATACTATTGATTCAATAATAACTCCATTACTTGGTAAAATATTTTTCTCCTTCATTTGGGATATTCTATATTCTGCAATTAATAATGCTGACATATTACCTGTATAACTCATATATTTTTCTGTATCTTTATCTTTTGCAAACACTCCTAAACGGTCTGCATCTGGGTCTGTTGCAAGAACTACATCAGCATCGACTTTATTAGCTAATTCTAAAGCTAATTTAAATGCATTTGGGTCTTCTGGATTTGGATAACTAACTGTTGGAAACTCTCCATCCGGTTCTTTTTGCTCAGGCACTACATATACATTTTCTAAACCAATCTCATGTAAAAGTCTTTCTACTATAGTATTTCCTGTTCCATGTAAAGGTGTATAAACAACTTTTAATTCTTTTCCTTCTTTTTTTACTATCTCTGGATTTAAAATTTTTGATTCTATTACACTTATATATTTATCATCCATCTTAGTTCCAATAATGTTAAATAATCCTTTTTCTTCAGCTTCTTCTCTTGATATTTTTTTTATTTCGCTATAACTTTCAACAGCTCTTACTTTAGCTATTATATTTTTATCTCTAGGAGCCACTATTTGAGAACCATTATCCCAATATACTTTATATCCATTATATTTTGGTGGATTATGACTTGCTGTTATCATTATACCAGCCGTACATTTAAGTTTTCTTACAGCAAAAGATAATTCTGGCACTGGTCTTAAATTTTCAAAAAGATATGTTTTTATACCATTTGCATTTAAAATTAATGCCGTTTGCATACTAAATTCTTTTGACATTCTTCTTGAATCATAACTAATTACAACACCTTTATCTTCACTTCCTTGTTCTAATATGTAATTTGCCAATCCCTGAGTTGCTTTACCTACAGTATATTTATTCATTCTATTAGTTCCTGCACCAATTACTCCACGAAGACCAGCTGTTCCAAACTCTAATTCTTTATAAAATCTATCTTCAATTTCTTTTTCATCATCTTTTATTGAAAGTAATTCTTTTTTTGTTTCTTCATCAAATTCTGGACTTTCACACCATCTTTTATATTCTTCTAAATAATTCATAAATACTCCTCCATATTTTTATTTTCTTTTGAAAAAATGTCGCATGAGAAACGTCCCCATGCGACTAACTTAGGTTGTAATATTTTTTATATAATTCTCTTGCTGTTTTTGGGCAGTCTACTCCCGCTGAATCTGCATTTTTAACTGGTGCAAATTCTTCTTCTCTTTTTACTCTTAAAACAGCCATATCATCAACTTCTCCAAAGGCATCAAAAAGAAAAGCTTCAAATTTATATGCATTTGGTGAATCTGGTACAACTAAATTTCCATCTTTATCAATATATTTAGCTTTTTTAAACGCAACATGATATGGTAATGGTTCTGACCCCATTCTTTCTATTGCATCAATACTAAATAAATTACATAAAATATGTGATTCACCATATAATAGTTCACCATCTTTATCTGTTGCTTCTGCCATTTCATCTGTTATTTCTGAGTATTCTATAACATTTGGTCTTCCATTTTTCTTGCAAAATACTCCAACTTTTTCATGTGGATTTGCTTTAACAACTGATTTACATGCTACTGTTACGTTTTTATCTATAGCTATTCCCATAAGTACTGGGTCTACCATTTTAACTAAGCAATTATCTACTCCTCCAATAAATACCCATTCTACTCCCAGCTCTCTCATTTTTTCTGTCATTCCGTCTTTTACAAGTGATTCATAAACTCCACCATGACCATCTGCTGCTAATTTTATTAATCCATCTTCTCCTATAAGGATTTTTCCTTCTGTATCTATCATTGGTAACTCACCTTGAATAAAGAAGAATATGTTTTTGTTCTTCTGATATCCAAAATATTTATGTTTTTCAAAAAATTCTTCCGTTGATTTATTATTTTCTCTACTTGTCATTATAAACCAAGGTATTGTAACTCCATACTTTTTTCCTTCTGACTTTATATAATCACTTAAAAGTTCAAATAGGGATTTATGAGAGTCTAAGCCGATATCATAAGTTCCCTTTGGTCCATCATGACCTAATCTAGTTCCTTGGCCTCCTGCCATTGTTACTACCGCTAATTTCCCTTCTTTAATAGCTTTTTTACCAATGTTCTCATAATATTTGTATTTGTCTCCTAATTTAAACTTATCTAGATAACTAATTGGTGTAATTTCATCTTTATTAACTTCTGGTTCTTTTTTAGTTTTTTCATATAGACTTTTTATTAATTCAAAATCTATTTCACTAATTTCTTCTAAGAGCTTCTTTTTATATGCTTCATCTAATTTATCATAACCATTTAAAAGATGTTCTTGACTATATTTTTTTAAAATAGCTTTTATTTCTCCTAAATCATTATCCATATAATACTTCTCCTTTACTATAAATTTTGTTATATTTAAATATATATACTATTTTTAAAAAAATATCAACTTTTTTTATTTATTTTCTATTTTGGTTTCTCCCCTTACGCTTAATACATTTTGATATTTTCCTATTATATCAACCATTTCATTATTTATTTCATCTATATTATAACAATCAATAATTTTTACATTTTCTCTCTTATTTACCCATTTTTGAATATTCTCATTAATATTATTTATATAATTTTTATTTCCTTTTATAAATAGTATCATATTTTTATTTTTATCTATATCTTCTTTTATTTGTTTAAATTTATTTAAATCATCATTTTTCCAATTAATATTAATTATCTTTTTCTTTTTTTCTTCTTTCAAATTAATATTTGAGATTAAAGTTCTCATTGTATCTTCTAAACTATTTTCTGTTAATACAATTATATCTTTATTGTCCTCTAAGTTTTTCTCTATATAAGGTAAACTTATCATTTCAAAATGATAATCGCTTGCATAAAAAGCACATGTTTTTTCTTTTGTTAATTGATTTTTTCTCATAAAAAATCTCGCCCCTTTTTTGTTTTTTATTACGGAAGCCTAGTTTTTCCGTTTCTGGCTTACTGGTAAATTTTACCATTTGTTGCAGAATATGTCAATAATATTTCAAATATATTTCAAAATTTTTCATCGACATTTTTTTCGAAAATGTATAAAACATTCCTAAATTGGTAATAATTAAAACAAAGAATATTTTAGTAAAAAAGTTTATTGGAGGTAACTTATGAAAAAAATATTAAATTTATTTAAAAATCCCAAGGTAAAAATGGTAATTATTTTAAGTTTTTTACTTTTTATATATACAACAATATGTGCTTTTTCTTATGCAGAAAATGTTTCTTATGATATAGAAAATAGTGTCTTTCGTCTTCATGTAATTGCTAATAGTGATAGCAAAGAAGACCAAGATTTAAAATATAAAGTACGTGATGGTCTTATTTCTTATATGAAAGAAATCTGCACAAATTGTACAAATAAAGAAGAAGCAATTCAACTCGTTCGTAACCATCAAGATGAATTTAAACAAATTGCTTTAGATATTATTAAACAAAATGGATATTCTTATGGTGTAAATATTAATATTGGTAATTTCGAATTTCCTACTAAAAATTATGGTGATATTTCACTTCCTGCAGGTTATTATGATGCATTACGTGTAGAAATTGGCGAAGCTAAGGGCCAAAACTGGTGGTGTGTAATGTTTCCTCCCCTATGTTTTGTTGATATAACTTCTGGAATTGTTCCGGAAGAATCTAAAGAAACATTAGAAAACAATTTATCAGAAGAGGAATATGCTCTAGTTTCTAATGATTCTAAACCTCAAATTCAATTTAAATTCAAATTATTAGAATTCTTTAATGAAAATGGTTTCATTACTGCAAAAAAATAGTTGCAAACATGTTAACTTTGTGTTATATTTGATAAGAGTATAGAGTGTAATTTAGTATACACTCTATTTTTATTTAAAATTTATAGATAATTTATTTATTAATGGAGGTAATTTTATTGGAGAAATTAGTAGTTACAGGTCCAACCCGTTTAACAGGTGAGGTAACAATAAGTGGAGCAAAAAACGCCGCTGTTGCACTTTTACCAGCAACTCTTTTAATTGATGGCGTTTGTACAATTGAAAATTTACCAAATATAAGTGATATCAAAATATCTTGTGAAATATTAGAAAAATTAGGAGCAAAAATCACATGGAATAGTAAACATTCTATTACAATAGACACAACAAATATAACAACAACAAAAGCTCCTTTAGATTTAACAAGCAAATTTAGAGCTTCTTATTATTTAATAGGTGCAATGCTTGGAAGAAAAGGTGAAATAGAAGTTGGTATGCCTGGTGGATGTAAATTAGGTGCCAGACCAATTGACCAACATATAAAAGGTTTTGAAGCTTTAGGTGCAAATGTTACTGTAGAAAAAGGAAAAATATATGGAAAAGCTGATAAATTAGTTGGATGCCCTATTTATATGGATATAGTTTCAGTTGGAGCAACAATTAATGTAATGCTAGCAGCAGTTTTAGCTAAAGGAACAACAACTATTGATAACGCTGCTAAAGAGCCTCATATAGTTGATGTTGCTAACTTTTTAAATACTATGGGTGCAGATATACGTGGAGCAGGAACTGATGTTATAAAAATCAACGGTGTCGAAAAATTACATGGTAATGCAACATATTCAGTAGTTCCTGACCAAATTGAAGCTGGAACATTTATGCTTGCAGCTATCGCAACCAAAGGTGATTTAACATTAAAAAATTGTATCACAAAACACTTAGAATCAATAACAGCTAAAATAATTGAAGTTGGTGGAAATGTTGAAGATTATGGTGATAGCATAAGAGTTTGGATGGACAAACGTCCAAATAAGGCAAATATTAAAACTTTACCTTATCCAGGTTTTCCAACAGATTTGCAACCTCAAATGGGTGTTGTATTATCTTTGGCAAATGGCAATAGTATAATTAACGAAAGTATTTGGGAATCTAGATTCCAATATACAGAAGAATTAAATAGAATGGGAGCTAAAATAACAGCTCAAGGTAAAACTGCATTTTTTGAAGGTGTAGAAAAATTATATGGAGCACCAGTATATTCTTCAGACTTAAGAGCAGGAGCCGCTTTAGTTATAGCCGGAACTGCTGCTGAAGGTATAACTGAAATTTATAATTTACAACATATTGACCGTGGTTATGAAAATATTGAAGAAAAATTCAGAAAAATTGGTGCAAAAATAGAAAGAGTAACTGAAGAATAAATTTAAAGGAAGTATAACAAATGTTAAATTTTTGTAGCTTATATAGTGGAAGTAGTGGAAATAGTCTTTTTGTAGAAACTCCAAACACTAAAATATTAATAGATGCCGGCGTTAGCTGTAAAAAAATCGAAACTGCATTAAATGATATTAATATAAATCCATCTTCTCTAGATGGTATTTTGGTAACACATGAGCATATTGATCATGTACAAGCATTAGGTACTTTATCTAAAAAATATGATTTACCTGTATTTGTAAATCAAGAAACATTAGATGCCATGCCAAAACAAAGAGATAAAATATCAGACAAAAATATAAAATTATTTAAGGTAAATGATAATTTTGAAATTGGAGATTTAAAAATTCATTCTTTTTCAATACCTCATGATGCTGCTAACCCTTGCGGATTTAGTTTATACAAGGATGATAAAAAAATAAGTATAGCAACAGATATTGGTCATATGACAAATTCTATTTTAAAGAATCTAGAGGAAAGTCTATTTGTTTTATTAGAAGCAAATTATGACCCTGAAATATTAAGATGTACTTCTTATCCTTTTTCTTTAAAATCAAGAATTGCAGGCCCTACAGGTCATTTATCTAACGAAATAGCTGGAAAAACGATATCTTATCTTTTACAATCTGGTTTAAAAAATGCTATGCTTGGACATTTAAGTAAAGAAAGTAATTTTCCAGAGCTTGCATATCAAACAGTTGTAGATGAATTAATTTCTAATAATAATGAAAACAAATTATCTCTTAGTGTTGCCTCAAGAGATAATCATAGTAAAATTATAGAAGTTTAATCCCAATTTGCCTAAATTGGGATTTTTAAAAAGGAGAGGAAAATGTTAAATATACATATAGTTTGTGTTGGTAAAATAAAGGAAAAATATTTAAAAGATGCTATTTTAGAGTATTCTAAAAGACTTTCTAAATATTGCAAACTTGAAATTATTGAACTTCAAGATGAAAAAATTCCTGATAAATTAAATTCAAGTTTAGAAAATGAAATAAAAAATAAAGAATGTTTAAATATTTTAAATCATCTTCCTAAAGATTCTTTTAATATTGCTCTAGATTTAAAAGGTAAAGAATTCTCTTCTGAAGAATTTTCTAAAAAATTAGATTCTTTATCTATGGAAAATAGTCATATTTGTTTTATTATTGGTGGTTCTCTTGGTTTAACTAAAGAACTTCTAGATAAATGTAATTTAAAAATTTGTTTTTCTAAAATGACTTTTCCTCACCAACTTATTAGAGTTTTCTTATTAGAACAAATATTTAGGGCTTTTAAAATTTCACATGGTGAAACTTATCATAGATAATTTCTAATCTTAACTTATTTAAACAATTAAAATAAATAGCCCAAATTATTAGTTTTTTAATAATTTAGGCTTTATTTTTCATTTAGTTAGCATTAATTTCATTTATAGTCTTTTTATAAGTTATTTTCTTTTTTTATTCTTTCGATTTCTTCTTTTGTTAGTTTCGTTATTTGAATTATTTGTTCAATATCCATTTTTATTTTTAATAACTCTTTTACAACTTCTTTCTTAGTTTCTTCTTGTCCAGATTTTTGACCTTCCTCATATCCAGTATCATACATATCTTGTCTATCCATCATTTCTATTAACCTTGCTTCTGCTATTCTCTGATTCTGTTCATCTTCACTTAGTTCTCTTAAAGTATCTTTGGCCTTTTTTATTTCCTTATTTTCCTCCATAATTTCTTTAACCTCCATACCCTCAGGACTATTAAAAAACATCATCCATTGTAATAATTTACTCTTCTTATTTTTTGGATATTCTTTTATAGCTTTTGGTATTTCTATTATATGGATTTCAAATTTATCTGTCAAGATTTTTGTTCTTACTTTCTCTTCTGTTATTTTCCATACTGTATGTGCTTTTAATTCATTTAAGTATCTTATTCTATCATTTACTATTGCTATTACTATTGTTCTTTTTAATATTTTATAATCTTGCTTTACTTTTATTTGATTTGAGTATAATCTTGCCCAATAAAATAATAATCTTGGTATAAAATTACTCGAATAATACATTTGCATTTCTATTTCACATTCTATATTCTCATTTAATCTTGCTCTTAAATCTACTATTCCGATTTTATCGTCTATATCATCTCCTAATACTCTTTTATCTAAATCTAACTCTATATTATCTATTTTTTCATCTATTAGTGAAGATATTAAATCTTTGGTTATTTCTGGATTCACTTTGGAAAATAGCATTTGAAATACTATATCATTTACCGGACTTAAAATTTTATATTGCTTTTTATTTGATTCTAAACTTCTTTTTTCTTCTTTATCATTCATATACGCATTTCTCCTTCTTTATTTTTAATTTGAGTTTTTTCGACTTTTTAAAAATCAGACTATAAATTTTTCGAAATTAATTTTAATAGATTTTAAAAAATTAGAAAAATAATATACATTTCAAACTATTTCAAATTTTTTCATCACTAGACTCGATAAAAATCATTGACATTTTGTTTTATTTATAAGAACTTATTAATATAAATTTAGCCTCTTTTTATCTTTCATATATTTTATGGAAAAATGTAGAGAAAATATAGAATAGGATAAATAGGAACCAAAATAGAAAGATATTTTCTCTACAAAAGTAATATCTTAATTTTTATCTTTTATTTCTTTTAACAATTTCTTGGATAATCTTTTGACAATAAAACTTCTTACTATAAAAAAGATTGAAATAAATATTAATATCTTTATCATAAATGTTGTCCTTCTTTGAAATAATTTAATTAATTATATCCTCAATATAACTATTTGTCAAGAAAAACTTTACGACAAAATTCGACAAGTCACTGTGCTTACAACTATTCCAGCGATATCTGCAGCTAGTGATGCAACTAAGACATACCTCGTTTTTTTAATTTTTACACAAGATGTATATACTGCAATTGTATATAAAGTTGTTTCCGTAGAGCCCATAATCGTAGATGCAATTTTTCCTATTAAAGAATCAACACCACAATTTTTCATTATATCTGTTGCAACTGCTATTGAACCACTTCCTGATATAGGTCTTAAAACTGCAAGTGGCATTAATTCACTAGGAAAATTTATAATATTTAAAACAGGACCTGCAATATTTATTATTAAATCCAAAACACCAGAACTTCTTAAAGCTCCTATTGCAACAAAAAGACCTATTAAAGTTGGTAAAATACTAATTGTTGTCTTAATACCTTCTCTTGCACCTTCTAGAAAAGTATCAAATACCTTATTCTTTTCCCCTACTCCATAAATAACAATAAGTAGTATTATCATCGGCATAGCTATAATAGATATGAAATTAATTATTTGCATTATGATTTATCTCCTTTTGTAAATTTTATTAAAATCTTTGCAACAAATATTCCAAATATGGCAGCTATAATAGTTGCTACCCATGTTGGAAAAATTATTGATGTTGGACTAGTTGACCCCAAAGAGTTACGAATAGCAATTACAGTTGTAGGTATAATTTGGATAGAAGCTGTATTTACTACAATAAACATCATCATAGAATCAGATAATGTATCTTTTTTCTTATTTTCCTTTTGCATAGAATCCATGGCCTTTAACCCTAATGGTGTTGCTGCATTTCCAAGTCCTAAAATATTTGCTATCATATTCATTGAAATTTCTTTATGGATTTTTGGATTTTTTAAATTTGGAAATAAAAATTTAAGAATCGGTTTTAAAAGTTTTGTTAATTTCTCAGTTAGAGTTGTTTTACTTGCAATTTCCATGATTCCACTCCATAAGCATAATGTTCCAAGTAGGCTAATAGATAAGTTTACCGCTTCTTTAGTACTTTCAAAAATTGAATTATTTAAATTTTCTAAATTACCTGAAAAAATTGCAAAAGAAAATGATATTATTATAAAAATTGGCCAAACTATATTTAACATACCATCACCTTAAATAATTTTATTTAAGTTTTCTACTTTTTATTACAAAGATAATTGACCAACTTGTACATTTGTGATATAGTAAGATTTATAATAAGGATTGTAAATATAACTTTTAAGGAGGTTAACTATGAAATCAACAGGCATAATTAGAAGAATGGACGAACTAGGAAGAGTAGTTATTCCAATAGAAAT
>CALXFJ010000007.1 GCA_944387565.1 uncultured Clostridia bacterium | reverse complement strand
CAACTCTTGATATTCCTCCAACAACTCTTGGTGGATATTCCCATGTTAACATTAGTATTTTCATCAAAATTCTCCCTTTCTCTTCCAAATTTTCTTTAGTTTAACTTTTTTCTACTTTTTCCCAAACATATTTTATACAAATTTTTTAAAAAAGTAAATGCTTTTTTTAAAAAACATTTACTTTTTTCACATTTTTTATTATTTTTTATTTTGTATTCTTTCCAAATTTTTTACTAATAAATGATGTATCATAATTATTACTTACAAAATCCTTATCTTCCAATATTTTTAATATAAAATCCGCATTAGTAGTAATACCTTCTACAACTAATTCTGAAATAGCACTTTTCATTTTAGCGATTGATTCATCTCTATTTTTTCCATGGACTATAATTTTAGCTATCATAGAATCATAATATGGTGGTATCGTATAACCTGGATATATAGCCGTATCTATTCTTACTCCATTTCCTCCAGGTAAATGTAAATCCGTTATTTTTCCTGGACATGGCATAAAGTTTTTACTTGGGTCTTCTGCATTTATTCTTACTTCCATACTATGCCCTGTAAAAGTAATATCTTTTTGCTTATAACTTAAAGTTTCTCCACTTGCTATTTTTATTTGTTCTTTTATAATATCAATTCCTGTTACACTTTCTGTTACTGGATGTTCTACTTGTACTCTAGTATTCATTTCCATAAAATAGAAGTCTTTATTTTTATCTACTAAAAATTCAATTGTCCCTGCATTACTATATCCTATTTCTTTTACAGCATCTACTGCAACTTCTCCCATTTTCTTTCTTGTTTTATCATCCAAAATACTAGATGGCGTTTCTTCTAATACTTTTTGATTTCTTCTTTGTATAGAACAATCTCTTTCTCCTAGATGAATACAATTTCCATGTTCATCTGCTAATATTTGAATCTCCACATGTCTTGGGTTTTCTATAAACTTTTCTAAGTACAAGCTATCATCATTAAATGATACTTTAGCTTCTTGTTTTACTAAATCATATTCTTTTTCTAATTGGTCTTTATTATAAGCAACACGAATACCTTTTCCTCCACCGCCAGCTGATGCTTTAAGCATTACAGGATATTTTATTTGTTCTGCTATAGAAACTGCTTCCTCTTTAGATTTTATTAATCCTTCTGAACCCGGTACTACAGGTACTCCTGCTTTTTTCATAGTTTCTTTTGCTTTTGATTTATTTCCCAATAAATCTATCAATTTATAGTTTGGGCCTATAAATTTTATTCCCATTTCTTCACAAATTTTTGCAAAACTACTATTTTCAGATAAAAAACCAAAACCAGGATGAATACTATCTGCTCCTGTTAAACAAGCTGCTTCTAAGATTGCTTTCATATTTAAATAACTTTTGCTAGATGTTGCTGGTCCTACACAAACAGCTTCATCTGCTAAACTTACATGTAAAGCATCTTTATCTGCTTCAGAATAAATTGCTACTGTTCTAATTCCCATTTCTCTACATGCTCTTATAATTCTTACCGCTATTTCTCCACGATTAGCAATTAAAACTTTCTTTAACATTTTTTACTCCCTTTCCTTTGAGATATAAGAGACAAAATATGTCCGTCCCTTTTTGTCTCACACTACTGCAAAAGTTAATTCTCCTCTTGCTGCTACTTTTCCATCTACTGTTGCAATTGCTTCTCCTATTCCTATTGGCCCTTTACGCTTTATTATTTTTACTTCTAATTTTAAAGTATCTCCAGGTACTACTTGTCTTTTAAAACGTAATTTATCAATTCCTCCAAATAAGGCATTTTTCCCTTTATTTTCTTCCATAGAAAGAATTGCAACTGCTCCTGTTTGAGCTAATGATTCTACTATTAATACTCCTGGCATTATTGGATTTCCAGGGAAATGTCCTTTAAAATAATACTCACTTTCATCAACATGTTTATAAGCTACAGCACTTTCTCCTGGTGTATATTCTTCCACTTCATCTATCATTAAAAACGGTTCTCTTTGTGGAATTATATTTTTTATTTCTTCTTTATTTAACATTTTATTCCTCCTAAAACATTATTTTATCTTAAATAAAGGTGTTCCATATTCTACCATATCTTCATTATTTACACAAATCTCTACTATTTCTCCATCATATTCTGATTCTATTTCATTCATTAATTTCATTGCTTCTATAATACATAGGACTTGACCTTTATGTACTTTGTCTCCTACCTTTACAAAAGCTTCTTTTTCTGGTGATGAACTTGCATAAAATGTCCCTACCATTGGACTTTTTACTACTTTAAAATTTTCTTCTTTTACTTCTTGTTTATTTTCTACATTTGTTAATGATTTTTCTTGTTTTTCTGTTACTACTGGTGCTGTCATTGGAGCGCTTGCTTCTATAACACTTGTTTGAGGTGCAGAAGTTATTACAACTTCTTTTTCTCTGTTTTTTGACATACTAATTTTAACTCCGTCTGGAAATTCAATTTTTAAAGAATCTATTTTTGAATCTCCCATATCATCAATTAATCTTTTTATATCTTTATAATCCATTTTTATTCCCCCTACTCTTCATATTTTTTTAATATTACTGAAGCATTATGTCCTCCAAATCCTAGTGAATTTGACATAGCATATTTTATATTAATATTTCTTCCTTTATTTGGAACTATATCTAAATCACATTCTGGGTCTTTCACTTTATAATTTATTGTTGCTGGCACATATCCTTCTTCTAATGCTTTTGCACACACAATTAATTCAATGCCTCCTGCAGCTCCTAATAAATGTCCTGTGTTACTTTTAGTAGAACTTACTAAAACTTTTTTACTTGCTTTTTCTCCTAATGCTTTTTTTATTGCCATAGTTTCTCCAGAATCATTTAAATGAGTAGATGTACCATGTGCATTTATATATTCAATATCTTCTGGTTTTATTTTAGCATCTTTGATTGCTGATAGCATAGCTCTTGCTGCACCTTCTCCATCTGGCGATGGTGATGTAATATGATAAGCATCTGATGATGCACCATATCCTACAACTTCTGCATAAATATGTGCTCCTCTTTTTTTAGCATGTTCTAATTCTTCTAAAACTAAAATTGCGGCTCCTTCTCCCATAACGAATCCACTTCTTTCTAAATCAAATGGGATACTTGCTCTATTTTTATCTGTTGCCTGTGTTAATGCCTTTAAATTTTGGAATCCTGCTATACCGGTTTTAGTGATTGATGCTTCTGTTCCTCCTGCAAGTACAGCATCTTGATATCCATGTTTTATTATTCTATAACTTTCTCCTATTGCATGTGTACTTGTTGCACATGCACTTACCATTGCAAATGATTCACCTTTTATTCCTAAATCTATTGATACATTTCCTGTTGCCATATTTGCTATTCCCATTGGTATAAACATTGGTGATACTCTATCTGGTCCTTTAACAGCACAAGCCACAATATCTCTGTCCATTGTCTCTAATCCACCAATTCCAGAGCCTATAATAGCTCCAACTCTTGTCATATCTGTATTTTCCTCAGATATTCCGCTTTCTTTCAAAGCTTCCCTTGATGCTACAACTGCATATTGTGTAAACAAATCCATTCTTCTTGCTGACCTTCTATCAAAGTAATCTTCTGGTTTGAACCCTTTTACTTCAGCTGCTAATTTTACTTTTAAATCACTAGTATCAACTTTTGTTATTTCATCTATTCCACATTTTCCTTCTTTAATTCCTTTCCAAAATTCTTTAGCATCATTTCCTATTGGAGTAATTGCTCCTAAACCTGTAATAACAACTCTTCTCATTCTCTTCCCCTCATTTTTTATTTTTTTTCCTTCAATATATATTTATACCACATTTTTTATTTTTTTTCCATTAGTATGGTTGGTCAAATTTGCTACATAACCATTCCACCATCTATATTTATTACTTGACCTGTTACATATGAACTTTTATCTGAACCTAAGAAATATATTACTTCTGCAACTTCTTTTGCTGTTCCCATTCTTTTTAATGGTATTTGTGCATTTATATTTTCCTTTACACTATCAGATAATACACTTGTCATATCTGTTGCAATAAATCCAGGAGCTACTGCATTTGCTCTTATATTTCTTGAAGCTAATTCTTTTGCAACACTTTTTGTAAATCCAATTATCCCTGCTTTTGATGCTGAATAATTACATTGCCCTGCATTTCCTACAACTCCAACTACAGAAGCTAAGTTAATAATACTTCCTTGTCTTTTTTTCATCATATATTTAGTTACTGCCTTTGTTACTAAATATGTACCTTTTAAATTTATTTCTATTACTTTATCAAAATCCTCTTCACTCATTCTCATAAGTAATGTATCTCTTGTGATTCCTGCATTATTTACTAAAACATCTATTTTTCCAAATTCTTTTATTGCTTCTTCTACCATATTTTGAACATCGTCTGCTTTTGATACATCACCTTTAACTAATAAACATTTTACACCTTTTTCTTCAAATTCTTTTTTTAATC
This sequence comes from uncultured Clostridia bacterium, assembly GCA_944387565.1. Lineage (GTDB taxonomy): Bacteria > Bacillota > Clostridia > TANB77 > CAG-508 > CAG-269. Next base: position 48,303 of record CALXFJ010000007.1, on the reverse strand, counting down.
CTTCTACATCTGTTTTGTCTGATACATAGTTAATTACTACATCATACCCATTATCAGCATAAACTTCAGCAACTTCCTTTCCAATTCCTCTTGAACCACCAGTTACTAATACTACTTTTCTTTCTTCCATTATTCTTTTTCCTCCTTCAAATAATTTTCTAAACTTTCTAAGCTATTTATATTATAAGTTTTAGCTTCTCTGTTATCTTTTCTTACAAATCCTGTTAATGTTTTTCCTGGTCCAATTTCTAGATATTCTTCTATATTTTCTTCTTGCATTAATTTTATTGCTCTATCAAATCTTACAGGATTTACTATATGGTTTGATAAAATATTTTTTATATCATCATTTTCTTTATAAAATGTTCCATCTAAGTTTTTAATTACTCTTACTTTTCCCTGTTTAAATTCTACATTTTCTAATTCTTTACTATATGCTTCTTTTGCCTTTTCTAATTTACTTGTATGAAATGGACCACTTGTCTTTAAAGGTACTACTCTTTTTGCTCCAGCTTCCTTTAATTTTTCTATAGCTATATCAACTGCTTCCTTATTTCCTGATACTACTGTTTGAGTAGTACAATTATAGTTTGCAGGAACTACAAATTTTCCTAAATCTTTAATTTCCTTACAAATTTCTTCTATTTTTTTACTATCTAATCCTATTACAGCTGCCATAGAATATTCTTCGTCTGGTATTAAATTTCCCATATAATATCCTCTTTTTTTAATTAATTTAATACCATCTTCAAATGAAATTATTCCAGAATATATTAACGCTGTATATTCACCTAAACTTAATCCACAAGAAATTTCAGCTTCTATTCCTTTTGATTTTAACACTTCTAATATTGCTAGACTTGTTACTAATATTGCAATTTGTGTATTTTCTGTTTTATTCAACTCCTCTTCTGGACCTTCAAAACATAATTTCTTTATATCCATTCCTGAAATTTTAGATGCTTCATCATAAATTTTTCTTGCTTCTTCATATTTTTCAAAAATATCTTTTCCCATTCCTACTGTTTGAGCTCCTTGCCCTGGGAATAAAAATGCTCTTTTCATAATAAACTCCTCCTTATGTCCTTATGTCCCATTGGGGACGTTTCCTTTTGGACATTTTGTCCTTTTTGGGACAGATATATATTAAGATGTGTCCCCTTTTGGACATTTTGTCCAAAAGGAAACGTCCCCAATTGCCCCTATATTTCTATCATTATACTTCCTGTATTTAATCCTCCACCATATCCTAGAAGTATTACTTTATCTCCTTTTTTTAACATATTTTGTTCTAACATATCGGATATTGCTATTGGTATACTAGCACAAAATGTATTTCCTATTTTTCCTATATTTATATAAATTTTTTCTTTTCCAATACCTAATCTATTTGCTATTGCTTTCATTATTTTTAAGTTAGATTGATGTGGAATTATGTATTTTATATTTTCTATGCTCTCTTCAGATATCCCTAGTAATTCCTTTATATTTTCCACAGTATTTGTAACTGCATATTTATAAACTTCTTTACCATTCATATACAAATTACTTTCTACATTATAATTTAAAATTCCTTTATTATCAATCTCTGCTTTTATATTTGAGAAATATTTCTTATTTTTTTTGTCTTTTTCTATTAAAATTCCTCCTGCTCCATCTGATAATACTGCTACTGTTCCTAAGTCTTCTTTATCTATAGCTTTTGATAATAAATCTACCCCTATTACTAATGCTTTTTCTATTTTTCCTGATTCTATATACATTCTTGCTATATCTAAGCTATTTATAAATCCACTACACCCAGCTAGGATATCCAGACTTATACATGATTTTATTTTTAGTGATTTTTGCACTTCATTTGCTATACCTGGCATCAAATTTTTAGTTGATGTTGTTGCTACTATTATTAATCCTAAATTACTTAAGTCATTTTTTTCATTTATTTTTTTTGCTACTCCAATTGCCATTTTTTCTATTGTTTCATCTTCTACATAATATCTTTCTTTTATCCCTGTTCTTTTTTGTATATATCCTTCTTTTAATGAAAATTTTTCTTCAATTTGTTTATTTAAGATTTTTTGTTTTGGCAAGTAGCTTTTTCCATCTACTATTTTTATACTCATCTTAAACCTCTTTTCTTTATTCTTATTTATATAATATTTTCATTAATTTTTCTATTAGTCTAAGTGGTCATATTTTATCATATTATATTGTTTTTTTCTATATAAGAACAAATATAAGGCAAGAAATAGCTATTTTCTACTTCTTGCCTTTTGGTATTTATTTATTTATTATTATCCAGTTTAATTGATATAATAATTAAGATAACAATTCCTATAACGGAAAGTATTCCTAATAAAATACTCTTAAATAAAATTGCGCAAAATAATAAAATAATTGAAATATAGCTCACTATTGTCATAATTAATAGTTGGTATATTAATTTTTTATCACTCGTCACATCTCCAAGAGTTTTAACAGATATTGGCAATAAGTCTATTCCCAAAATTAATGAAGTTATTAATAATAGTATTAAACTTATTGCTAGGAAATATCCTTTCTCTGTTTCTGTAAACTTTTTTAGTAAAAATCCTCCACTAAAAACTGATATCAGTTCTATTATCTTAATTATTATATTATTTTTAATAATAAATACCTTGCTTTTTCTATTATTAGTCATTTTTCCTCCTTAAAAGAAAAAGCTTTTTTACTATCAGTTTTTACTGATAGTAGAATTATACATTATTTACATAATTTTGTAAAGTTTAATAACATAAAAGCAAGAGATAGAAATTATTCTACCTCCTGCTTTCGTTATATTTACCTTATAAAATCTTGTTTATACCATATATATCCAAGTGCAAAAAACGCAATCACGGCAAGTATTCCTAAGAAAATATTTTTTAAAAGTATTGCAGAAATTACTAGGCAGAAAAGTATATAAGAAACTATTGTCCTTAAAACTAATCTACACATTTTTCTTTTTGTAACTTTGGTAAAATCTTGCAAATTGCAATTTAGTCCAAAATTTCCAAAAAGTAGCAATACTAAACTTATAACAAGCCATAAGATATTTTTAGTATCTGTATAAAAAGATATAGAAATTATTGCAGTAATCATGCCAACTAGCATAATTAATTGAGATATTATATACAGTATAACAGGTAAAGTAAATATTTTGCTTTTTCTATTATTAGTCATTTTTCCTCCTTAAAAGAAAAAGCCTTTTAATACTATCAGTTTTTTACTGATGATAGTATTATACCATATTTACATAACTTCGTAAAGCAAAAATAACAAGCTAAGATAAGCTTGTTACTTTCTAATTTATTGTTGAATTTGCTGTTCTTGGTTTTGTTGCTCTTGAACTTGTTCTTCTCCTTGTTGATTATTTTCCTGGTTTTGTTCCCCATTGTTTTCTTGAACTTGTCCTTCTGTATTTACTTGATTACTTTGCATATTTGTATTAGTTGAATTACTTGATGTATTGCTTGTATTTGCTGTGCTATTTCCTGTAGGAGATTGATTTGACTTGCTTACACCAATATTTTTTAAATAAGTTTCTGCATCCATTGTTTGATTATTTGCTGTTATATAATAATGTCTTTGACCTCCACTAATTGTCATATAAATATCATCTGCAACTGGTCCTTGGAATAATTGTTTTCCTACTGAATTTAATAATGTATATTTATCATCTTTACAAGCAACTAATACATTGTAGTCAGGTATAACAAGTAAATTTAATGCATCTTTACTAGTATTAGCTATATATCCAAAACTATCATAATTATAGTCTACAACTAGATTTCCATTTTTATCATATAATCCCCATAATTCACCTTTTCTTGCTGGTATTAAATTACCTGCTAAAATATATTTATTTTTAATATTATTCTGTTCAAATGGGGATATATCCATTCCTATTTCATCATTTTCAATATAAATTTTAACATTTCCATTAAAATCTATTGCACCAAATTTTCCATCATTTTCAGCTACATATAATTTTGCATCACTATCCATCAAGTCTATTGAATCATACATTATTTGTACTTTTGTAGAACCATTACTTCCTAAAATTCCTACTTTTCCATTTGTTGTTACTTTAAAATCACCTGTTTCAGGTAAATATGTTATTTCATCATATTTTGGTTCTAATACTGTTGTTCCATCTGTTTTTATAACTGCATATACATCTTCATTTTCTCCTTTTGTAACAACTAGCATATCTTGTAATACCGCTTTTTGATTTGCAAACACTTCACTTATTGCTGTATATCCATAATCTAATATAGTTGATGAATAACTTTGAATTAAATATGGAAGTGTATATATATATACTCTATTTCTATCTTGGTCATATTGGAAACTTACATTAAATGCTTTTTCTATTGCTTCAGAACTTGCATATAATATACCATTTTTAGCAATTACTGGGTCATCAACATAAACATTTTCATAATTATCAGTACCTGTTGTAAGGTCTAATTTATATATTGTATTAGAATTCAAAGAAAAATTTGCAACTTCATTATCACTTTGAACGTAACATTTACTTTGGTCTTCAGACCTCTGTGTATATTCTCCATTGTAACTATTATATCCAAAATAACTTGCAATTTCTTTTATTGGTGCATAAATTGTCCCATCATTTTCAAACAATAATATTTGTTTTAGTTTATCATTACTTTGCCCATCTAATAATACTTTCATTGTAGTACTTTCAATATAAACTAAATATGATGCTATTCCTATTATTATTAATACCAAAAATATTATTGCTCCTAATATGATTCCAGTTGTTCTCTTTTTCTTTTTTTCTTCCTTTTTTTGAAAACTTTCTTCAATTAAATTCATCTTTTAAACCTCCTATTTAGTCGGTATAACCGTATTTTTTATAAAACTCTTCTTTGAAGTTTCCTAAATTATCCCTCTCTATTTCTATTCTAACCTTTTCCATCAAATTAGTCAAGAACCTTAAGTTATGAATTGATAATAATCTTACTCCTAATATTTCTTTTGCATTTATTAAATGTCTAATATAAGCTCTTGTATAGTTTTTACAAGCATAACAATCACATTCTTCATCTAATGGTCTCCAATCCTCTTTATAAATTGCATTTCTTACTACTACTTTTCCATTAGAAGTTAGAGCTGTTCCATTTCTTGCGATTCTTGTTGGTAATACACAATCACACATATCAATTCCAGCAAGTGCTGCTTCTATTAAATAATCTGGTGTTCCTACTCCCATCAAATATCTTGGTTTATCTTTTGGCATAAGAGGAGTTGTAAATCTTAGAATATCTAAGAATTCCTCTTTAGGTTCACCAACACTAATTCCTCCTATAGCATAACCTGGTAAATCTAATTCTATTAAGTCTTTTGCACTTTTTTCTCTTAAATCTTTATAGAATCCACCTTGTATAATTCCAAACAAAGCTTGACTTTCAACTGTTTTATGTGCCTCTTTACAACGTTTGGCCCATCTTGTAGTTCTTTCCATAGAATTTTTGGTATATTCATATGTTGATGGATATGGGCAACATTCATCAAATGCCATAATTATATCTGCACCTAAGTCTTCTTCTATTTCCATAACAGATTCTGGTGAAAAGAAATGTTTACTTCCATCTAGATGTGATTTAAATTCAACACCTTCTTCACTAATTGTTCTTAAAGCTCCTAAACTAAATACTTGAAATCCCCCACTATCTGTAAGAATTGGTCTATCCCAATTCATAAATTTATGAAGTCCTCCTGCTTCTTTTACTATCTTATTTCCTGGTCTTAAATATAAATGATATGTATTTGATAATATTATTTGTGCTTTAACAATTTCTTTTAATTCTTCTGGTGTCATTGACTTTACTGTAGCTTGTGTTCCAACTGGCATAAATATTGGTGTTTGTATATCACCATGTGGTGTATGTATTACCCCTCTTCTTGCTCCAGTTTGTTTACATTCATGTAATAATTCATATGTTACTGCTGGTTTCATTAGCTCCTCCTTAATAAATCTATTATTGTATAAACATTGCATCTCCAAAACTAAAGAATCTATATTTTTCTTTTACTGCTTCTTTATATGCTTCCATTATATAATCTTTTCCTGCTAATGCTGATACTAGCATTAAAAGTGTTGATTGTGGTAAATGAAAATTTGTAATTAATCCATCTAAACATTTAAATTTATATCCTGGATAAATAAAAATACTTGTATCTTCTTCTATTGGTTTCACCATTCCATTCTCATCTGCAATACTTTCTAATACTCTACATGAAGTAGTTCCTACAGCAATTACTCTTTTTCCTTGTTTTTTTGCATTATTTATTTTGTCAACATCTTCTTGTTTTATATAAAAATGTTCTGAATGCATTTTATGAGCTTCCACTGTATCTTCTTTTACAGGTCTAAATGTTCCTATCCCTACATGTAAAGTTACATTTGCAATTATTATTCCTTTTTCTTCTATTTTCTTTAATAAATCTTCTGTAAAATGTAATCCTGCTGTTGGTGCTGCTGCTGAACCATCATATTTAGCATATACAGTTTGATATCTATTTTTTTCTTTTAGTTGTTCATGAATATATGGTGGAAGTGGCATAAGTCCTATTTTATCTAATATTTCGTTAAAAATTCCATCATATAAAAATTTTACTTTTCTTGTTCCTCCGTTCCATTGTATCTAAAACTTCGGCTTTTAATAATCCATCTCCAAATATTACTTTTGCTCCAACATGCAGTTTATTTCCTGGTCTTACAATACATTCCCAAATATCGCCTTCAATATTATTTAATAATAAGAATTCTACATGTGCACCTGTTTCTTTTCTACCATATAATCTTGCAGGTATAACTTTTGTATTATTTCTTACTAATACTTCTCCTGGTTCTAAATAGTCTATAATATCTTTAAAAGTTTTATGTTCTATTGTATGTGTTTTTCTATTTAAAACCATTAATCTTGATTCATCTCTTTTTTCTATTGGTGTTTGAGCTATCAATTCTTTTGGTAAGTAATAATCAAAATCTGTTACTTTCAACTCTATTCCTTCTTTCTAAAATCTTTTTATTAATTGATTTATTATTTCTTTTATTTCTTCTATTAAATTATCTGGTTCATTAAATACATCTATTTCATATGAATTTTCAAAATTACTTTCTTTTGCAGGTTTCAAAGAATATATTTCTTCTGGTAATCCTATATTTCCACTACTTGTCCTAACATTTTTATTCATATAATCTTTATACCATTGTCTTTGACCTACTAAAGCTTCATTTTCATATCCATATTGTTCATAGTCATGTAAAGCTGGGACAGTATATCCATATTCTTCGCTATTTCTCTCCAATGAATGTAAAAATTCATGTAAAAATACTTCTTCTGGAAATTGGTTAATTTTTGTATTATACCTATATACATAACTTCTACTACTATTTGGAAGTCTTATATTTGAAAATCCGATTCCATAATAATCCATTGCTCCTAATCCTATCCAGTCATTTACTTCTATATCATTTTCATGTTTTTCATCTCCGAAGTCTTAATACTACAAATATATGGTCATAATCATTTTGTTCTACTATCTTTTTTATTTGTTCTTCTACATTCTCAGGTGAGACATAATATCCAAATTCTTCATCATATGAAAGTTCTGTTATTGGCGTATCTATCTCATATATATCACAATTGGCTGTCATTTTTCCTTCTGATAAAGTATAACAAGAATTTTCAAATCTTCTTACAGTATCTTTTATATCGCTTATATCATTATTAGTTACTTGTAATTTTATTTCATTTCCATTTAAATTTACATCTGTATTTTTAAATATGAAACATGCAAATTTCCAATCACTATTATTTTCTAAAGTTCCTTCTTCTAATTTAAAATCAGAAAACCATGCTTTCCCTTTTGCTTGCCCTAGATTTCCACCTAATCTAAAACCTATATTTATTGTTTCTCTATTTTTACTATTAAATATTAATTCAATTTCTTGCCAATCGTTTGTTCCTTGAATTGCAACAGACCTTTCTGTTGAACCTTCTATTGAAATATGTGCACCTACTCCAGATATTTCATCTTCTGATTCTACATTTTCGGTTTTTACCATACAAGTTATTTTATATGGCTGATTTTTTTCTACATTTATTGTTTTATAAAACATTGCATCATTATAATCTGGAGATATTATTTCATAACTTCTATTTTCACCATATTTTATAGTATTGTCTCGTTTAAACTTCGACTTATATAAATTGGATTCACTTTTAACAAAATCATTAAAATTATTACTTTGATAATAATTATATGCATAAACAAGTAAGATACATAATATAATAATTGTTATTATATATACAATTTTACCTACTATATTTTTCCTAGTTTTAGGCATAGTACTCTCCATTCTTTAGTTTTTTTACTATCAAAAGCTATGGATTTTATTCCACAGCTTTTGTTTTTATTTATTCATTTTCTTCATGTTCTTCAGTCTCTTTGTCTTCTGCTAAATCTTTCATTGAAAGATTTATTCTTCCTTGCTCGTCTATATCAATTACTTTTACTGTTACTTTATCTCCAACATGAAGTACATCCTCTACATTCTTTATTCTCTTCTTAGAAATCTTAGAAACGTGTAATAGTCCTTCTTTTCCTCCACATCCTAAATCTACAAAAGCTCCAAAGTTCATGATTCTTACTACTTCTCCGTAATAAATTCCACCAACTTCTATTTCTCTTGCTATATCTTCTACCATTTCTAATGCTTGTTCTGCTTTTTCATTATCTGTTGAATAGATAAATACTTGTCCATCTTCTTCTATATCTATTTTTACTCCTGTTTCATCAATGATTTTATTTATCATTTTTCCACCAGGTCCGATAACATCTTTTATTTTATCTGGATTTATTGTAGTTGTCACAATTCTTGGTGCATATTTTGATACTTCTTTTCTTGGCTCACTTATTACTGGTAACATTATATTATCTAGAATATAATTTCTTGCTTTTTCTGTTCTTTCAAATGCTTCTTCAATTATATCATAAGTTAATCCATCACATTTTATATCAACTTGTATTGCTGTAATTCCTTTCTTAGTTCCTCCTACTTTAAAGTCCATATCTCCAAAGAAATCTTCTACTCCTTGAATATCTGTTAACATTACATATTCTTCATCATTATCCGGATTTGTTACTAATCCTGTTGAAATACCAGCAACTGGTCTCTTTATTGGTACACCTGCATCCATTAATGCTAATGTACTACCACATATACTTGCTTGTGATGTTGAACCATTTGAAGACAATACCTCAGATACAACTCTTATCGCATATGGAAATTCTTCTTTTGATGGAATTACTGGAACTAATGCTTTTTCTGCTAATGCTCCATGACCAATTTCTCTTCTTCCTGGTCCTCTAGATGGTCTTGCTTCACCAACACTATAACTTGGGAAATTATAATGATGCATATATCTTTTTGATTCTTCAGTATCTATTCCATCTAATGTTTGTTCTTCACTAATCATTCCTAAAGTTGCAACTGATAATACTTGAGTTTGTCCTCTTGTAAATAATGCACTACCATGTGTTCTTGGAAGTACTCCAACTTCACAAGATAATGGTCTTATTTCATCTATAGCTCTTCCATCAACTCTTTTATGTTCTTTGAATATCATTTCTCTTACACAGACTTTTTCTAATTTAGTTACTGCTTCTTTTATTTCTGCATCATGTTCTTCTAAAGCTTCTTCACCATATTTTTCTTTATATGCTTCTTCTATTTTTTCTGTTAATTTGTCTATATTATTATCTCTTGTTTCTTTATCTTTTTCAGATAAGTTTTCTTTCATTTCATCTTTATAATTTTCTTCTAGATATTCATATATCTCATGATTTACCTCAAATGATTGATATTCAAATTTTGGTTTTCCTACTTCTTTTTGTATTGAAGAAATAAATTCACATATTTTTTTGATTTCTACATGTGCTTTTTTTATAGCTTCTAACATTACGTCGTTTGGAACTTCATTTGCCCCTGCTTCAATCATTGTTATTTTATTTAGAGTTCCTGCAACTGTTAATGTTAAATCTGACTTTTCTCTTTGTTCTTCCGTTGGATTTATTATAATTTCTCCATCAACTAGTCCTACTGCTACTGCTGCTGTTGGTCCATTAAATGGGATATCTGAGATTACTAAAGCTGTTGCAGCACCTATCATAGCTGCTACTTCTGGTGAATTGTCTTGTTCTACACAAAGTACTGTTGCAACTATAACTACATCATTTCTAAAGTCTTTTGGAAATAATGGTCTTAATGGTCTATCTATTGCTCTTGATGTTAAAATTGCTTTGTCACTTGGTTTTCCTTCTCTTTTCAAAAATCCTCCAGGTATTTTTCCCACTGAATATAATTTTTCTTCAAAATCTACTGATAATGGGAAAAAGTCTATCCCTTCTCTTGGCTCTTTAGAAGCTGTAGCTGTTACTAATACACATGTATCTCCATAACGTACTAAAGCACTTCCATTGGCAAGCCCTGCCATTTTACCAGTTTCAATAACTAGCTTTCTTCCAGATAATTCTGTTTCATAAGTTTTAAACATTTTTACTCCCTCTTTCCTTGTGCCTCAAGTCGTTTTTAGATTGTAACCTCTATAATATGTTAGAAAAAACAAACACATTATACAAGCTACTTACCTAAATCAACTTGTGGTCACATAATATTTTCTTGATAAAAGCCCGTGCTAAAACAAGCATAGGCTTTTACCTTTGTTATTATTTTCTTAATCCTAATTTTTCAACGATTTCTCTATATCTATTTACATCTTTTTTTACTAAATAGTTTAATAGATTTCTTCTTTTACCAACCATCTTTAATAGACCACGTCTTGAATGGTTGTCTTTTTTGTGAACTTTTAAATGTTCTGTTAATTCATTAATTCTTTCTGTTAAAAGAGCAATTTGAACTTCTGGTGAACCAGTATCGTTTTCTTCTCTTTTATATTGATTAATTATTTCTTGTTTTCTTTCCTTTGTCATCATTATTTAATACACCTCCTATTTCTTTATTCCTTAAGCTGAGTTTAAAGCTGGTGTAAACTAAAAACTAAGCTAAAGGTCTTACGACATATCTATTTTACTATATTTTATATAATTTTGCAAGTATTTTATCAATTATTTTTTTGAGACAATTAGGGACGGAGCTTTTTTGTCTCAAAATCGATATAATTTTATAAAATGAGACAAAAAAGCTCCGTCCCTAATTTGTCTCATTCTACACTTTTTAAGCTTTCTATCATATCTATTTTCTTTAAAGTAAAATAGGTAACTAAATTAACAATTAAAGTGAATCCTATTGTGATTAATACTGAATATAAATAGCTAAGCGGTTCTATTGTTTTATTAAATCTAAGCATATTTATTTCACAAGTTCCTATTATAAAGTAATTTAAGAAATATCCTGCAATTAACCCTAATACAATTCCAATAAGAGTTAAAAGTATAGTTTCTCTTGTTACATAGTCATAGACCTCTCTATCATAAAATCCTAGAACTTTTATTGTAGCTAATTCTCTTATTCTTTCACTAATATTTACATTTGATAAATTATATAAAACTACAAATGCAAGAAGTCCTGCTGATACAATTAACACCACTACTACATAATTCAAAGACTGCATAGTTTCATCCATAGATTCTATTGCTGAAGAAATTAATGAAACAGATGAAACCTCATTATTATTCATAATATCTGTCGCTAATGTTTCTTCTTGTTTCTCTGTTAAATTATTATCATTAACAAGTAATACATTAGTTTTATAATCTTCTCCATATAAGTCCTGGTATAAATCCTTTGACATATATACATAATGATAAACATAGTTTTCTACTACATTTGAAATTGTTACTTCCTTTTGATTTTCATCGTTATCTTGTAAAATAATTTTATCTCCAGCTTTCACTCCTAATAATTCTGCTACTTTGTCTGTTAAACAAATTTCATTATCATTTAATGTTACTTTTTCTTTTGTTCTTGCATCTGCAAGATTTATTACACCATCTAAAGAATTTTTATTCTCAGGTACTATAATTTGAACATCTTCTTCTACATTTCTATTTAGAGCTGTTGCAGATGTCATATAATTTTCAATAACCTTTGTTATTTCGTCCTTTCCCTCTAAGTTATTTATTAAATTCTCTTCTTGAGAATTATCTAATCCATCTTTTAAACTAATTTGAATGTCATAATTAAATACATGCTCATATTGGTCTGGCATAATTCTGCTAATAGAATCTTTTAATCCAAATCCTGTAAGTATCAATGCTGTACATCCCATTATTCCTATAATTGTCATTAAAAATCTTTTTTTATACCTAAATATATTTCTAACTGTAACCTTTCTTGAAAAACTAAGTCTTTTCCAAATAAAAGGTATTCTTTCTAGTAAAACTCTTTTTCCTATTTTAGGTGCTTTTGGTCTCATAAGTACTGCTGGTGCATTTCTTAATTCCCTTACTGCTGCATAAATAGTAGCACCTACCATGCAAGCAAAAATTAGTCCAAGTCCAATTGTTCCAAACTTCCAGTTAAAGTTTAGTGAAATATCTCCTATTTCATACATCATAGAGTACATCATCCATATTACTTTAGGAAGTAATACAAATCCAACACACATTCCAAGTATTCCACCAATTATACTTGCTAAACTTGCATAAAGAACATATTTACTAGCAATTTGTATTTTATTATATCCTAATGCTTTAAGTGTTCCTATTTGTGTACGCTGTTCTTCTACCATTCTAGTCATTGATGTTAGAGATATTAATGTCGCAACAATAAAGAATACAATTGGGAAAACATTTCCTAAGTTTTCTATACTTTGAGTGTCTTGTACAAAACTTGCATATCCACTATTTTGTTCTCTATCTAAAACATACCATGTTGGTTTTTCTATTTTTGCAATTTCATCTCTTGCATCAACTAGTTTTGCTTCTGCATCATTTAGTTGTTTTTCTACATCTTCTTTTTGTTTCTTTAGTTCTTCTTCTCCACTAGCTAATTCTTCTTTTGATTTTTCTATTTTATCTTTAGCAGCTTGTATTTGCTTTTTGCTAGAAATTTTAGTTTTTTGATATGTACTTTCTTGTTTTTCTATTTCTTTTTTAGCAACTTCTAGCTTAGCTTTTCCACCTTCTATTTGTTGTTTTCCTGATGTGATTCCATTATTTATCTCAGTTATGCCTAAAACAATAGCATTTTTGTTTTTTTCTAATTTTTTAATTTGTTCTTCACAAGCTACTTTCTGTCCATTTAATGACTCTAAACTTCCTTCGTCTATGTTTGGATTCTTCAAAGCTTCTAAAATTCCGTTATATGTAGAATTCGCTATGTCTAAAGCTTTATTTACAGTAGCTAAATTGTTTTCTAGTTTTTCTCTTTGTTCCTCTAATTCTTTAAATTGTTCATTTGCCTTTTCTTCTTCTTCATTTAATGTTGCTTCTTGTTCTTTTATAGTTTCTTTAGCTTCTTTTATTTGTTTTTCTGCATTAGTAAATTCTTTATTTGCTTTTTCTTCATTTGCTGTGATTTTCTTTTCTCCATCTTCTATCTGCTTCTTACTATCTTCTATTTTCTGTTCTGCTTTTGCTATTTCATCTTCTGCTTCTGTCTTTTTGTCATTAAATTCTTGTTCTGCCTCTGATAATTTTTCTGTAGCTGTTGTTATTAATTCATCTTGTCTTGCTTGTTCTCTTTCATCTTTTATCTCTTCTATTTTGTCTTTAGTATCACTAATTAAGTCTTTGTATTTATTACTTGAAGTTTCATATTCATCTGCACCTTTTACTTTTACATATATATTTGTATATATGTCTTTTGCATTTATATTATCTCTATTTATATATAAATAATAATTAACTTTTCCAGAGCCTAATGAACTAGTTCCTCTATCTCTTGATATGTAAAGAGGGCTCTGTACTGTTCCTACTATTTTCATTTCTTTAGTTTTCAAATATTCTACTTCATCACCATCATTATTTTGAGTGTTTTCTATTTCTACATCAATAGTATCTCCTATTTTTTTATTAGTTCTTGTTAAAAAATTAGGCTCTACTACACATTCATCTTGATTTTCTGGTAACTTTCCTTCTAACAATTCAGGTTTATTTATATCCTCTACACACATTACTTTTGTTATTATTTCTGTATTGTCTATTTCAACTTTTCCATCATTTTCATACGTCCCAATAGCTTCTTCTACATTTTCTACTTTTGATATTTCATTTAAATCTTCTTCTGTTAAACCTAATGTAGATAAAACTTGAATATCATAAACATTTTGTTCATCATAATAATTATCTATGGTATCTACCATATCAGGTGAAGTTGCTCTAATTCCTGCAAAGAATCCAACACCTAAAAAAGCCATTAGTAAAATTGATAAAAATCTTCTGTAAGTATTTTTTATTTCTTTTACACTATCTTTCATAAGTGCTTTCTTCATAAACTTCACCTCCATTTATTCTATGACTAATTAGTGACCAATTAGTGACGTTTCCAATTGGTCTTTACCATTCTATTTCTTCTACTGGTTTTGGATTTTCATTTATTTCTACTTTTTCTGCTGTCCCATTTTTAAAGTGAATTACTTTGTCTGCCATTGGAGCTAGTGCTCCATTATGTGTTATTATTAATACTGTCATATTTTCTTTTCTTGCCGTATCTTGTAATAATTTTAATATTTGTTTTCCTGTTTTATAATCTAATGCTCCTGTTGGCTCATCACATAAAAGTAATTTAGGATTTTTAGCAATTGCTCTTGCTATTGCTACTCTTTGCTGTTCCCCTCCTGATAATTGTGATGGAAAATTATTCATTCTATGTTTTAAACCAACTTTCTCTAGTACACTTTCTGGGTCTAATGAATCTTTACATATTTGTGTTGCAAGTTCAACATTTTCTACTGCTGTCAAATTTTGTACTAAATTATAAAATTGAAATACAAAGCCAATATCATCTCTTCTATATCCTATTAATTCTTTATTTTTTAATTTTGTTACTTCTTTTCCATCTACTATTACATTTCCTGATGTTGCTGTGTCCATTCCACCTAAAATATTTAATGCTGTAGTTTTTCCAGCACCTGATGGCCCTACTATTACCACTAATTCCCCTTTTTCTATTTGAAAATTAGTATTATCTAATGCTTTTATTTTTATTTCTCCCATTTCATATTCTTTACAAACATTTTTAAACTCAATATAAGGCATATATATCACTCCTTATTTTAAAGCATTTTTATATTTAAAATTATAACATAAGCATTAATTTTTTTAAAGCATTTTTACTTTATTTAACGTATATTTTTATGTGAATTGTTACTGTTCAGACTTAAGTAATAAAAAATATCCTAATTAGCTATATGCTAACTGGGATATTTTTGTATACATTATTTATTACTTCATAGAAATTTTTTCCTTGTTTCTTGAACGTTACTATTATACTTCTTATATTTGAATATACTTTCATTCCTTCCATACTATTAAATCTTCCTGATACTTTTAATTTTATTTTGAAATTTCTTAAATCTCTTTCTGCTAAGTTATTATCAAATGGCACGCTAAAATCATAAAGAAACTTTAAATGATTTTCTTTATATTTCTTTAACCTATTTAATAATTTCTGCTCATCTTGCCTTATGTATTTTGATTTTATTTTTTTATTTTCTTTGTAGCCTTCTTCTATTATCTCGTCATATCTTTTTGAATCTCTTTCTAATTTTTTTCTTTCTATTTTTTCTATTCCTTTCTCTTTTAATCTTTTTCTGTATTCATTTAACTCACTTAATAATGAACGCATTTTTATTGCCCATTTATTTCCTGTATTTTCGTTGCATCCCTTTAAGTATCTTAATATATATACATTACACTCTGCGTGCTCTGTTCCATAATTATACATTACTGTTTCATGGTCATGTATTAATAATCCCATAAATTTATTTAATTTTCCTGTTTCTTCTATATGTTTTTTCCCTTTTCCGTATGTTGGTACAAATAGTGTTAAATCTTCTGTTGAATGTGTTCTTACACATACATTTTTATTCTCACATCTTCCACTTGTTCCATCTGTATGCATCTTTTCTTTATTTAATAATTTCTCTTTTATATTTTCTATTATATATTGTCCCTTTCTATTTAGTTCATTCATAAAGTTTACTACACTTCCTTTTGATATCTCTATTCCTCCATGACTAATACAACTAACAAAATTTGTTAGTCTATCTAATGCTACTATTCCTTCTGTATTTAATATTGTACACATTGCTTTTAATTCTTCTCCGTATTGTACGTCTGTTTGAAATTCTTTTGGTATATTGTATTTTCCATTTTCATCTTTATAAAACCTATATTCTTTTGCTATTACCTTTACTTTTAAATCTAATATATATTTTGATTTATATTCATTTGTTACTTTTCCTACATTTATTACTTCTCTTTCAAATTCTCCTTTTTCTATTTTTTCTTCTACTACTTTTTTACATAAATGATAACCTTTATGTCCTTTTTGCCCTCCAGCCTTTTTATCTGTTTTTTCTCTATTATTAGGAATATTTTTCTTTATGTCACTTGATGGTGGTTTTGATGAATTATTACTATTATTATTTAATTGTTTTTTTAATCTATCAACTTCATTTGTTAATTTTTGATTTTTATCTTTTAGCTGTTCATTTTCCTTTTCTAAGCTTTCTATTTTTTGTGTAAAAAATTCTTTTTGTTCCTTTAATTGTTTTTTAAACTTTTTTTCTGTTCTTTTTTCTATTGTTTTTACTTCATGTGATAAATTATCACACTTTAACATTAATTCTTGTACTTGTTTAAATAAATCTCTTCCATAATTTGCTTTAGGCATAATAATTTATCACCTCTCTTTCTTTAATGGTATTATATACCATTAAAGAAAAAAAGTCTGTAACACTAATACTTCATTAGTATTACAAACCTTGTAATATTCTGTGGATAACTATTTCTATTTTTTATCTAGTCTGAACAGTAACTAAATTATCACATCCTGTAGACTTTTGCAATATAATTTTCATTTGTAATAAAAAAGAAATATTTTTGTAATTTTCTTGTAAAATTCTATCTTGACAATTTCTATTTTTTATATTATTATATTTTACGAGTTAGCCTAAACTAACTTATAGAATAGGAGGATAATTATGAGAATTGTATATGCATCAAGAACAGGAAATGTCGAAAACATCATATCTAGATTAAATGTTTCTAATCCTTTAAAAATTGAAGACGGTTCTGAAACGATTAATGAAGATTATATATTATTTACATATACAGATGGATATGGAGATACTCCACAAGAGGTCGAAGAATTCCTTTCAAATAATTCTAATTATTTAAAAGGTGTAATTGCTAGTGGTGACACAGAATATGGAGAAGCCTTTTGTAAATCTGGTGATAATATTAGTGAACAATATAATGTTCCTTTTCTATATAAAGTAGAAAATGCTGGAACACAAGATGATTTTTTATCAATAAGAAAAATACTATCAGATAAAGCATAATAAAAAGCACATTTTCATGTGCTTTTTATACTATATACTCTATTTTATTATTTGGAAAATACTTTTCCATTTGTTCTTTTAAAAATAATTCTCCATCTTTTTTATATTCTTCTTTATATCTATATTTTCCTCTTCCTCCACCTCTCATTATTTCTTTATTATATAAATTAATAGCATTAGGAAAAGCTTCTTCATTTATTTTGGTATGAACATAACTGTATGTCATAAAGATGATTTCAAAAAAAGCATCTTGTTTTACTTTTTTTGATAACTTACTATCTAATATTTTTATTAAATCCAAATATAGCTCTTTCCAATTTTCTACCATAATAACAGGAGCAATTAAGATACCCACTTCATATCCCGCTTCTTTTAGCTTATTTATAGCTTCTATTCTAGCTTCCAACCTAGAAGTTCCAAACTCAACTCTATTTATAATATAATCTGGATTAACACTCATTCTAACAGTCACTTTCCCTCTATGGTCTAAATCTAAAACATCATCTACCATATCAAATTTAGTCGGAAAAGTTAATTTACCATTTTTAGTATTTTTAAAATTTTCAATTGTCCAAACCAAATTTTTAGTAATACTATTTTCTAAAATCAAATCACTATTACTTCCAATTTCAAAAGTTAATTCTCTGTCTGATTTTTGAGCTGTTTTAATTATTTTATCTAGCATTTGTTCTCTATTTACAAATAATCTTAAATAACTACATTTATTATAATTACAAACTAAATAACAATACATACATGCTGCAGTACAACCAGATGAAGTATAAGGAACTAAAAAATCAGAAGTTTTGTGATTTTCCACAAATTTATGTGTTTTTCTAACTCCAATAATTAAATTTCTTTTCATATCCATAAATTCTTTGTTTGACTTTTTTCTCATCTCTTCAATATTATTATGATTTTCTATTTCTACTTTTGGAACATCTTTATACTTTTCCATTAAATCTATTCCTAAAGGATAATTTATAATATCTTTTTCATAATAAATAGCTTTTGGTTTAAACATATTTTTTCCTCCATAAAATAGTTTAACCAAAAGCTATTATTTAATTCTTATAATTTATTATTCTTTACAATTATATTATATTATTTTTTAGACAAAATAGCTTTATTTTCTTTCATAAGTTATAAAATAATAATCTAAATTGTTATTTTCATCTTTTAAGCCTTTTTCTCTGCTAGTTTCTTTCCATATGTTAGTATCAATAACTGGGAAAAATGCATCTCCATCAAAATCTTTTTCAATTTCTGTAACATACATTTTTCTTACATATGGCATTAGAAAATTATAAATCATTGCTCCTCCTATTACAAAAGCTTCTTCTTTACCTTCTATTAAATCCTGAATTTGAAGTAATGAATGAACAACTTGTACATTTTCATTTTCTACTTTAAAATCTGGATTCTGGCTAAAAATTATATGTTTTCTATTAGGAAGTATTCCACCTAATGACTCAAAAGTTTTTCTTCCCATTATTATTGTATGTCCTTCTGTTAATTTTCTAAAATGTTTTAAATCTTCTGGTAAATTCCAAACCAACTTATTCTCTTTCCCTATTATATTATTTTTTGCTTTTGCTATTACTATACTTAACATTTTTATCTCTCCTTCTTATTCTGCTACTGGTATTTTTCCTATTTTTACTTCTTTTTGGTAATCATATCCTTCTATTTCAAAATCTTCTACTTTAAACTCATAGAAATTCTTAGTTGGATTTTTAATAATTAATTTTGGATGTACATCCATTGGTTTTGCTTCTAATAATTTTTCTACTAATGGAATATGTCTATCATATATATGGCAATCTCCTATATTATGTGTTAATGTTCCTACTTCTAATCCAGCAACTTGTGCAAACATATATTGAAGTGCTGCATATTGCATTACATTCCATCCATTTGCTGTTAACATGTCTTGTGAACGTTGATTTAGTATTAAATGTAATTTTCCCTCTTTTACAAGCCATTGTGTTCCATATGCACATGGTTCTAAATTCATATCTTTTAATTCTTCATGATTAAATAAATTTGTCATAATTCTACGACTAGCTGGGTCATTTTTTAGTAAATATAAAACATAATCCACCTGGTCCATTTCTTTTAATCCTTCTTTAGTTCTAAACTCATATTTTTTACCTAATTGATATCCGTATGCTTTTCCTATTGTACCATTTTCATCTATCCATTGGTCCCAAATATGTGAATTTAAATCTTTTACATTGTTAGATTTTTTTTGCCAAATCCATAATATCTCATCAATTGCTTTTTTTACTGTATTCGTATTATTTCTTAATGTTATCATTGGGAATTCTTTTCCTACATCATATTTATTACTTACTCCTACAATTGATACATAATTTGCTTCTTCTCCATCTTCCCATCTTGTACGTACATTTGTACCTTTTGATGAATATCCATTTTTTAATATTTCTTTACAAGTCTCAATAAAATTTTTATCTGCTTGTGTCATATTATATCACTCCTCATATCCCATTTTCTATGAAAGTATATCATAACACAAAATAAATTTCTACTTATTTCGACTTAAAATTTATAATTTTATTTAATAAAGCTTCTTGTAATGTTTTAGAAAAATTTATTCCTATTTTTTCATCTCTTCTATTTAACCAATCCGGTATTGTAAGTGTCTTTTTTACTGCTTTTTTACTTCCGTATTTTTTAGAATATTTATCAACATCTAATAATAGTAAACTTATGAAACCTTCTTCTTCCATTTTTACATTTTCTATATTTGAAGCTTTTGGTATTTCTTCATTATCTTCTATTGCTGTTAATATCCAGCCTAATGCTGCATCTTGTGCCATTTCTATTGCTTCTTCTAATGTATCTGCTTGAGTTATACATCCTTTTAAGTCTGGAACTTCCACGCTATAACCTATCTCTTCTTTATAAAAACATGCTGGGTATACTAATTTCAATTTAAATCCCTCCCTTTAAATTTGCTTGTTTTAATATTGAATTTAATGTTCCTTTTTTTATTTCTTTATTATGTATAGGTATAGTTATTTTACCCTCTTTTTCCTTATGTTTATATTGATAATGAGAGCCTACTACCTTATAACGATACCAACCATCTTTTATTAATATTTTTTCTACTTCCTTAAATGTCAATATATCGCCTTCTTTCATATTTTAATACGTATTATATGTATTGTCAAGCTGTTATAAATATTTTTACTTATTTTTTCTTTAATTCTAACTGAGCTCTTTTTAAAATCTTACATAATGTACCTTTTTTTATTTCCTTGGTATGGCATGGAATCACAACTTCTCCTTGCTTAGTTGGATGTTTATACTTATGATGTGAACCAACTACTTTATAACAATACCAACCGGTCTTTTAGTATTAACTTTTCTACTTCTTTAAATGTCAATATATCGCCTTCTTTCCTTTTGTATTTTTAATTTTTCTTATTTGGGAAATTTTAAGAATTCAAAAATTTAGAATAAAATAAATAATGATTGAATTATATCACATTTTGTAATATAACTCAATCATTATCGTTCGAGCTTTTTCGACATTTTCTCTACTATTTTACATTTTTACTTAATATTCTTGCCATTTGTACTCCTGCTGCTGATGCCATCATAAGGCCTCTTGTCATACCTCCGCCATCACCTATACAATATAAATCCTTTATACTTGTTTCAAAATTTTCATCTATTAAAACTTTGTTACTATAAAACTTTATCTCTGGTGCATATAATAAATTATGTGGGTCTGCAAATCCTTCTATTATTTTATCCATTGCATTTATAAATTTTAATATATCTGTCATTGTTCTATATCCAATTGCAAAAGTTATATCTCCTGGAACTGCTGATTTTAAAGTTGGTTCAACTTCATTTGTATCCAATTCTTCTTTCCATGTACGTTTTCCTCTGTAAATATCTCCTAAACGCTGTACTAAAACAGTTCCATTACCTAATTCATTTAAATTTTTGGCAATATTTTTTCCATATTCTATTGGCTTATCGAAAGGATTTTTAAATTTATGTGATACTAATATTGCTAAATTAGTATTTGTACTTTTTCTATCTTTATATGAATGTCCATTTACTAAAGATAAACCATCATCATAAACCTCTTCAGATACAAAGCCACTTGGGTTTTGGCAAAATGTTCTTACTTTGTCTCTAAATGGATATGGTCTTCCTATAAATTTTCCTTCATATAGATATTTATTTACATCTTTCATTACTTCATCTTTTAGTTCATATCTTATTCCAATATCAACTTCTCCTGGTTCTGTATCTATTCTATGTTTTTCGCATATATTAGAAAGCCAATCTGCTCCTTTTCTTCCAACTGCTAAAACTACTTTATCAGCATAAATATCTTTATAGTCATTTTCATTATTTGCATTTTGTATTTTTACTCCTTGAATTTTACCATTTTCAATTATTAAATCTTTTACAATTGTTTCATACAACATATTTATATTATTTTCTTGTAAAAAGTCTTCTATTTTTTTATATATTTCATGGCTTTTTTCTGTTCCTAAATGTCTAATTGGAATTCCTATTAATGTAATATCTTCCTTTTTGGCTTTTTTCTTTAAATCTTCTACTTCTTCTTTATAATCCATTCCTTCTAAATGTTTATCTGCACCAAATTTTAGGTATATACTATCTGCATAATCAATTAATTCTTTTGTTTTTTCTACTCCTATGTACTTATGTAAATTTCCTCCTACATATATGTCATCATCTTCTTTATTATATAAGGAAAGTTTTCCATCTGAAAAAGCTCCTGCTCCTGAAAATCCACTTGTTATATTACAAAACGGTTTACATTTTAAACATTCTCCTGCTTTTTCTACTGGGCAATATCTTCTTTCTACTGGTTTTCCCTCATCTATTAATAAAACATTTTTGGCATTATTCTTTTGTATTAGTTCATATGCTAAAAATATTGCACTTGGCCCCATACCAACAACTATCAAATCATATTTTGTCATATTATCACTTTCTTTCTTCTAAAATTTACCACCATTTAGGTACATATTCTTCTTCATGCTCTCCTAGTTCTTGTATAAATCCATTTTCGAAATCTAATTTTTCTACATAGTTTTCTATTTTCTTCCATTCTTCTTTAGTTAACTTTCTATTTATTTCTTTATACTCTTTTTCTTCTTTTGCTTTATAACATGGAAAATATTGTGCCATTATACTAACATAGTTTTCTTTATAAATATTTTCTTTTATCCATTTTAGTACTTTTTTACTATTCTCTATGTGACTTGGTAATACTAGGTGTCTTACTATTATACCTTTTCGCATCACTCCTTCTTTATTCAATTTTGGCTTTCCTACTTGTCTTTGCATTTCCAATATTGCCTTTGTTGCTATTTCAAAATAGTTATCTATTTTTGAATATTTTTTTGCTAAATCATCTTCAGCATATTTTAAATCTGGCAAATATATATCTACATATCCATCTAGTTTTTTAATTGTTTCTACTTTTTCATATCCATTTGTATTATACACAATTGGTAAATTAAATCCTTCTTTTCTAGCTATCTTTATTGCTTCTATTATCTGTGACACATAACTTGTTGGAGTTACTAGATTTATATTTTCTAAGTTTCTTTTTTGTTGTTCTAAAAATATTTTAGCTAAATCTTCTATTTCGATTTCTTTTCCTCTTGCTTCCTGGCTTATTTCATAATTCTGACAAAACACACAATTTAAATTACAATTTGAAAAAAATACTGTTCCAGAACCTTTTTTGCCACTTATACATGGTTCTTCAAAATTATGCGTTGAATATAAAGCTATTTTTATTTTATCTGTTGATTTGCATCTTCCAATTTTTCCTTCATTTCTATTTATCTTACATTCATGTGGACATATTGTACATTTATCTAGTTCTTCTAGCATTTTTACATCCTTTCTACTTTCACTATTACTAATGTATTATTTTCTAATTTTAGATATACTTTCTTTTTGGTAAATCTATCTATGTTGTTTTTTACTATTTCTTGAATTTTAGTTTCACTATCATCTACAGCAACTCTACCTATTTCTTCATCATTTGTTGTTTTTATTATTATACTATTTTCATCTGAATAATCTTCTAAATATTCTGTTATTTCTACTTCATATCCATTATCTGTTTTATTTATATTATCAAGTAAAAATGAGTCCTCTTCTTGGTCTAATTCTACTTCAGTTGCTATATACAAATTATTTACTTCATCATAAGTAAAACTACTATTTCCTTCTTTTGGGAATTCTTTATTAAATTCTTCTCCAAATATTTCTTTTGCTTTTCCTTCTATTTCTTCATATGTTACTTCATAATTTTCTAAATTATTTTTTACAGCTTCCCATACCCATGTATCATTTGCTTCATTTATATTATCAAATGTAGGAATAGCTTCTTTAGTTATTTCTCTCCATAAATACACCTTAGTTATTGAATCTTCCACATTTTGTATTTCTTCAACACTTACAGTATTTACATTATCTACCCTAATTCTATTGTAGATTATCATTCCAACAAATATTATCGCTAAAATTCCTATAGTTATAAGCATTTTACGCATTCTTATTCCTCCATTTTTAATATAAATCCCTATTAATTCTAGCATACCATTTTTTTACATGCAATATTCAGAAAAGAAATTTTTCAAAAATAAAAGACAGTACATTAAGTACCATCTTTTATACTTTTGACCATATAATGTGAACTTTAAATAAATCACCATCTATTATGATATCAAATGTTCCACCTTGAAGCTCTGTTAAGCTTTTTGCGATAGATAGACCTAATCCACTTCCTTCTGTATATCTTGATTTATCACCTCTAACAAATCTTTGCATTAATTCATCACTACTAATATTTAATTTATCTTTAGAAATATTTTTTATACTAATATCTACTATTTTTTCTTTTTCTATTATATCTATATATACTCTAGAACCTTCTAATGCATATTTAGTTATATTGCTAAATAAATTTTCTATTATTCTATAAAGATATCTACTATCTGCGTTTATTTTTATATTATCATTTGGTATAGTAGTTTCTATTATTAAATTCTTTTCTTCAAATCTATCTTTGAATTCTCCTATTGTTTGATTAAATAATTCTTTTATATTAATATTTTCTAAATTTAATTTAACATTTCCTGATGATACTTTGGAAGCTTCTACTAAGTCTTCTGTTAATTTCTTTAGTCTTTGTGATTTTTTATCTAATATATCTATATATTCTTTAACTTTTTCATCATGTATATTTTCCTTTTTTAGTAAATCTACATAGTTTATAATTGAAGTTAAGGGTGTTTTTATGTCATGTGATACATTAGTAATTAATTCTGTTTTTAATCTTTCTGATTTAAGACTTTCATTTATTGCATTTGAAAATCCACTTGCTATATCATTTACATATATAGCCATTTCCTTTAATGCTCCTTTTAGTTCACTTTCATTTAAATGCACATCATTACTTTTTCCTTCATAAATATCTTTTAGAGCATTTTTTATTTTTTCTTGTTCTAGTATGTATTTCTTTATTTGGTAGTATGCCCATATCCAGAATCCTATTAATAATATTATTGCAATTCCTGTATAGAATAAGCTTACTAACATTATACTAATAATTATAAATAATAAATAATACCAAAAAATTCTTTTATTTTCTGTTGCATTTTGGTTTATTGTTCTAAACCATCCTTGTATTTTGTCAAAACAAAATTTTCCTATTTTATATATTAAAAAGCTTTTTATAAATTTTTTTGCTTTTATTCTTTTTATTGTTGTAACTCCAATTACTGCGCACATTGCATAACATAGTAAATATCCTAAAATGCCAACTAATAAAATTACATAATTAATTGTTCCACCCATATTTACTACAACAGCTAAAGCAATACTTAATATCATTAAACATACAAATACAAGTATTTCATAAGGTATTTTATCTATAGAATTTAATGTAATTCCAACTTCTCCTTCTTTATGCCCAATTGACCAAATTAGGTATATAGCAATTATTATTAATGCTATAGTACTTACTATTATTGCATAAATTGGCTGTGTTCTATTTTCCAACATATATGTGTATAGTGTCTCATTTATCCCGTATGCTGAATATTCTTCCATACTACTTAAATCACATGATGTATATATATCATAATCAATTATACTATAAGAAGTATCTGTTTGTTTTTCCATTGCATATATAAAACTATAATTATATTTTATATTTTCACTATCTAAATAGTTGATATTTGTATCTACTTTTCCATCTACATAATCCCAATATAATTTTTGGCTTTTCATGTTTTGTTTTTCTTGTTCGTAATTTTCACTTTTTATATTTGTATACATTGTTCCTGTTTGTTTATCTATAATTATAAAATCAACATATGCTGGTATTCCTAAATAATAATTATTCGTTATCCTATAGTCTGTATAATAATAAGGTTCTTTACCTTCTTCATTTATCTGAACAAAATTTGTACTCTCCCCATTTTTTTCTCTATTGCAAGCTCCGAAGTCTATTTACAATAAAATAGAAATATTCATTTGCAAATTGTTCACTTTGTATATATTCTGTTCCACTTTTAGTATCTCCATATTCATTCAAAAAAGATAAGTGATATATACTAAAGCATAAAATTGCCACTAATATTGGTATTAATATATAACATAGTATCTTTAGTAATGTTGAATTCTTAAGTTTTTCCATGTATACCTCCTCTATTTTTCATCTTCTATTTTATAGCCTACTCCCCATATTACTTTTAAGTATCTTGGTTCTTTCGGATTTATTTCTATTTTTTCTCTTATATGTCTTATATGAACTGCAATTATATTTTCTGCACCAAATCCTTCTTCTTTCCATACATTTTCATAAATATCTGGTATTGAATATACTTTTCCTTTGTTTTGAATCAAAAATTTTAATATATTAAATTCTGTCGCTGTTAATTTTACTTCTTTTCCATCAACTAGTACTTTCTTAGTATCATCATTAAGTACAAGCCCTCCTGTACTGTATACATTACCATCTTCTTCTTTTTTTATTGTTCCTAAACTTACATATCTTCTTAAGTGTGATTTTACTCTTGCAATTAATTCTAATGGATTAAATGGTTTTGTTATATAGTCATCTGCTCCTAAGTTTAATCCTCCTATTTTGTCATAATCTTCTGATTTTGCTGATAATAATATTACTGGTATGTTTTTTGTTTTTCTTAGTTCTTCTAATGTTTCTAATCCGTCTTTTTCAGGCATCATTATGTCTAATAATATAAGGTGTATGTCATTTTTATTTACCAAATCTAAAGCTTCTTTTCCGTTATATGCTTTTAGTATGTTATATCCTTCATTTTTTAAATATATTTCTATTGCTCCTACTATTTCTTTATCATCATCTACTACTAATATGTTATACATAAATTCCTCCTAAACCTTTTATTTTCTACTAATAGTATAACATATAATTTATTAATAAAAAATAGAGGAATTATTAATTTTTAATTAAGAAAAAAAGATAGAAAAGCTATATATATTACTTTCTATCTTTTTTATTTTACATTTTATTAATTATTTTTAATATTTCTTCTTTTATATCAGAATATAATTGCGCTATTTCTGTATTAGGATTATTACCTAATATAGTATAAGTTTTACCATTAATTTCTATATTCATTCGCTTTTGGCGACCGCCTTTATATGCCATTTGTTTTGAATTTGCTACTAATTCAATTTCTTTTAATTTCTTAGAAATGATATCTTTTATTTCATTAATCTTATTTTCTAACCCTTCTTTTATTTCTTCACTATTTTTTCTAATATAATTATCAGTTATTAATAAATTAAATTCGTCTCTATCCTTAGTATTATATGCTACATTATACTCATCAATTTTTATCTCAAATTTTTCAATATCCATTATATACATTTGCCTCCTAGTATAACAACATTTATTTTTATTGCCTTATTTTAATTATCATAATTTTATTTTCCAATATCCTTTTTTGTCTGAACCCACTCTTTCTACAATATTTAAATTTTTTAGTTTTTCAACATTTCTATAAAATGTAGACCTTGACTTATTTAATTCATTTGAAAATTCTTCTTGAGTAACTTTTTGGTTTCTTACAATTAATTCAAGGATTTCTATACTTGTTTTATTTAATTTAGGATATTTTTCTTTAATTTTTTCTATTAGATTTACATGCTCATTTTCTTCATTTACATGCTCATTTTCTTCATTTACATGCTCATTTTCTTCATTTACATGCTCATTTTTTATAATATTTCTGTATAACCTACTATAAAATGTAACCACAAAAGCATCTCCAATAATTTCAAATTTAGGCTTTTTCTCATCATTTGAATACGCTTCTATCATCTTTTTTATTCCACTACCCCTGCGTTCCATAAAATCTAGTCTTGAAAAAACATCACAAATTAATGGATTCCTTCTCTTGCTTCCAGGCATATTAAAAATGTCTTCAATCGTTTTTCCATATTCTAAATCACCAAAAGAAACAATTTGTATTCTGTCATCATAAAAATCAACTTCTATATTTGTTCCTCTCATTAAATATTGACGATGTGCTTCTGCATTTATTAGAGCTTCTCTTATACTATCTAAATCAAATTCCGGAATTTCTTTTCTTGCTAACTTTCCTTCTTTTATCCAACCATTAGACATGTGTTTTTTAACAAATTCCATAGCATTATCTATTTGACTTAAAACACTTCCATAATACTCAACATCATCTTTTGCTGATATTTTATCCAAACCATTCCACCTAACACAAGCAATAAAAGAACCTACCACTGGATTTTGGTCAGAATATAAAAGTGCTGCATTAGTTAATCTATCATTTTTTACTAATTCAAATGATTCTAAACTATTTTTATCTATATTATATCCCTTAATTTCTTTGAAATATCTTTTCAAATTATTAAAAGTAAAATCTTTATAGTTCTTATCTGTAATTTGTTCATCCCAACCAATATTTTTTCCTCTTAATATTAATTCATTAAGTTCTATACTATTAGCCTCACAATCTTGGTCTCCTTTTCTTATATAAGCAATCCTAGTTCCTTTATTCACATAATAATATGGTGTATTTTGTCCTGGAATAACTTTTACAACTATTATATTTTTCTCATTTACTTTTACAATATCTATTATCGGTACAATACTTGGGTCTATTCTAGTTTTTATTCTCTCAGTAATTTCCTCATAAGATTTTTTTACATTTTTAACACCAACTATTTCCTTTGTTGTATCTTTAATACCAAATATTAAATAACCATTATCATTTCCATTAGCAAAAGAACTTACAGCTTTTAAATAATTTTTAGGGTCTTTAAAATTAATTTGCTCTTTTAATTCTAAATTATACTTCTCATCACTTATAATTTTTTCTATATCATTCATTCTATTTCTCCTATTATTATTGTCATCATATATTTTTTAAATTAATTCATTTTACGTTTTACTTTTCGTAAATTTTCTTTTATCTTTAGTTCAGTTGTTAATTTATCAATTTTTTCTATTTTATAAATTATATCAATTTTCTTTTCAAATCACAATACTTATTGATAAAATTTTATATTTTAATTTCATTTTTTTGTAAAATTTGTAAAATAAGACTTATAACTTTATGAATTAAACTAAAACTTTTCTATTAACTTTATTCTTTATTGGAATTTTTAATAAAAAAATATTTACTATTTAAAATCATTTGACAAAAAATATGAAAAACTTTTAATCTTTAAATTTATTTTTATCTTTAGTATTATTAAAAAATTGGTTTCAAATAAAATATAACACCACAAACTTTATTTTTACAATATATTTATTCTTTGGAATTTTCTTTACGAAAAAATAAACTTACCTTTATACTAAATACTTCTAAAAAGTCTCATAGAACTAAAATTAATATATTATATATGCCATATTTTCCAAAAATTGTAAAGACATTTTTTACGATTTTTACATTTATTATAATTCTTTGACAAAATTATATTATTTATTTATTTTCTTACTCCCTCTATATGAATAAACCTAATCTTTTCATAAATATAATCAGAAACTTTCTTATCATAACTATTAAAACTATGTGTTGCAATTCTTATATTGTCTAAGCTATTATTTTTTTCTATTCTTACAACTATAAGACTATGTGAAAACTTTTTTCCATCAAAAGAAAGTTGAATAATATCTCCAAGTTCTATTTCTTTTTGTTCTACTTTTTTTCCAAAAGGTCCTACTCCTTTATTATTTATCAAAAAATCATATAAAAATTCTACCCCTGTCCATGATGGTGATTTGTTATTTCCATTTATATAATACCAACCTAAACCCTTAGTATAATTCATAACTTTTGAGCCTTCGTATATACACTGGGAAACAAAATTAGTGCAATCTCCTCCAATATTTTCAAAATCCAAATATTTTTTATTTCTTGAATATGCCCATTTTTTAGCATATCCAATTGCTTTTTTTCTATCATATTCTATAACTTTCATCTTCTCTCACCTAACTTAAAATATGAGTAAGAAAAAAGAAGGGTTCTTATTTTGAATCCTTCTTTATGCTGTTTCTTTATTATTTTTTTCAGGTGTTTGTCTCTTCTTTTTTATAATAGGCTTTTTCAATTCTTTTTTCTCATTCAATATAATTTGAGGTTCTTTTCCTTCTAAAACAGTCTCCTTAGTTACTATACATTTTTCTATATTAGGATTAGAAGGAATATCAAACATAATATCTCTCATTATTTCCTCTATAATAGAACGAAGACCTCTAGCACCTGTTTTTCTTTCTACAGCCTTATCAACAATTGCTTCTAAAGCTTCTTTTTCAAATATTAATTCAACACCATCTAGTTCAAATAATTTCTTATATTGTCTTACTAATGAATTTTTAGGTTCTACTAATATTTTAACCAAAGCATCTTTATCTAAATCTTGTAAAGTTGCGATAATTGGTAATCTTCCTATAAATTCAGGAATTAAACCAAATTTTAATAAATCTTGTGGTAATAATTCTTTAAATACCTCATATTTACTAATTTCTTTTTGACTTTTCATTCTTTTACCAAATCCAATTGCCTTTTCTCCAGTTCTATCTCTAATTATATTTTCTAGACCTTCAAAAGCACCTCCACAAATAAATAAAATATTTTCTGTATTTATTTGTATTAACTCTTGGTTTGGATGTTTTCTACCACCTTGAGGTGGTACTGATGCTACTGTTCCTTCAACAATTTTTAATAATGCTTGTTGTACACCTTCACCACTTACATCTCTTGTTATAGATGGATTTTCAGATTTTCTTGCTATTTTATCTATTTCGTCTATATATATAATTCCTTTTTCTGCTTTTTCAATATCACCATCTGCTGCTTGTATTAATTTTAAAAGTATATTTTCTACATCTTCACCAACATATCCTGCTTCTGTTAAAGTAGTTGCATCAGCTATTGTAAATGGAACTTTTAAAATATTTGCTAAAGTTCTTGCAAGTAATGTTTTTCCACAACCAGTTGGACCTAGTAATAAAATGTTACTTTTTTGAATCTCTACATCATCTTTTTTTACGTTTTCTTCATGTGCTATTCTCTTATAATGATTATATACAGCAACTGATAATGTTATTTTAGCTTCATCTTGACCTATAACATAATCATCTAAAACTTCTTTAATTTGTTTTGGAGTAGGTACATTATTTAATTCATTTAATGTATATCCTGCTTTTTCATCTTCATATAATTCAGATTCTATAATACTATTACATAAATCTACACATTCATCACAAATATATACTCCTGGACCTGCCACAATTTTTCTTACATTTTCTTGTGATTTTCCACAAAATGAACATCTTACACTTCTAGGTGTATCATTTTTTGCCATAACTCTCTCCTTTTTATTCTTTATTTAAAAATTATTTTCTTTTGTCCATAATTCCATCAATTAGTCCATATTTTAAAGCTTCCTCAGCTGTCATATAATTATCTCTTTCTGTATCTTTTTCTATTTGTTCAACTGTTTGACCTGTTCTATCGCTTAAGAATTTAGTTAATTTTTCTCTTGTTTTTACTAAATGGTCTGCATGTATTTTAATTTCTGTTGCTTGACCAGATAGTCCTCCACCACCAATTAATGGTTGGTGAATTAATATTTCCGCATTTGGTGTAGCAAATCTTTTTCCTTTTTCTCCTGCTGCTAAAAGAGCTGCTCCCATACTTGCTGCCATACCAATACAAATTGTTGATACTGGGCATGAAATATAATTCATTGTATCTATTATACCCATACCATCTGTAATAGAACCACCTGGTGAATTAATATATAAACTAATTTCTTTATCTGGGTCTTCTGATTCTAAGAATAATAATTGTGCTATTACTAAACTTGATGTTGTTGGGTTAACATCTTCTCCTAAAAATATAATTCTATCTTTTAATAGTCTTGAGAAAATATCATATGATCTTTCTCCTTTACTCGTTTGTTCAATAACATATGGAACTAAACTATTTTTTTCTAACATATTTATTCCTCCTTTTGTCCAATTGGGGACGTTTCTTTTGGGACATTTTGTCCATCACATCCATTAAAACTTTTAACTTAATTATTATATATTAATTATATTAAATTACAAAAAAGCTGGGGTTAAAATTTTACCAATTTATCCCCCAACGCTTATTTTTGTTATTTTATTTTTGCATTTTTTACTAAGAAATCAATTGCTTTTTCTGACTCTATTCCTTGTTTTATGTAGTTTCTTACATTTTCATTTTTTAAGAATTCTTCATCATTTTCTTTTCCATAATTTTTAGCCATTTCTTTTATTTTTTCATCGATTTCTTTATCTGTTGCTTCTATTTTTTCTGCTTTTATAACAGCTTCTATTGCTAATCTTGATTTGATTCCTTCAACTGCTTGAGGTTCATATTCTTTTCTCATTTCTTCTTTAGTTTTTCCCATCATATTTAAATATTGTTCTAATTTTAAACCTTGATATGATAAACGATTTTCTAAATCTTTTATCATATTCTCTGTTTCTGTTTCAATCATTCCTGATGGGATTTCAACTTTAACATTTTCACAAAGAGCTTTTATAACTTCATCTTGTGTTTCATATTTTGCTCTTTCTTCATTTTGTTCTTGTTTTTTTTCTTTTATATTTTTCTTTAATTCATCTAATGTATCGAATTCACTTACATCTTTTGCGAATTCATCATCTAATGCTGGTAATTCTTTTTTCTTTACTTCATGAAGTTTTACTTTAAATGTTGCATCTTTTCCAGCTAAGTCTTTTGAAAAATATTCTTTAGGGAATGTAACATTTACATCTTTTTCTTCATCTATTTTCATACCAACTAATTGGTCTTCAAATCCTGGAATAAATGTATTGCTTCCTATTTCTATATCATAATTTTCAGCTTTTCCACCATCAAATGCTTTTCCATCTACAAATCCTTCAAAGTCGATATTTACTATATCTCCTTTTTCAGCTGCTCTATCATCAATTGAAATTAATCTGCTATTATGTTCTTGCATATGACTTAATTCATGTTCAACATCTTCATCTGTTACATTATACTCAATCTTTTTAATTTCTATACCTTTATATTTTCCAAGTTCTGCTTCTGGTTTTGTTTGCATTACTACTGTAAATATTAAATCTTTTCCTTTTTCCATTTGTTTAATATCAACTTCTGGTCTTGATACTACTTCTACTTTATTTTCTTCTACAGCTTCTTCTAATGCTTCTTGAGCTACTTCATTAAAAGCATCCTCATAGAAAATTTCTTTTCCATAGTATTTTTCAACTATTTGCATTGGTGCTTTTCCT
Organism: uncultured Clostridia bacterium; assembly: GCA_944387565.1. Lineage (GTDB taxonomy): Bacteria > Bacillota > Clostridia > TANB77 > CAG-508 > CAG-269. The sequence continues at coordinate 14,838 of CALXFJ010000007.1, read as the reverse complement.
TTTCTAAATCCTGGTATATTAAAATATTTTGCACTTTTGAAATATACTTTTTTAGTAGCTTCTTCAAACTTTTCAGCTTCTACTGTTATTTCAAATTTAACTTCATTTGCATTTTTTGTTTTTTCTAATTTACATTTCATTTCTTTCAACCCTTTCTTTTTTCCTATAGCCTAATTATTATACCACATTTTTCCCATTTTGCAAGGAATTTTTGTATAATTTTTAAAAAATACTTGTTTTTTTTCTACTTTTGTGGTAGACTTGTTAGTAGTCGATTTATTTTAAGAAATTTTAGGAGGTGCAATAGATAATGGCAAAATGTGAAATTTGTAATAAACAACCTATTCATGGAAATAAACTTAGCATTACTCGTTCTCATGTAAGTAAGAGATCACCACGTACATGGAAACCAAATTTAAGAAGTGTTAAAGCTGAAATAAACGGTGAAGTAAAGAAAATACATGTATGTGCTAAATGTTTAAAAAATGGAAAAGTAAAAAGAGCTTAATTTTTAAAGCTCTTTATTTTTTTAATCTTTTATTCCAAATATTAATTTTACTAATCCTCTTAAAAATTTAGGAACTTTCTTTACTACTACTGTCATATGTATCTCCCTCCTTTTTCTTTTAACAAGCAAGCCATATTAGCCCAACACAAACTACAGTTACACCAATTATAAATAACCAACCAGCCGTAGGGAGTAATAAAACGAGTAATATTCCTAATCCTAACCCTATTAAGCATACTGCTAAAGTCTTTTTCAAGAAATTTTTCATTTTTATTCCTCCCTTTTGTTTTTGGGTAGTGTCAACTAAATTTATATTTTATTTAGTTACACCCCTGTATTTTTAAGGGTTTCATCACTTTTTTGTAATAAAAAAATGATACCCCCTCTTTTTATGGTATAATTGTATCGATGAAAATCCAAAAATCCCATAAAGGAGTGGTGTATCATGTATACTATTATACCTCTATTACTAGCTCATATTCAAGAGCTAAATAAACAAATTTTATTTTTATTCAAATTTATTGTTAAAAATATACCTTTAAACTTAGAAAAATCTAAAGATGATTCTTTATTTTCTCCTAAGTACAATAAATTAAAAGTTGATAAGTTGCCTTTAATTAAAGTTCCTGAGAAAAAAGATTACAAGCAACTTCTTGAAATATATCTTAAAGAACACGATAAACCTCTAAAACCTATTAAATCTCGTGGTAGAAATCCTGTCCCTGATGATGTTCATTGCCCTTGTTGTAATGCTCCTCATAACTATATCTACGACAATACTGGTGGTCGTGGTCAGTTCTTGTGCAAAGTTTGTGATACTCATTTTAATCGCCAAAATTATATTGATAATCCCCCTGAACTTTGTTGCCCTCATTGTGGAAAAGCTCTTGTAATTAAAAAGAAAAGAAAACTTTTTAATATTCATAAGTGTGTTAATCCTAATTGTTCTTATTATCAATCTTCTTTAAAAGCTTTATCTAAAGAACAACTTGAAGAATACAGCTCCAATCCTGAAAAGTTTAAACTTCACTATATCTATCGTGAATTTAAAATTAATTTTTTCAAGATTGATTTATATTCTTTACCTAAAAATGCCTCTAGCCTTCAATTTCGTAAGTTTTCTCCCCATGTTATGGGCTTATGTCTTACTTACCTTGTTAATTGTGGGCTTTCTACTCGTAAAACTAGAGATGTTTTACGTGAAGTTCATGGCATTAAGATTTCTCATACTCAAATTGCTAACTATGCTACTACTGCTGCCTATTGTGTTAAACCCTTTGTTGATTCTTATGATTACAAACCTACTAACTATCTTGCTGCTGATGAAACTTATACTAAAGTTAAAGGTTCTAGACGTTATGTCTGGTTTATTATGGATGCTATCAAGAAATCGATTCTTGGTTACAGAAGTTCTGATTCTCGTGATACCACTCCTTGCATTTTAGCTATGCGTATGGCTTTTGATAAATTTAAGAAGTTCCCTGGCAAAGCTCTTAAATTTGTTGCTGATGGCTATACAGCTTACAAACTTGCACAACAACAATTCGCTCTGCATGGTATGCATTTTGATGTTACTCAAGTTATTGGTTTAACCAATGAAGATGATGTTTCTACTGAGTATCGCTGGCTTAAACAAATTATTGAAAGACTTAATCGTACTTTTAAATTTTCTTACAAAGTTACAAATCGGTTATGGCTCTGACGATGGTGCTAATACTCACTTGTGTCTATTTGTTGCTTATTACAATTTTTTAAGACCTCATTCTTATACCTATTGGAAACCTTTAAATGAAGTCCCTGAACTTGAAAGAGCTGAACTTATGCCTGCTAAGTGGCAAATACTAATTGAACTTTCCCAACAACTAATCATAAATCAACAAAAGACTTGATTTATTGCAACTTCATACTTTACCTTACTTCGGCTTAACTAACTTACAACGTATTGGTAAATGCTTTGTCAAATGCATTTACTACTTGCAAGTGACCACTTGACAAAGCATTTATCAATATCGTTAAAATTGCTAAGCCTGAAGTATTATTTCTGATGCCTTTTTTTGTATATTTTTAACTTTTCAATGTGCTTTTTTACAATTTCTGGATAATGTTTTCATATTCTATTTTTTCATAGATTACTTTACACTATCTGTTTTTGTATATAATATGATTATTTAATATAATTTGTTCCTTTTTTTGGTTCATAATTATTTAATTTGACGAAATTTGTTTTTTCTTGTAAAATACTGATATATGAGGTGATTACATGAATAAAGAAGATGCAAAAGAAATTGTTAGATTATTAAAGAAAGCATACCCTGATGCCACTTGTAGCTTAGACTTTAAAACTCCATTTCAATTAGTTGTTGCTGTTATGCTTTCTGCACAATGTACTGATGAAAGAGTTAATAAAACTACACCTAAATTATTTGAAAGATGTAAAACAATTGAGGATTTTGCAAATATAGATATAAAAGAATTAGAAGAACTTATTCACCCTTGTGGATTTTATAGAAATAAAGCTAAAAATATTAAACTATGCAGCAAACAAATTCTAGAAAATTTTAATGGTGAAGTTCCTCATACTATGGAAGAACTAACATCTTTATCAGGTGTTGGCAGAAAAAGTGCTAATGTTATTTTATTAGAAGTTTTTGGTATTGCAAAAGGTATTGCCGTTGATACTCATGCTAAAAGAATTTCAAATTTAACAGGTCTTTCTGATAAAAAAGGACCTGCAAAAATTGAACAAGATTTAATAAAAATCTTTCCCAAAGAAAGTTTAAAAGATATTAATCATCTATTTGTATGGCATGGTAGAAATACTTGTATTGCAAGACATCCAAAATGTGATATCTGCCCTATTAATAAATTTTGTAAGTATTATAAAGGTTTAAATAATTAACTACCACTTGGTAGTTTTTTTATTTTAAAAAGTCTTTTTTCATTGACAAATTGCTAATAAAGATATATATTTTTTACATATTAATAAAATACAAGGAGGGGTTTTAATGTTAAAAAACAAATTTAAAATAATTACTTTATTAATGGTAATTATTTTAGCTTTTACGGTGCCTATTGTTCAAGCAGCAGAAGATACTACCGCAACAAACGAAGTTAATGAACAAGCAACTCAACAAGCAGTAGATGCAAATGCTAGTATGGAAAATTTAAAATCTGAAGACATTTACTTAACTGGTGATGAAGTTACAATTGATTACATGGTAGATGGAAACCTTTTTGTTTTTGCAAACACTGTTAATATTAATTCATATATAGGTGGAGATGCTTTTATTGTTGCAAATACTATTAATGTAAATGAGAATGGTTATATTTTTAGTAATTTGTTTGCTATAGGAAAAGATATTACTATTTCAGGACGTATTTATGACTTATATGCATGTTCAAATAATATTACAATAAATGGTTATATCTATCGTGATATAAGAACAATTACTGATAATTTAAATATATCTGGAATCATAGGAAGAAATGTTTACACAAAAACTAATACAATAAATATTCAAACAACTTCAAATGAAAGTGAACAAAGTCAAGTAACTTCACAAGGTTTAATAAATGGTAACCTTAATTATACTTCAAGTACTGAACTTTCTATTCCAGAAGGTACTGTAACAGGTAGTGTAAATTATACAGAGGAAAAATCTTCAAATTCAGCATCTGTTCAAACTTATATTTTATCATTAGGAAGATTTATAGTAACTGTTGTTCTTGTTTGGCTTATTTGTTTATGGCTTGCACCTAAATTCCTAAAAAATACAAGTAAAATTATCTCTAAAAAATTCTTACCTACTTTAGGTTATGGTATTTTAACACCAATACTTGCAGTAATTGCATTTGCATTACTTATTTTATTAGGAATTACTTCTACAATTGCAACTATAGGTTTAGCTATATTATTTATAGGTATTGCTTTAGCTCCTTCAATTTTTGCTATTGCAATTAACAATTTAATTTGTAATAAACTAAAAATTGAAAAAAATTCTGTAATATTCGGTATACTTATAATAACTTCAGCAATTCTTTGGGCAATATGTATAATTCCTGTAGTTGGTTCATTTGTAAGCATTGCAATTTCTATATTAGGACTTGGAATTATTATAAAAGGTATATTACCATCTAAAAACAAAGATAGTAAAGAAAATTCAAGTAAAAAAGGAAATACAGAATCTCATGTTAAAAAATCTAAATAAGATAAAAACAAGAGGGTATCCTAAAAAAGGAACCCTCTTGTTTTGGTACCTATGCATCTATCCAGCGATAATCCGACCTCTTTTCGATATCAGTAATTTGTGAGTTCAAAACAACAACTGGTCTAATAGGATAATTATAAGTATATTCCCTATCTGATGCCAGCAAGTTTATGTTATCTGCCATTTCAAAAAGTAAATTTTCTTTTACTTTTCCATACCAGACGCTTCTCACACTACACCTATTATAACTCCAATACTTATTTTTGTCATGACTAGACTTTCTAGAAGCAAGCCAATATGTTAATGGTTCTTTCCTATAATTAAAAAATTCTAAATCTGAATCTTTTATACTCCTAGCTAGTAAAATATCATCTCTATTTTGATATAACAGACTATCACATATACCATAAGTAATTTTAATGATATTGTTATAGCCTTTATTACCACATACGAACAAGTCCTTACTAATTACATCTAGTACATATACAGGATATGCTTTCGAATCAATTTCTGTAAATCCAATAAAAATCCCTGAAATTTCTTTTGGAAATACTTCATTTGTAAAAACTTGGTCTTCATCATAGCCAGTATTTTCTTTTTTAGCTATATATGTCCTCCATTCTGTATTTGGAATTACAATATTTTCTTGGACTTCATCAGCTGTAATAGCTGCTTTATATTTCATTTTTATCCTTTCTGTTAGAGTACCATTTATATAACAGCTTTTGCTGTGCAACAACATTTTATCATGATTTACATAAAATTTCAATACATATCTTTATTATTTAATTTTCTTACTTTTTTAATTCATCAATTATTACTTTATAATCTTTTGCCATTAAAATAGCTGTACCTGATACTAAAATATTTGCTCCTGCTTCTTTAACAATATTTGCTGTTACTAGATTAATTCCACCATCTACTTCTATATCTATTTCTATATTATTATCATTAATATATTTTTTTAAATCCCTTACTTTATTAACAGTCGCTTTTATTAACTTTTGTCCTCCTTTTCCTGGTTCTACTGTCATTACTAAGCACATATGTATATATGGTAAAAATTCATATATATCTTCCAGATTTGTATTAGGTTTAATTGCAAGTCCTACTTTACAATTATTCTCTTTTATATATTTTATTATATCTAAAACTTCACTACTATCTTTGCATGCTTCATAATGAAATGTTATTATATTAGGCTCTACTGCTAAAAAATCATCCACTGCAGTTTTTACATCTTCTACCATTAAATGTACATCTAAAGGTAAATTTGATATTCTCTTTATATACGAACTATTTTCCATCATTTTCTTATATGTGTTCTTTTCAACAAATTTTCCATCCATTACATCTATATGGAAATAATCTGTTTTTGCAGCCTCTAAAGCAAATATAGTTTTAGTTTCTTCTCCTTTCTCCATTGTTAGTATTGATGTTGATATTTCTACCATCTTCTTTCCTCCCTTTTCTTTAAATCTTCATATATTTTAATAAATCTTTCATATCTTTTACTATCTATTTTTCCTTCTCTTACAGCTTCTTTTATTCCACAATTTTCTTCTTTTATATGAGTACATCCTATAAATTCACAATCTTCTATATATTTTTTAAATTCTTTAAAATATAAACATAAATTTTTACTTTCAATTTCTGATATATCAAATGTTGAAAATCCCGGTGTATCTGCAATAAAAGTTTCTTTATCTATTTCATACAACTTGATTGATGTCGTTGTGTTTTTTCCTCTTTTATTTTTTTTACTTATTTCTCCTTCTTCTGTTACATCTTTATTAAATATTGCATTTATTAGACTAGATTTACCAACTCCTGAATTTCCTGAAAATCCATTTATATTACCTTTTAGTAATTCTTTTAATTTATCTATTCCAATTTTTTCTTTTGCATTTGTTTGTATTACATTATATCCTATATTTTGATATACTTTTTTTATTTCTTTAAATTCTTGTTTTTTATCTAAATCTGTTTTATTAAGTACAATTATTGCTTTTATTCCCAAATATTCAGCAAATGCTAATTGTTTATCAAGCATTAATAAATCTGGTTTGGGGTCTTTACTTGAAACTACAAATACTATTTGTGTCATATTTGCAAGTTTGGGTCTTTTTATATATACTTTCCTTTCTTCTATTTTTTCTATCACTGCTTTTTTATCTTTTTCATCTATTATGCTTATTTCTACTCTATCTCCTACTACTGGCGTTATTTCTTCTTTCTTAAACTTTCCTCTTGCAATTGATTCATAAATATTATCATTTTCAAATGATTTTACCTGATATAAATTTGATATATTTTCTATAATAATTCCTTTCATAAATTACCTCTATTTCTTATTATTTTCTTTAATATACTATATTTTTTAATAAAACTCAAGAATATCACTAAAAAGAGCAACCTAAAATTTTAGATTGCTCTTTTTAGTTTGTTTAATTTATCTTCTACCTATGCTAATATATTCTATTCTTTATCTGAAACTTCATCATCTATAACTATATCTTTTCTTGCCATACTTCGCACTTCTCTTAAATAATCCATTAATTGTTTATTAATATGAAGTTTTTCTCCATCATTTGGTACTTTAGTTAAATCATAGTAACAAACATTTTTTGTCTTTCCATTATTATCTAAAATACATGCAATAGTATTTGCTTCATCTATCTTAAAGACATCTATATTTTTACAATCCTTATCATTAATCATTCGATATAGTTCAGACCACATTCCAATTTTACTGTAATCATTACTATCATAATAATAATTTTCATTATTAATATTCTTATATGCATACATAAATGCCAATATAGCAATAACAATTGAAAATACAATTATCAGTCCTAATGCTTGTGCATTCCACATTCTAATATCGCTAATCAAATATATTACTACAGCTAGCATGATTACAAAAAATACTAAAAGTGCACATTCTATAATGAAATTCTTCCTATAGTCATCCCTTTCTTCTTCAGGCAATTCTTCTATTGCTTCAGCAAATGTTATATCTTCATCATCTTCTTCATATTGTCCTTTTACTCTTTGCATTATTTTGTTTCTTGTGATAATTTCCTTGCCTATTATCTTGCCACTAGCATAGAATATAATAGCTACAGCTAAAAGATAAATTGTTGTTAAACACAGAACGTAGGCCATTTTTACTCCTTCCAAATTTGGATGTTGTTTATTATTTATGCTTAAGTTTATTACGTTCTAGAAATAAACTTATACTAGGAATATATAAAAGGCATATTGCCATTTATATATTTATTATACTACCATTTTATGTAAATTTCAAGTTTTAAAAAGAGCAACCTAAAATTTAGATTGCTCTTTTTTATTTTTTATCTTTTTACCTGTGCATAACCTTATAATTAATACAAAAGATACTCTTTTTTACCTCCTGTTCTTTCATCTAACAAATCCAACAATTCTTTTGAAGGTTTAATATGTTCTTGCTTAATACTCTCATCATCTTGAATAGTTAGCTTAATAATATCTACTATTTTCTCTCCATCAGAAAAATAAATTAGATTAGTATTTTCATCCTTACTTATCTGTATAACACCTGAATAACTAGCTTTAATATAATAATCTGATTTTTTGTAAGAAATATAGAAAACTACTACTGCAACAACAACTTCCAAAATTAAGGTTATTATAATTAAACTAATACTCCATGTAGCAAAATCTTCTATCATTACTCTTATAATCATAAACAATAAAATTATTAAAAATCCTATAAATAAACATCCAATAATTTTTCTTTTTCCAAACTTCTTTCTTTGTTCTTCTGGACAATATTTTAGAGCTTCTCCTAAAGATATTTTACCTTTATTAGCTAGTTTAATTATTTTTTCTTTTCCTTTTATTATACTACCAATTGTATCTCCTGCCATATAAGATAATAATGCGATAGAAAAAAGATAAAGAATAATTGTTAGAACGTAATTCATTTTTTCTCCTTCCCAAAATTTTGGGTGTTGTATTTTATCTTTTTGATTAGTTTACCCGTTCTAGAATAAACTTGTGAAGGAATTATAAAAGGCCTTTTGAGCCATTTGTATTATTATACTACATATTTATGTCAATTTCAACTATTAGGAAAAGAGCAGTTCAAGAAAATTAATTCTAAACTACCCTTTTCCTATTTATATTATCTAAATTCCTAATTACTTGTTCATAGTATACACATTACAATAGCAACAATAAATAGAACTATTCCAATAAACTCCACAACCTTTGAAATAAATCCAATAACAACTATACGAGATATATGTTCCATTTCATATTCTGCTTTGCTATTTTTCGAGAGATATCTTTTACATCCATTTATATATGATGTTATTGCTGTATCCAAAGTCAAAACAATTAACAAAATGAACCAAATACTTATATCCCATCCATATCTACAATTAATTATTGAAGAATAAATAATTATACCTAAAAATATTAACCCCATTAAAGTTAACAAACTTGTTGTTTTTATCAATTGCATATTTAATATTATTTGTTTTACTACTTTTGCTTCATATTCTGACTCTTCTTTTTTATTGTATTCAACAAGAGCTTTTGCTAAATGAATATTTTGCATTCTTATTGATGAATTTCTAGTTTTCTCCATGCCTATTGCATACCATGTAATAGTAATAAGAATAAGATAAATAAAAAGATAAACGGCTTGCATTTTTCTTCCTTTCCTAATTTTAGGTGTTGCTTATTAATTTTGTTTAAAGCTTATCCCGTTTAAATAAGCTTTAACTAAAGGATTTATAAAAGGCTTTTGCCAATTATGTTTCTATTATACTACTATTTTATGTAAAGGTCAATTTAAAAATGATTAATTTGAAATGTTCATAATAATCCTAACATCTAGAAACAAAAACTAAGTAATTTTAAGTACATAATTAAAGACTAGAAATGGCACTTCCTAGTCTTTTTCGTTCATCTTTATTTCAATATGGATTCTAATGACCTATATTAATACCGAGCAAAGTATTAATAAATGAATATTGAAAATAATATACAAAGTATTATTTTTGTATTCATCATACACATATTACCATAAACAACTAATTGGGTAAATTTTAATTATTAAATGAAACTGCATCTTGTAAAGCAAATACTATATCTCATTTTTTCTTCTAATTAAAATTTACAGATGATGTATTATCTAAATTAACTGTTTGTGTTCTAGTCCAGTTTCCTCCATTTTTATCAGTCATTATTAATGTTACTTTTACTGAGCCTCTTCCGCTAATTTCTGTTGTTTTACTTGTAGTATTTTTATCAACTCCGGAATCAGTATAAACAGTACTATCATTTACTTTTATTTCTATACTTACTGTTTTAGCCACATTATCAGTTGTAGTTTCATTATCTTCTGAAGATTGTTTATATCCTCCTGTAATTTTTTGTACATTAATTGTTACATTTGCCTTCTTATCCTCTGTTACCTTATTTACTGTTAATGTTATTGTTGTTCCTTCATCTACAACTTTATTAGCATCTACACTTTGTTTTGTAACCTTACCATTATCAGTTGTAGCATCTTGATATGTTACATTAACTTTTAATCCTAAGTTCTCTAAATTAGATTTTGCAGTAGCCTCATCTTGCCCAATTACACTAATTACAGTAACTTGTTTAATTCCTGTTCCTGTACTTACATGTATTTTTACAGTATCTCCTGCAAAAGCTTCTGTATCAGGGTCTGTTTCTTGGCTTATTACATATCCTTCTTTAACTGTCTTGCTTGTTTCTTCAACTACATCTGCAACTAATTTTGCATCTTCAAGCATTTTAATTGCTTCATCTCTTTCTTTGCCTTTCACATTAGGAACTGTAGTCTTTTCTTGTCCTTTACTTATTATAACTTGTATTTTACTTCCTTCTTTTACTTTTCTTTCACCTGGTGTAGTTGTAAAATCTCCGATATCTGACTCTGCTTTTTGTGATATTACATAGCCTTCTGGAACATCTTTATTATATTCTTCACTTGATACTTCAAATACTAATTTTGCATTTTCTACTTCTTGCTTAGCCTCATCTTGAGATAAACCAACTACATTTGGCATGTCTACTTCTGCTGGATTAGTTAGATTTAAAGCAAGAATTGTTCCTCCTAAACTTAATGCAAATAAAATAACCAATCCTATAAAAATACTTAGTCCTTTATGATTTTTTATAAATTTCTTAAATTTGCCTTCTTTTTTAGCTGTTTTATCAGTATTTTCTTCTGAATTTCTAACATTGTTATACATTTCTGTATTAATTACTTGTGTTTTTGCTGTTGGGTCATATTCTGCATCATCAACAAAATCTCCATTTGGATTTTTTAATGCTTTTCTTAAATCTTGTAACATTTCAGTTGCTGTTTGATATCTTAAAGTAGTATCTTTTTGTAAAGCCTTCATTATAATTTTATTTACAGCTATTGGTACATTTGGATTTACCTCTATCGGTTCTTTAGGTTTTTCTTGCATATGTTTTAAAGCAACTGATACAGGAGTATCTGCATCAAATGGTACTCTTCCTGTTACCATCTCATATAAAACAACACCTAGAGAATATAAGTCTGATTTTGCATCTGTATATCCTCCTCTTGCATGTTCTGGTGAAAAATAATGTACAGACCCCATTGTTGTTCCAAAAGCTGTAATAGTTGAATTTGAAGCCGCTTTTGCTATTCCAAAATCTGTTACTTTAGCAATTCCATCTTCAGTAATTATTATGTTATGTGGTTTTATATCTCTATGTATAATATTATTTTTATGTGCTGTTTCTAGTGCTGATGCTATTTGTATAGCTACATTTACTGACCATTTCCATGGAAGTGGTCCTTTTTCTTCTAGAATTATTTCCTTTAAAGTTTTTCCTTGTATTAATTCCATTACTATGTAATGGAAATTATCTTCTACACCTACATCATAAATAGATACAATATTGGGATGTGTTAATCTTGCTGCTGATTGTGCCTCTACTTCAAATCTTTTTATAAATTCTTCATCAGTTGTAAACTCATCTCTTAATATCTTTACTGCAACATTTCTCTTTAATACTTTATCTGTTGCTTTATATACAGTAGCCATTCCACCATTTCCAATTTTCTCGACAATTTCATATCGATTTCCTAATAGCTTACCTTCTAAATTCATATTTATCTCTCCTTAAATAATGTTTAATTTGTAGAACGTTATATATTTTTTATTACAATTACAGTTATATTATCATAACCACCATTTTCATTTGCTTTCCTTACTAGTTCTTTTGGCGCTTGTTCTATATCTTTTTTTGCTTCTTCAAATATTTCTTCTTGTGAAACTAAGTTAGTTAGTCCATCTGAATTCATAATTAATATATCATCTTTTAAAAATCCTTTTACCATAACATCTGGTTCTACAAAAGCATTACATCCTAGTGCTTTCATTAACATATTCTTCTGTGGATGATGCATTGCTTCTTCCTTAGTAATAGTTCCATCTTTTACTAATTTCTGAACATAACTGTGGTCTTGAGTTAATTTTCTCATAAAATCTTTTCTTATACGATATACTCTACTATCTCCTACATGTCCTATAAATACTTTATTATTATATATTAAACAAATGTCTAAAGTAGTACCCATTCCTTCTAATTCTTTATCTTCTTTTGATTTCTCATATACTACCATATTTGCATATTCTATACTACTACCTAGTAATTGTATTATGCTATCTTTATCTTTTTCTATTTGTTTAAAATTATTTTCTATATAATTTTTGGAAGATTGTATTGCAAGCTTACTTGCAATTTCTCCTCCTTTATATCCTCCCATTCCATCAGCTAACATATATAATTGTACTTCATCTAATGAATCAGATATATAAAAAGAGTCCTCATTTGTTTCCCTTACTTTTCCAACATCAGATTTTGCATAGGCTTTTATCATGAATTCACCTCTTCTCAAATTCTCTTTTTATTTATTATATTTTATATCATAAGTTATTAGATTTTGCAATGCTTTTTAAATTTTATTTCCATATTAATTATATATGATAGTTAATGAATTTGTGTTATTTTTCATTGTTTTATTCCGTGTATATCAAGGTTATAATGTTTGACTTGTAAAACTATAATATAATTGTAAAATAACAAGGATGGTGCAGAAATGAATGTTTTAGATAGGTTTTGGCCAAAAGATGAATTAATTCAAAAAACTATTGAAATTGAAAGTAGTCTTTATGATGAAATTGAGTTTTTATGTGAGAATGTTTATGATGCTTCTGTTAGTAAAATTATTAATGCATGTATTGATGAATTAATTGAAACAGAAGATGTTAAATTATATCCAAAAGAACCCAATGAACTTTTTACTAAACATTCTATTATTCTTAGGAAAAGCTCTTTATATAATTTAGAAAAGCTTAAAAATAAATATGGTATTTCAGTTTATAAGTTAATTCATATTGCTATTAAAAATGTGCTTATACAATATCATGAAGAAAAAGGCTAATGATATTAGCTTTTTCCTTCATTTTCTTTAAATTACTGAAATTTTTATTTTTGTTTCTTTTTTGTCTTCTAAAAAGATTACTACTTTTCCATTATTTACATTGAAGTTTCTTATAATATTTAAATTTATTACTGCAAAGTCTAGATTTGAACCATTTATTAAATATAGTTCATCATTTTTTATCTCATATTTCATTTCTTCTATTGTTATTTTTTTTATTATTCCATTTTCTACTTCTATAATAAAATTTTTTCCTTTGTTTTCTTCTAAAAAATCTTTTATTTTCATAATCTTACCTCTTTTGTTAGTATGGTTTATTTTTTATTATATATTCTTTTTTATTTCAAAAGCAATATTTATTTTTCAGTAAATACTTTATTTTTCTTTTTTCTTTCTTGTTTTTTCTAATTTTTTCTCACTATTTCTTAGATTATTTTATTTACATTAAATAATTTCTATTTCTTCTACTATAACCTCCATTTCACTATTTAACTTTCCATATATAGCTACATTATCATTTTTTAACAAATTCTTATAACACCAATCTGCTATATCATTATATGCTTTCACTGTTACTATACTTTTATTATCTAATTCAACTTTTAATATGGAAATTGAATAATATTTTTTATTATTTATTATAAATTTAAATTCTATATCTCTTATTATTTTTCCTATTATTAAACCTATATTCATTTAACTACTCCTAAAAATAAAATTAAAAAGGAAAAAATAAAACCAAAAAAGAAAACAAAAAAAGAAAAATTTAAAAATTAAAACAAAGAAATATAAAAATAGCGTAAAACAAGTATATTCAAAAAATTTCTACTAATACCTGTTTTACTGATTCTTTTTTACCATATCTGGAAGGAATAAATCTCTTTAATACTAATACTTTCACTGTATATATTCCTTAAAATATATAATCTAGAATATGTATTAGAGTGCTGGACGGAAGGTTTTGTTGCTATTAGCATTGTCATTATTGCTATTGCGTTTGCTAGCTCTGTTGTTGCTGTTCTTATTGTAATTGCCTCCTCTATTAACAAACGGATTGCTTGTTCTGTTTTCGACTTATCCCTAATTTTATTTTAAATTTCTTTATAAAATAATTTATTTTCTAAATTCCATGTATTAGCTATTTTTATATATCCCATATGTCCTGCTAAATATTTTTTTGCTTCTTTACTTGAAATTTCTCCATTTCTCACTAAATATTTTAATTTAATAACCTTTTTCTTTAGCTTTCTTTTTCCTTTATCTCGAATTTTTAATCTATATTCATTTATTTTATAACCACAAAAGTTTACTCCTTGTTTACTTTTAAATATTTGTGTTTTTTTATTTAATGTTAATCCTAACCTAGATAAAAGAAATTCTTTTATTTTTTCTAAACAATATTTTGCTTCTTCTTTATTTTTTAATAATAATACACTGTCATCAAGATAACGAAAGTAATATTTTATGCCAAGTTCTTTTTTCACATACTGGTCTACCTCATTTAAATAAATATTAGCAAATAGCTGTGATGTGTAATTTCCTATTTTATGCAAATTTTTGCATAAAATAGGTTATAGCAACTAAAATATTATAGAAAGTATTATGTAAAAATGCTT
>CALXFJ010000006.1 GCA_944387565.1 uncultured Clostridia bacterium | reverse complement strand
TATTTTAATTTCTTAAAATATACCGCTTAGGTTTTTTCTTCAAAGGATTTATTTGTTTATTTTTCAATGTACTTTTTATGTTCTTTTTGACTCGGAACGTTTTGCATTATACTATACCTTTTTGTGTTTGTCAACACTTTTTCGACATTTTTTTAAACTTTTTTTACCCCTTAAAAGGCAAAATAAAAAACTAGTAATTTCTTGGTGCTATCATCATTAAATTTTATTACTAATTCTTAAGTTTTTTCTTATATTTTTGTCTGTTGCAAGGTACTTTTATATAATACCATTTTTGTTTCTTGATGTCAATAGATTTTTGAAAAATTTTTAAGAATTTTTTTAGTTATTTTTGAGTATTACTTAATGCACATTTATAATAACATTTTTAACTTTTTATGTCAATATATTTTTCAAAAATTTTTAACTTTTTTATATTTCTACTAATATTAAATCATCACCAATGCATTTTACCTTCTGCCATGGAATTACCACATTATTATTTTGTGAAAATATATTAATTAATTTGTTACTGCCAGGAACTATAATGTGAGTTATTTTTCCAGTATCTAAATCAGCACATACATCTTGAACAAAACCCAGCCTTCTACCATCTGTTATATTTATTACTTCTTTATGTTTAAAGTCTAACCCTTTATCTCCCATTTCATTCCCTCCTATTTCTTCTATTATATATATTATTCTTCCTAATAAAATATGACTTCAAAAAATAGCTAATCTTCTTAGCTATTTATAAAATCTTTTTATATGTTCAATTGCACTTTTTTCTAATCGTGATACTTGAGCTTGAGATATTCCAATTTCATCTGCTACTTCCATTTGTGTTCTTCCATCAAAAAATCTTTTAGTTACTATTGTTCTTTCCTTTTCATTTAACTTTGACAAAGCTCCCTCTATGGTCATTTTTTCTGTCCATGATTCATCTGTATTTTTATTATCTTTTATTTGGTCTATTATATAAATGTTTTCAACTCCATCATTATATATAGGTTCTTGTAATGAAACTGGGTCTTGGATAGCATCCATGCAAAATCCTATTTCTTCTTTCTCAACTCCTAATTCTTTTGCTATCTCTTCAACTCTTGGCTCTTTCCCATGTTCTTTTGTATATCTTTCTTTATATTGTATTACTTTATATGCCAAATCTCTTACCGAACGACTAACTCTTATGCTATTATTATCTCTTAAATATCTTTTTACCTCTCCTATTATCATAGGAACTGCATAGGTACTAAATTGAACATTTTGGCTTAAGTCAAAATTGTCAATTGCTTTAATTAACCCAACACATCCAACCTGAAACAAGTCATCTGCATTTTCTCCTCTACCATAAAATCTTTGTATTACACTTAATACCAATCTTAAATTTCCATTTATAAATTTTTGTCTTGCTTCTTCATCTCCTGCTTTTATTTTTACGAATAGTTCTTCTTTTTCTTTTTTACTTAATAGAGGTAGTTTTGATGTATTAACACCACATATTTCCACCTTGTTATTCGCCAAAAGAAAAACCTCCTTTGAAATTACTTACTTTAAGTATTTCCAAATTTGGTTTTTTTATGCATTGTTTTTTTCTGTTGCTGGAACATTCAGCCTATTTTACTAGATATTTCTTTTTTCATTTTGTTTATAATCTTCTTTTCTAGTCTTGATATGTAGCTTTGTGATATTCCGAAGTTCATCTGCTACTTCTTTTTGTGTCTTTTCTTCTCCTGTTTTGAACCCAAACCTCATTTCCATTATGTTTTTTTCTCTATCTTTTAATTTTGATATTGAATTTCTAAGTAATGTTTTATCCACCTCATCTTCTAAATTTCTAGACGTAATATCTGGCTCTGTTCCTAAAATATCTGATAATAAAAGTTCATTTCCATCTCTATCTTTATTTAATGGTTCATCTATAGAAATTTCTCCTTTTATTTTATTGCTTTTTCTTAAAAACATTAAAATTTCATTTTCTATACATCTTGATGCATATGTGGCAAGTTTAATTTTTTTATCAGAATTAAATGTATTTACTCCTTTCATCAAACCTATTGTTCCTATTGATATTAAATCTTCTATTCCTATTCCTGTATTTTCAAATTTTTTTGCTATATATACGACTAATCTTAAATTTCTTTCTACTAATATTTGTCTTGCTTCTAAGTTATTATCCTGTGATAATTCTTTTATTAGTTTTTCTTCTTCCTCTGGTGGTAAAGGAGGTGGTAATGTCTGACTTCCTGCTATATAAAAAATTGGAAGATATTCTATTTCATTGTTGTCATTTAAATATTTTGCACATATAGTACTTATACTATTTTTAACAAAATCTATTATTTTCATTTTATCAGCTCCTTTTAAATAAATCCCATTCCCATTAATGCTCTATATTCTCCTTTCTTGGTTAATGATTTATTATATATTCCAAGGATTACATTTTCCTTTTTTATCTCTTGTTCTTCTTTTATTATTTTTAAATATTCTGGCTTTATTCCTATTAACATTCCATTTTGTTTTCCCAATGATGAAAATGGAATTAATTTCAATCTTGAAATATACTGATTTCTTATTTCTTCAGGTATCTTTTCCAAATCACCTCCTATGATATCATCTAGATGATTTAATATCTCTTTTGGCAAATATTCATATAAAAGACTTCTTTCTATGACCACTACTGGTGTGTTTGTTATAGGTTCTTTCAACATGTTTCCAGAGTCTATTAGAGCTTTTGTTTTTAATATCTTTCCATTTAGTTTAATTTCTATATTGCAAAACATATCTTTTTTAGTTACTTTTGTTTTTACAATAGTAAATGCTGTTATTATAACTATAAAAGCTACTATTGCAGCTAATATTACTGTTTTTAAAGGATATGTACCTAAAAATAATCCATTTTTCATTAAAATATCTTGTGGTCTTATAATATATATTAAAGCAAAAGCTGCTCCTCCAAAAACAAATGATGTTAAATAAAATATTAAAAGACTTTTCCACATTTTTTTCATTGTTTGTGGATTAAATGCTATATACACAATTATTACTGATAATAATATTTTCAAGAAAAAGTTTGAATATATTTCTAGAAAATTTATATATGCTACAATAGAATAAATGGCTCCTAATAGACTTGCAATTATTAACCTTAGATGCTTTAGTTTTGTTTTTAAAATTAAGCCTGTTGCAAGTAATATTATATAATTCATTATTAAATTCTCTATTAGTACTACATCAACGTAAATGGTCATTATATCACCTGTCTATTTATTCTACTACTTAAGATTTAAAAAAGTTGTCTTTTCTTATAAGCGAAAAAAAGAAATAATCGAGTATTTTCGATTATTTCTTCTAATTAATGAAATTATATTATTAAATTCTAATTTTTGTTTCTATTTTTTCTTAAGAAAGCTGGAATATCTAAATCATTTTGTGATGCACTGCTTTCTGAACTTGATGGAATTGATGTTATTTTCTTTTCCCAATTTTTTGATACCATATTATCTACACCAATACTTGAAATTGGTTCATTTTTTTCAAATCCTGTTGCTATTACTGTTATTTGGATTTCATCTCCCATTGATTCATCTGTAACTGTACCAAATATTATGTTAGCTTCTGGATCTACGCTGCGTTGAACTAATTCAGCTGCAGTATTTACTTCATGTAATCCTAAATCTGAACTACCTGTAATATTTATTATTACTCCTTTAGCTCCTTCTATTGAAGTTTCTAGTAATGGACTTTGAATTGCTTCTTTAGCAGCATCTTCTGCTCTATTTTCTCCTGAAGCTCTACCAACACCCATATGAGCCATACCTTGATTTAGCATTATTGTTTTAACATCAGCAAAGTCTAAGTTTACAAGTCCTGGAATAGCAATTAAATCAGAGATACCTTGTACACCTTGTCTTAAAACATCATCTGCCATTTTAAAAGCTTCTACGATAGATGTTTTACGATCTACTATTTGTAATAATTTATCATTTGGAATTACTACTAATGTATCTACCTTTCCTTTTAAACTTTCAATTCCACGTTCTGCTTGTGATAATCTTTTCTTTCCTTCAAATGTAAATGGTTTTGTAACAACACCAATTGTTAAGATTCCCATTTCCTTTGCAGCTTGTGCAACTATAGGTGCAGCTCCTGTACCTGTTCCTCCACCCATTCCGGCTGTAACAAATACCATATCTGCTCCTCTTAATACTTCTGCAACTTCTGCTTTATTTTCTTCAGCTGCTTGTGCTCCTATATCAGGATTTGCTCCTGCTCCTAATCCACGTGTTATTTTTTCTCCTATTTGTATTTTTGTTTTAGCTTTAGAAATTTGTAGAGCTTGTCTATCTGTATTTACTGCTATAAAATCTACACCTTTTATTTCTGCTTCTATCATTCTATTTACTGCGTTGTTTCCTGCTCCACCTACTCCTATAACTTTAATTGTTGCTGTTCCATCCATCATAGTGATGTTGTTATTATTCTCATCATTATTGTAATCCATCATTTAGATTTTCCTCCCTTTCTTATTCCTAACTCTTTTAAATTCCCTTTTTATTTATATCATCAAAAATTAAAAACATTTATTATGAATAAAAAAATTCTTTTATTCTCTCAAATATATTTTTTATAAAGCTTTCATTATTTTGTGTATCTATATTACTTGAAACTGTTTTGGCAAATGGTCTTGCTGCAATATATCTAACAAGTGCATAGCTTGTCCTATATGCAGGTTTTACTGTACTTATTGCTCTACCTGTTGACATTTTTACAGGTATATTTAAATTTATCTTTCCTGCTACATCACTTTTATTTATATTAACAATTCCTTGACCAGTTAATATTACATTATTGATTTTTTGTTTTAATCCATGACTTGTTATATCTTTGTTTATTATTGAAAATATCTCTTCTATCCTTGCTTCTATGATTTCTATAAGTTCTGAGCTTTTTATTATTTTATTTTTAGAATCATCTCTTCTTGTATTTAAAATAATATCATTATCATTATCTATAAATGATTTTAAAGCTAGTCCATATTGTCTTTTTAATTTATCAGCTTCTTCTTCTGATATATTAAGTACAAGTGCTATATCACTTGTAATATTATCTCCACCTAATGGTATAGAATTTGTATATAAAAATGTTGAACCTTCAAACACACCAATATCTGTATTTCCAGCTCCAATATCTAATAACATTATATTATCATGTAATTCGTTTGTGTCTAATACTAAATTTCTTTCAGCTAATGTTATTGGAACAATTCCATCTATATCAAGTCCTGATTTTTTAAAGATACTATTTAATTGCCTTACATAGTCTTTCTCTGCTAATATTACCTGTGCACTAATGGTAAAATTAGAACTTAATTTTCCAACAGGGTCTGTTACTACAGTTCCATTGTCTAATGTAATTTTATCTGGTACAATATCTATTAATGTTTGACCATCAGGAATCTCTATATCTTTTACTTGCATTATTGCATTTTGGACATCTCTTATAGAAATTCCAGCATATTTATCTTTAACTTCCTTAGTTATACTATTTTGTACTATTGTCACATATTTTCCCGGAATTGTTACATAGGCAGAATTGATTTTTAAGTTTGTTTCATCTTCAGCATCTTTTATTGTCTTAGCAAGGCTTAAAATTATTTCATCTTCATTTATTATTTTTCCCTTCTTTAGTCCATTACATTTATATGAGGTGTTGCATATTATTTCTATTTGCCCAAAGTTGTTTACTTCTCCAACTACTGTGCATACCTTACTTGTTCCTATGTCAACGCCTACTATGATATCTCCTATTGCCAAGTTAATTCCTCCATTTTTTTAGTATAAATTTTCTTAAATATTTATATTACATTTTAAAAAAAATGTCAATAGAATTTGTTATATTTTTGTAATATTTTCGTAACAGTTTTGTAATAATGTTTCTATTTAGGTGTTTACAAGTATTTAAGCATTTTCTTCTTTTTTCTCTTCTATTTTTTCTTCTATTTTTTCCTCTATTTTTTCCTCTGCTTTTTCTCCTCTTTTTTCTTTAAAAAAAGATATCCATTTATCCACATAATATCTTCTTATTATTGCTAAATTAACAAACATTCTACCTACAAACACTACAATTGCTGCTAAATAAATATCAACATTTAATTTTTGTCCTAAGATTGTAAGTAAAATTGCTAATATTGCATTTCCAAAAAATCCTGTTGCAAATATTTTTAAATCAAAATTCTTTTTTATAACAG
Organism: uncultured Clostridia bacterium; assembly: GCA_944387565.1. GTDB lineage: Bacteria > Bacillota > Clostridia > TANB77 > CAG-508 > CAG-269. The sequence goes on along the minus strand of CALXFJ010000006.1, from coordinate 47,774 downwards.
CTACTATTCCACCAAATACAGAATCTAGAGCAGCTATTACTGCAATTGCTAAATAACTTGAATATGTGTAAGAAATCATTGGTGCATTTAAACCAATTAACGCTCCTAATATACATCCTATTAATATTGCTATAAAAATCATATTTCATCCTCCTTATTCCATATACTTTGTTTCTATATCATCATTATATTTTGAAATTTTTACAGTATTTGGTTTATCTATTGTAACATCTTTTCCGGTTTTTCTCATAGTATCTACTACTCCACCATTACCTATTAGTGAACTTTCTAGATATGAAGGGTCACCTATTGCTTTTATAATATATGGAGCTAAAACTCTTTGTCCATTAACTTTTACAAAATCTCCTGAATTAATGTATACAATATCACTCATATTTATAATTCTTTCATCATTTATTGATATTGCTTCTGCTCCTGCTAATTTTAATGCATTTACTATTGATAATAAATCATCTGATGGCACGCTTGTTTCTGCATCTTCGCTATCTGATTCTTTTATTGTTATTACTATTCCTTCTCCTTCTACATCTGTTTTACCTAATGACATATTAACTTGTTCTAATTCTGATTCTAAAACATTTCTTGTTTCTTCGTTAGAGGCTTTTGTTTGCTTGTACTCTTCTATTTTTGCTTCTGTATCTTCGTATTGTTGATTTGCATCTTCATATTTTTCTTTCCAACTTGCAAGTTCTGTTTGTAATTCCGCTTCTCTCATATTTTCTATTGATGTAATATCTGCTTCATTTACTATTTTAAACTGCATACACATTACTAGAACTAATGCAAAACAGGCAATACCTATTGTTATAACCATAGTTATTTTTCCTTTTCTTATAGGTTTCTTCATGTCTTACCTCCTTACTCATTTACTGATTTAGCATATTGATAATTTATTGTTCCTGTATATTTTGGGATTGTTATATTGTTTGATTTTTTCAAGCTTACTTCTATACTATAGCTTTTTAATAATTCTAAGTATCCTCCAGTTCTTTCTAATGCTGCTAATTGCTCAGGAAGACCTATAGCTTTTATTTCAAAAGGTGCTCCTACTTTTTGACCATTTATATCTATAATATTACCTCCACATATTATTCCAGTTGTTGGAACTATTCTTTGTTCATTTATAGATATTGCTTCTGCTCCAGCATTTTTTAATTCATTAATAACACTTAAAACATCCATGTCATGCACTAATAATGAACTAGGATCTAAGCTGGCACTTATATCTTTTTTACTGTCTGCTAATGTTACAACAACTCCTGGCCCTGTTACTTCAGATAATCCTATTATTTTATTTCCTTGTGTAATTTGTTCTTCAATACTTTGTAATTCACTGTCATTTTGTACTGAATTTTCTCTTTCTTTTTCTAGTTCTTCTTCTGCTTTTTCTAGTTCTTTATATTTATTTTCATATCTTTCCTTATATCTTAATACTTCTGCTCTTAAATTGTTTTCTTCATAATTATTACTAACTTCTGTATTTGTTCCATTTACTGTTCTTATTTGTATGCAAATTCCCGCTGTTAATGCTAGACACATTATTCCTAAAACAATTGCTACAACTTTTTTATTTTGCATATTTTCACCTCTTCCATTTATACTTTCTCTCTAAAATATGGATTAAATTTATTATTTAGGTCTCCATTTACATATATGTCTCCTTCTTTTCCTTGTTCATCTTCTAATATTGACACTACATATAACATTTTATTACTTAAATTAGTTGCATCTCCTAAATGAACTTGTTTTTTATCTTCTGCTAGATATATACTATATTCGCTTTTGTCTGTAATGTCAATAGAAGTGACCTTACCGTTTAATCCCGCTTCATTTGTAGCATTTATAATTTTTATTACATCTTCTAACTTTTGTAAGTCTTCTGTATTCAATCTACTTCCTGGATTCATTTCATTTTCTGCAGTTGTTGCTCCTTGAATTATTGGAAGTCCGTTTACTATCTTCTGAAATTTCTAATATATATCCTTGTGTATTTATATATGCATATTTTCCCATGTAATCAACACTAAATGCTGGAACTCTTTCTGTTACATCTATTTCTATAGTGCTTGGTAACTTTCTATGTACTTCTGCAGAGTCTACATATGGGTTTTCTTTTATTTTATTCACTACATCATTTTTATAAAATTTAAAAATATTTTCTTCTGTTTTCAAACCTGATAAACTAATAATTGTATCACTAGTTATCTGACTATTATTTGTTACTTTTATGTCCTTTATGTTAAAAATTGGTGAAGTAAAAGCGAAAACAGTTCCTCCAACTATTATTGCTATTAATAGAAATAATTTCAAGAAGAATTTTATTCTTTTTATTTTTTTCTTTCTTTTCTTTTCCTGTTTAGTAATCTTTCTTCTTTTTTCTTCTTCCTTTTTCAAATTATTCCTATTAGTCATTTGTATTACTGTTTCTGTTTCTAAGCCGAATTCTTCTTTATTCTTTTTTTCTTCTATTCTTTTTTGTCTTTCTTTTGCTTTTTTTCTCTTCATTATATCATCAATAGTCTCTTCATTTGCTTCTTCATGATTTATATAATAAGGATTTTTTTGCATATCTTTTACTTTTCTTGGCAATTTTAGCCCTCCTTTGGACAAGTTAGTTTTTTATAAAGGGCTTAATTGCCCTTTAATTCTATATCTACCCCTATTTTTTCTAATTTTTTACTAAAATCTTCATATCCTCTTAATATATATTCTATATTTTCGACCTTTGTTATTCCTTTTGCTGCTGTTCCAGCAACTACTAATGCTGCTCCTCCTCTTAAGTCTGTAGCTTTTACAGTAGTTCCATATAATTTTCTTACTCCTTTTATAATAGCTGTTTTTCCTTCTGTAGTTATTTTTGCTCCCATTCTAACCAACTCTTGAGTATATTTATATCTACTTTCAAATATATTTTCTACTATAACAGATGTTCCTTTTACTGTTGTTAACATTGTAGCAAATACAGATTGCATATCTGTTGGGAATCCTGGATACGGCATTGTCTTTATATCTACTGTTTTTAATTTTTTAGGAGAGTTTATTTCTATTTGATTTTTTTCTATTTTTAGTTTACATCCCATTTCTTCTAATTTATCTATTACTGGTGTTATATGTTCTGCTTTTGAATTTTTTACAATTAAATTTGTTCTATTTATTGCCGCTAAACATAAAAATGTTCCTGTTTCTATTCTGTCTGGGATAATATTATAACTTACATCTTTTAATTGTTTTACACCTTCTATTTCTATATGACTTGTGCCCGCTCCTTTTATTTTTGCTCCCATTTTATTTAAGAAATTTTGAAGGTCAACTATTTCTGGTTCTCTTGCTGCATTATTTATTATTGTCGTTCCTTCTGCCAAACAGCTTGCAAGTATTGCATTTTCAGTTGCTCCAACACTTGGACAGTCTAAATCTATTTTTTCCCCCATTATTTTATCACAAAAGCACTCTATATTTCCATAGTTTTTGTTAATATTTATTCCTAATTTTTCAAATACCTTTAAATGTAATTCAATTGGTCTTGCTCCTATATCACACCCTCCCGGATATGAAAACACCGCTTTTCTATATCTTCCAAGAAATCCGCCAACTAAAATAACTGATGAACGCATTTGCCTCATTAATTCTTCTGGTATTTCATATTTTTCTATTTTACTTGTATCTATTATTACTTTATTCTTCTTTTTTTCTACACTTCCTCCTAATCTTTTTAATATTTCAAACATCATTTCCGTATCATGTATTTTTGGTACATTATATAAGGTACTTTTTCCTCCATTTAATACGCAAGCCGCTATTATTGGTAATGATGCATTTTTAGAGCCTGATATGTCAACTTCTCCTTCTATCTTTTTTCCTCCTTTTATTATGTATTCTGACATTTCTTTCCCACCTTTCACTTTATTTTGCTATATATTATGTTTTATTTACGTAAAAAGTGAATTTTGGAATTATTTAGAAAATTATAACAAAATAGAGTTATACAAAATAACTATATAACTCTATACTTTATTAAACACTTATAACTTTTTTATTACTATTCCAGTTGACTCTGAACATCTTTAGTTTGTTGTATTTCTTTTTCATCTTGTTTCTCTCTATTTTTGGCATTATCTTTGTCTATAGTTGGTGTATTTATAGTAGCTTTTCCAATTTCTTGCTCTGTAAATGTTAGATTTTCCTTTGCTGTTGTTACTTCTGAGCTGTCTTTACCTGCTATTTCTTGTTCCTTATTTCTATTTTTTTCTAAATCTATTCCAATTTTTACAGGATCATCTATTTCACTATATTTATGCCTAAAATATACCTCTTGTACTATAGGAGAAGCTGTTACTTCTTTTTTACGTCTATATACAGTTTCAAGTCCATCTTCTCTAAAAAATTCTTCCATTATATTTGATTTTTCAGAATTAGAGTCAAAATCTATACTAGCAACATTTGATAAATCTTTCAAATGTTCTTGTGCTAATTCATCTTGAATACAATAACTTGCTTCTACAAGCTTTTTAGCTGTATCTGTCTTCAAACCATAATACTGAAATTGTTCTTTTTGTTTAGTTCCAATATTTGTAACAAATCTAGCATTATCCAAATTAACACTATCTTCTATGTATGTTGCAATTTTATCAATTTGTTCTCCTTCTGTTGCTTCTAAACCGTATTTTCCGCATAATTCAGTAATTTTTCCTTTCCTTTCTACTTCTTGCTCATGCGTTTTATTAGATTCATATTGCATGTCTTGTAATTCTATTGCAGCTTGAACTATTCCAACATCTTCTTTAGAATATTCGCCAGAAGATTCTTTTTCATATAATTCTTTTCCTGCAATTTTTGCACTATATTCTTGATAAGGTTCATTTGCAATATCTAACATTCTTCCACTAGAATAATATTTTACTGCTTCTCCTAATAACTTCTTTGTTTTATCATCTGCTCCTTCTAAATTTGCAATTGCATTAGAGTACATTGCAACTCTTGCTATATGTTCTTCAGAATATGTTTTGTTCTCACTATAATATCCTTTTTCGTGAACATCTTGTATTGTCTCTTGCACTTTTGGTATATCTATACTATCTTGAAATTCCGTGAAAGATAATTGTTCAGGCATAAAATTTGTGTTTCTATATAATATTTCAAATGTAGGTGAGCTTAATTCTTCAGTAGTTTCCACAATTTCTAAGCTTTCATTTATAGAATCATTTGAGATTTCTAGCTTTCCATACTCTCTTTGAATTTCATCTAAACTATAGTCAATATCCAAATCAATACCTGCCATTATCTGTTTTTCACGCATTGTTGGCAATAAAGCATACTTTTCTCTTTCAGTTTTTATATAGCCTTTAATTTGCTCTATTGTAGATAATCCTTCTTCTACTTCTCCATCTTGAATTCTTTGTTTTGTAACATCAATACATTCTGAAAGCATTTCATTTAAATGTGATTTATTAAATATAGCTTGTAAATTTTCTTTTTCTGGGTTTTCACCTAATAACCCATCCGATAGACCAGAACTTAAATGTGCATTTCTAACATTATTAAATTTAGTAATAATTTGTCCAACTAGTTCAGGTTGTAAAGTTTCTCCCTTTTTATATTGCTCAAATAAAGATTCAATCTCTGTTTTAGTCTGGTTTGCTAGCTCTCTTCTATCTATTAGCTCAATAGGAACAGTTCTACCAAGTTTTTTACTTAAATCTATAGCAGCTTTTATACTATTTTCATCAACTTCTTCAAAACAAATAATACTTGTTGGCTGAATCTTTTTATATTCATTTGTATTTCCAGAAACATCTTGTATCTCTATATCTAGTTCTGAGTATCTACCTCTTGTTTGATTTGGTAAATCATTTGATGTATAAAATTTTTGTGGTCTTAGTGTTGTAGTAGTAATTGTTCTAGAATTAGAAGATAAATCATATGGTGCAACTGCAGTTACAGCCTCAGGAACAAATCCACTTATAGATATAACTATTCCATCTTTTACATTTCCATGGTTATCCTTAATTTTAGCTGTTCCAGGATTATCTTGATTTATATAGCTATAACATAAAGCATGATTTTCCGCCATTTTGGAGGTATTCCATTTCTCGTACATATCACCTTCAGCTTCACTTTTTACATATGCATCCATTAGACTTACCATTCTATTAAATGGTCCATTAATTTTTCTTACAACGTATTCTTGTCCATCTTCTGTGTGTTCCACTGTTTCTACGTTATTTTCTTTATCATGCTCATCTAAAGCTTCAGTTATATCTCTACCATAAGACCTTCTTAAAGTATTGTATACTAAAGTTCCTTGCATATATCTTTCGTATGATTTTGTTTTATCTTCTCTTGAAATAGCTTGTTGATAAGCTTGCTTTATTGCATCTAAATCATTCTCTCCAATTATGGATTTCAATTTAACTATAATTTCTAATGATTCTTTTTCTGACATTTCCTTATATGAACCTAATTCTTTACCACTATATTTTGCCAACAAATTTTCTGGATCATTTCCATATCTATTCACTAAATCAATAGCTGTTTCATAATTAATACCTACAATCCTTTGAAGATAAGCATCTTTAGCACCTATCAAAGTAACATCATTAGAATTGATAGTTCTATCTAAATTAGCATTTTTGTTTGCTACATAATTTAAAATATCATCATAATTATTAATTCTCTTTGCTTCTTCTGGGTGCAAAGCTAAATAAGAAATTATGGTTTTCTCTTCGTCAGTCATAGGCCTTGAAGTATCTTGTATTCTTTTAGTTGCATATAGTAAAAATCTGTTAGGGTAATCATGTGTTTGATGATTATGAAATTCATCATTATGAACTATATATTTTTGGTTATAAATAGTATTAATAGAATCACTTAATTGCTCAACTAAAGGCTCGATAAATAAATCATCTTTTTTTAAATTTTCTAATGCAAATCCAAATGTAGTTAACGAAATATCTGATTTTGAAATATTTAAAATTTTGCTTTGTAGTCCACTATATCTTGTTATTTTCTCAATACTATCCTCACCAATACTGCTTACAATCTTAGGATTTAAAATCTCCACATTAAGCGTTGAAAATAAATCAGAATTATTTTTAGCAAATCTTTGTATTAAACCAATCTCTTCATCAGATAATGATGACCTTCCCATACTTTCTAGTTTGCTCTTATACGCAGTTTGTAAAAGTTCTCCAAAATTTTCTTTATTTATATCTGCATAATTTAAATATTTAGGGTCCTTTTTTATTGCATCTAAAACAACCCTATCTGTTCTATATTCTTCTGGAATATTATCCATAATATCAAAGTCTTTAAATATATTTTTCTTGTCTCCAGTATAATCTAAATCAGGTAACATAGAAATTGCAGAAATTACGATATCTTCATATTGATTATTATATTTAGTAAGCTCACTTGGAATAGGAATATTTTTTATTCCTTCTGGTCCTCTTTCTTTCAAATAAACATTTATAATATTAAAACTTAAAGCTTCAGGAGGAATTTTCACTAATCCAAAATGTTCTTCAAATTTATCAGTAAATATATTTGGCGCATTATTTTCTTTTATAGACTTCATTACAATTCCATCGTACCATTTTCTATAAGAATTCTTTTCTTCTTCTGAGAATCCATCAAGCCATTTTTTATATTCTTCTTTTTCTTCCTTGTTAGATATGGTATCTATTTTTCTATCAACTGTTGGAACATAAGAAATTTGTTCAAGACCAAGATTTTTTAATGCTCGCTCACACATATTTGGAGTTCTATTTTGAATTGACACAGATTGTAACCCTAATCTTTTTGTACTTACATTTTCTTCGATACATTTATCAAATAAAGCATTCCAAACCTTTTCTGTTCTTTTTTCTCTAGGTATTTTATCTAATAATTCTTTAATATCATGTGTTTGAGATATTTTCTTTGTAAGTATATTATCCATCCAATTTTGGTAATCTTCTTGTGAAACTCCTTTTATAAAAGATTCATCAGGTATTTCTCTAATAATATTTTCAGATTTTTCTAATAAAATCTCATAAAGTTCCATTGAACGACTCTCTTGTGGTACAGATTCTATAAATCCATTTATTTTATCATTTGTTAAAAGTTTGGCAGTTTCATTACAAACTGATATTGTTTTTTGAGAATCTTTTAAATTACTAAATAGAGATGGATTATTACTTATCACCTCTAAAACTAATTTTTCACTCCATTTAGCATATTCTTGATCTGACATCTTTGCATCTATTTTTTTCTCAGGTAAAGACTCAATAATATTACTATTATTTGAAACAGCTTGTTCCCATATTTCTTTTGTTTTATATTTCTCAGGAATCAAATTAAATACATCAGTATTAAATTTTGACTTTTCTAAAATATTCATCGAAAACTTTTCATCATACAATTCTTGTGGTATCTGCTCTAATAAAAATTTATCTTGTATATTATCCACTCTATTTACTAGGACTTTTATTGTATTTCCATTTATAATTTGGGATGGAGCATCATTAATAAAGTCTTTTATTTCTGATTCACTTATTGTTTTATTTGGATTCTTTACAAACTCTTCAATCAGTTCTTCATTAACAAATTCTGGCTTTGTACTTAATAAAATATCATTAAGTTCATCTAACGTATATGCCTGTTTGCATTTACTATCTAATACTTTTTTATAAAAGTTCCTATAATTTTCATTGCTTTCACCTGATAAAACTCCATCAATTTCTGACATCTCAAAATCAAAATTATTGCATCCTAACAATTCATATGCCTCATCGCCATAAATATCAACAATGTCTTTTAATAATTGATTAGCTTCATCTTTTCCTAAAATTTGTTCTTTAAAAGCTCTATCTCCAGATATGGCAACAATTGTTTTAAAAGCGTCAAAATTCAAATTATATTTGTCCAAAATATCAGAACAATATTGATCACATACATCATAAAGTTCTGTAATATTTTCTGATGTAATTTCTTCTAAAACATCAGATTGTCCTGCTGTTTCTAATCTTTGTTCTATTTCGTTTAATATTGGATTTCTATTATCAATGAAATACTTTAAGTTTTCTTTTGTCATATTTTTTCTCCTATTTTACTATCTTTCTTCACCGTTTTCTTCTTTTTGTTTATCTTCTTGTTTACTAAAATTAATTAGCTTTTTATTTAGTTCTTCTAAAATTTCATAATCTTTTTTATCTTGATTTTCGTCCATAAATCTATTCCTTTCCTAAGTGAAATAATTTTTTGAAAAAATTTATTATTTTCTTAAAGAAGCTATTCTTTTGTGTATTAACTGGCAAATTATTAATTGTCTGCTCAGGTTTGCTTTCTATTTTTACTGCATTTCTTTTTGTAAAAATATCGTTTGAATTGTATTTTATCCTTTTCTCATCTTCAATTTTTTGTCTATCATATTTTTCTTTTGCTATAATTCTTTCCCTCTGATATGGAGTAGCCCAATAATCTCTAAAAATATTTGCTAAAATTGCTTTTGTTTCATCTAACAAATCTTGTTCTTCAAAACCTTTATTAATATCTATTTTAAAATCATAATTATCATCCATTTTAGCCTTAAATGTTTCTATCATTGTTTTTGGTATTTTATTTACACTTTCTTGTGGTACAAAATCTAATATTTTTATTACTTCTTTATATGCTTTTGGATAGTTATCCTCCATCTTTTGTTACTCCTTTTAAACTTCATATAACATTATAATTTACTTATATCACAAAAGCGAAAAACATACAATACAAATGGCATAAAAAGGAGGCCCTATTTTAGAGCCTCCTTTTTATATGCTGTTTTCAGTAATCAGATTTATGCATCAAGCACAAGCCATCCTGTAGTTTTTACATAATAACTAGCAGGAGATTCAACCTCTTCAATTGTTGCTATTGGAGTTATACCAGAACTTTTTTCATATAAACCACCTATAATAAAGAAATCAGTTCCTTGATATCCACGTATAATCTGCCGAATGTTTTCTCTATCATATACTTTTCCAATAATTTTTTTTCCTTCTGATTTAGACCTTTCTAAATTCCATGAATTTATTCTACTATCACATACGATTTCCCATGCTTTTTCTACACTATAATTTTCTTTTTCTACTAGTCTTTTTATTACAGTACCCAAAAAAGCATCATATTCTAAAATATTACCCATTCTGCTATTTTTTTCAGAATCAAATTTTTCTAAAGTATCACTCCACCATTTTGGAGTTCTACCTACCGCAGGTCTTCCATTTTCTTCATAACAAATTGACTTTCCGTCCTCTTGAAATGAAGGAATCAATGTAGCCCTTCTAAAATTTTTCATATGATTCTTTTTAGCTGTTCTAATATCTCTTCTTACTCTTGCTTGATTTGGTGTAGTAGGATTATATGCCATAAACCTATCAGTTAAAGAAATTGCTTCTATATCTACTATTGGAAACATTTCTTCATATTCACTTGTGCTTTCTTGCATAGATATATCATCATCTTCATCAAGAGTAGTATAATACTTTATACCATGCCCTTTATCTATGATTTCTACCTTTGTAATTTTCTGACCACTACTGGTTTTTAAAACCCATTCATGTTCAGTTGCTTTAGTCATGATGTATTTACCTTTCTAATAATAGTAATTATTATGAACTTTCAGCATAGGATAAATTGGATATTTACCCGTATTTTTCATTATAACACATTAATATAAATTAGTAAATTAATTTTTGAAATTTCACAAAAATCGATTAAATCTTGAAATATTGTTTATAATATCTTATAATGATTAAAGTCGTAATAATGAATGGAGGAAAAAATAGAATATGAAAGAAATAACAGTTAGGAAATTATACAAAGAAACAAATGATTACGTAGATAAAGATATAATAATTAAAGGATGGGTAAAAAACTTAAGAGATTCAAAAAACTTTGGATTTATTGAATTGAATGATGGAACATTTTTTAAACCTGTTCAAATAGTTTTTGATAATACTCTTTCTAATTTTGAAGAAGTAAGAAAATTAACTCTTAGTTCTACTATAGAAGTAAAAGGTAAATTCATTCTTACAGAAAATGCAAAACAACCTTTTGAAATTCATGCTAAAGAAATAGCTATTGATTCTTTAGCAGATATTGACTATCCTTTACAAAAAAAGAGACATTCTTTTGAATATTTAAGGACAATTGCACATCTTCGTCCAAGAACAAATACTTTTAATGCAGTATTTAGAGTAAGAAGTGTATTTGCATATGCAATTCATAAGTTTTTTCAAGAGCAAGATTTTGTATATGTTCACACACCAATTCTAACTGGAAGTGATGCTGAAGGTGCTGGAGAAATGTTTAATGTTAACTCATTTGACTTAAACAACGTTCCTAAAACAGATGATGGACAAGTTGATTTTTCAAAAGATTTTTTTGGAAGACATACTCATTTAACAGTTAGTGGTCAATTAAATGCTGAAACATTTGCAGAAAGTTTTTGTAATGTATATACTTTTGGACCAACATTTAGAGCAGAAAATTCTAATACAGTAAAACATGCCGCAGAATTCTGGATGATTGAACCTGAAATCTGTTTTGCTGATTTAAAAGATGATATGGATTTAGCAGAAAACATGATTAAATATACATTTAAATATGTTTTAGATAATTGCCCTGAAGAAATGGAATTTTTCAATAATTTTGTTGATAAAGGATTATTAGCTAGATTAAATCATGTTATAAATTCCGATTTTGTAAGAGTAAGTTATACAAATGCTGTAAAAGAATTAGAAAAACATAATGATGAATTTGAATACAAAGTATCTTGGGGCGTTGATTTACAAACAGAACACGAAAGATATTTATGTGAAAAAATTTATAAAAAACCTGTTTTTGTAACTGATTATCCAAAAGATATTAAAGCTTTTTACATGAAACAAAATGAAGATGGAAAAACAGTTGCTGCTGCTGACCTTTTAGTTCCAGGAATTGGAGAAATAATAGGAGGTAGTCAAAGAGAAGAAGATTATAATAAATTACTTAATAGAATGAAAGAATTAAATATGCCTATTGAAAATTACAATTGGTATTTAGATTTAAGAAAATACGGAAGTTGTGTTCATTCTGGTTTTGGTCTTGGATTTGAAAGAGCTATAATGTATCTTACAGGTATGCAAAATATACGTGATGTTCTACCATTCCCAAGAACTCCAAAAAATTGTGAATTTTAAAAAGTAGAGTTTTTAAGCTCTACTTTTATTTTACTCATATTCTTTTCCATAATAACTATCTAATAATATTTGTTTTAATTCAAAAACTAATGGTACTCTTGGATTTGCAGTAGTACATTGGTCTTCAAAAGCCCTATCTGCTAACATATCCACTTTTGATAAAAATTCTTGTTCATCAATTCCTGCTTCTTTAAATGACTTTGGAATATTCATATGCTCATTTAATTCTTTTATTTTTTCTATTAAACTATTTATTCCTTCCTCTTTTGTGTCTGCCTTCAATCCTATTTTCTTAGCTAAAGTAGCATATTTTTCATCTGCTATAAAATATTCATATTTAGGGAAAGATACAAACTTTGTTGGTTTGCTACTATTATATCTAATTACATATGGTAAAAGAATAGCATTTATTCTACCATGTGCCATATGAAATTCTGCTCCTAATTTATGAGCAAGTGAATGATTTATTCCTAAGAAAGCATTTGTAAATGCCATACCTGCAATTGTGCTGCTATTGTGCATTTTTTCTCTTGCTTCTTTATCATCTCCATTATCATAGGCTTTTTCTAAATATTTCACTACTAATTCAGCTGCTTTTTCAGCCAAACCATCTGTAAAATCAGATGCCATATTAGATACATAGGCTTCTATTGCGTGTGTTAATACATCCATACCAGTATCTGCTGTAACTGTTTTGGGTAAACTCATTACTAAATCTGGGTCTACAATTGCAACATCAGGCGTTAATTCATAATCTGCTAAAGGATATTTTTTATTTTTTTCTTTATCTGTTATAACAGCAAATGAAGTAACTTCAGAACCTGTTCCAGAAGTTGTAGGAATAGCTACCATTTTACATTTAGTTCCAAGTTTAGGAAATTTATAAGTACGTTTTCTAATATCCATAAATTTTAATTTTAACCCTTCAGGGTCTGCATCTGGATGTTCATAAAATAACCACATACCTTTTGCAGCATCTATTGGACTTCCTCCACCTAATGCAATAATTACATCTGGTCTAAAACGTTCCATAGCTTCTACACCTTTTTTTATTGTATCAAAAGATGGGTCTGATTCTACATCACTAAATATTTCTGAATGTACATAATGTTCTCTTTTTCTTAAATGATATAAAATTCTATCTACATAACCTAATTTTACCATAGATTCGTCTGTTACAATAAAAGCTCTTTCAATATCTGGCATTTTTTCTAAATATTGTATAGAACCTGCCTCAAAATATATTTTTTCTGGAATCTTAAACCACTGCATATTAACTCTCCTTTTACTAGTTCTCTTAATATTAATTAAATTTACTGAAGATACATTTGCTGTAGTTGAGTTTCCTCCAAAAGAGCCACAACCTAATGTTAATGATGGCATATTTGTATTATAAATATCTCCAATTGCTCCATGTGTTGATGGTGAATTTACTATAATTCTTCCAGCTTTCATTGTTTTAGAAAATTTTAAGATTGTTTCTTTATTTTCAGAATGAATAACTGCTGAATGTCCAAGACCTCCAAATTCTAATAATCTTTCTGCTTTATTTATTCCTTCTTCTTCATTATTTACAATATAATAAGTAAGAACTGGACTTAATTTTTCTTTTGAAAATGGATAATCTCTTCCTATTTCTTCTTCATAAACAACTATTACTTTAGTATCAATAGGAATTTCAAATCCTGCATCTTTTGCTATTTTATATGGTGATTGTCCAGGAACATTAGATTTTAATTTATATCCTATATCTTCCCTGTATTCAAACATTGATTCTTGTAGTTTTCTTTTTTCTTCAGGACTTACAAAATAACAACCTGCTTCTCTCATTAATCTTTCAAATTCTTGATATATATCTTTATCTACTATAACAGCTTGTTCAGAAGCACATATCATACCATTATCAAATGATTTTGACATTACTAAATCATTTACAGATGTTTTTAATTTTGCTGTTTTGTCTATATAACAAGGAACATTTCCAGGACCTACTCCTAATGCTGGTTTACCGCAAGAATAAGCTGATTTTACCATTCCTGTTCCACCTGTTGCTAAAATCAAATCAACTCCTGGATGATTCATAAGTGTTCTTGTAGCTAAAATACTTGGCTTTTCTATCCATAATATACAATCTTTAGGTGCCCCTGCTCTTACTGCTGCATCTCTTAATATTCTTGCAGCTTCTGAAGAACACTTTTGTGCTGATGGATGAAATCCAAATATAATTACATTTCTAGTTTTTGCTGATATAATAGATTTAAACATAGTTGTTGAAGTTGGGTTTGTTACTGGTGTTACACCTGCTATTATTCCAACAGGTTCTGCTATTTCACTGTAACCTTCTTCCTCATTTTTATTAATTACTCCAACAGTTTTTTCGTGTTTAATACTATGATATACATATTCTGTTGCAAACATATTCTTTGTTATTTTATCTTCATAAATTCCTCTACCTGTTTCTTCGACCGCCATTTTAGCAAGTTCCATATGATGTTCTAGACCTGCCATGGCCATTGCTTTTGTAATTTTATCTACTGTTTGTTGGTCAAGTTTTAGGTATTCTTCTGAAGCTTTTTTAGCTCTTTCAACTAAGTTGTCAATCATTTCTTTTACTTCTATTTCTTCTTCGTTCATTTGAGAACCTCCTTATTTTATTTTGACCAATTTTATTATATATTATTACTATTTTTTGTCAATATTTTTTTAACTTTTAAAAGGAAAAAGCTTGAAATAATATTATATCATTTCAAGCTTTTTATTTTACTTATATAAATATTTTTGTGGATTTACATGTTCACCATTAATTCTTATTTCAAAATGTAAATGAGGTCCTGTTGAATTTCCCGTTGAACCAACTGCTGCAATAACATCCCCTGCTTTTACTGTCTCACCTTTTTTTACATACATTTTACTTGTATGTGCATACCAAGTTTCAACTCCATTACTATGACTAATTTTTACTAAATTCCCATATGAACCACTATATGATGCAGATTCTACCACACCATCTGCTACAACTTTAATGGGTGTACCTGTTTTCGCTGCTATATCTAGTCCTGTATGTGTTGATTTTCTTATACTACTTCTTGCACCATATCTTGATGTAATTGTTCCTGATATTGGTGCTGTCGCTAATTTTATACCATTTACATCAGGCATTGCATCAATTCTTGCTTGTTCTTCTTCTTGCTCTTTAATTTCTGTTACCTTAGTTTGTATATCATTTTTTGCAACTTCTATATCTGTTAAATTAACCTCTTCTTCATTTTGAGTATATTTTTCAGAAATTGTTAAATTTAAATTTTCTTCACTATTATTTTCTTTAATTTCATTTACTACTTCTTTAGCATTTTCTATGTTGTCGACTTTTTCTATAGCCTCATCATTTAATGCAATTTCATAATACTTATATGTTATTACTGCATTTTCTTCTATTTTAGATGCTACTTCTTCTTCATTTGTCTCAAGTGTTCTACTTACAAGTTTTAACTCATATTCTGGATTTTCTTTTAAATCTACTGTATCTATATAAGGATTTTCTTGTTTTACTTCTTCTACAATTTTTTCCTCAAATGCTTGTTTATTTTCTATATATCCTACTTCTTCTCCAGACATTTCTACTTTATAGATTGGTTTATACTTAATTAAAATTATCGCGATAACAAAACCTAATCCAATTATAGCTATGTTAAAATACTTAAAAATTTCTTTTGTATAGTATTTTAATTTGTTTCTTAAAATATGCTTCACTCTCCTTTTGATAGTGTTTTTTTACGCGACCAGTCTTTATTATACTATATATTCTTTCCAAAATCAAATTATGTATACTTTCTAAAAGATAATTTGTCCATTTTTGTCAAAATTTTTTCGTCTTATTACTCATTTTATTAACTTTATCTCTTTTTTTCTTCATTTTTCTTCTATTTCCTTAATTTTCCTATACTATTCATTTTTTATTTTCATATTTATTACATTTTTTTACTAATAAGTTCTATACGTATATTCTAGTTTCTGTAAATTTAAACTATAAAATGCTATTATGTTGAAGAATAGGAAGGTGATAAAAATGGCTTTAGACTATAATATTATAGGACAAAGAATAAAACAAGCAAGGCTTGCAAAAAATTTAACGCAAGAAGATTTAGCAGAACAAATTGATATTTCTGTTGCTTTTTTAAGTAGAGTAGAAAGAGGAAACTCTCATATTAACTTAAAAAGATTAAATCAAATATGTAGATTATTAAATGTCTCAGAAGGTTATATTTTAAATGGTGTTGCTAGTACTTCTGAAAATTATTTAACAAGAGAATTCTCAGATTTGCTAAAAAGTTGTACACCAGAAAAACAAAGATTAATCTACGATGTAGCTAAAGTTATTGCTGAAGAAGGTAATAACGAAACAGTTTAAATCTATTTTTAAAAGTCAGTTTGTACTGGCTTTTATTTTTTATTTAATTTATTTTTTTCTAATTGATAATATTTTTCTTATATGATATTATAATATTGCTTTTTAATGTTTATACTAAAAATATAAATAAAAAAAGGAGGTATAATATGGCATTTGAACAATGGAAAAATTTTAAAAGTGGTGATTGGCAAAGTGAAATAAATGTTAGAGATTTCATCCAACACAATTATACACCATATGAAGGTGATGATAGCTTTTTAGCTGGTCCTACTGAAAAGACTAAAAAACTTTGGAATGAGGTTTTAGAACTTTATAAAAAAGAACATGACTCTCAAGGAGGAGTTTTAGATATTGATACTAAGACTATTTCAACAGTTACTGCTCATGATGCAGGTTATATTGATAAAGATTTAGAAGAAATTGTTGGTCTTCAAACAGATAGCCCTTTAAAAAGAGCAATTATGCCATTTGGTGGTATTAGAATTGTTGAAAAAGCTTGTGAAGCATATGGAAGAACAGTAGATAGCAGGGTTGAAGAAATATTCCATAAATATAGAAAAACTCACAATGATGGAGTATTTAGTGTTTACACTCCTGATATCAGAGCTGCTAGAAGTTCACATTTAATAACAGGTCTTCCTGATGGATATGGTCGTGGAAGAATAATTGGTGATTATAGAAGAGTTGCTTTATATGGAGTGGACGTTTTAATAAAAGAAAAGCAAGAAGAATTAGATGTTTTAGATGTAGATGAATTAACCGAAGAAATTATTCGTTCTAGAGAAGAAATAAGTGAACAAATAAAAGCTTTAAATGACTTAAAAGAAATGGCTAAGAAATATGGATTTGATATTTCTCAGCCTGCAAAAAATTCTAAAGAAGCTGTTCAATGGTTGTATTTTGGATATTTAGGTGCTATAAAGTCACAAGATGGTGCTGCTATGAGCCTAGGTAGAACTTCTACATTCCTAGATATTTATTTTGAAAGAGACCTACAAAACGGTACTTTAACTGAAGAACAAGCTCAAGAAATTATGGACCATTTTGTTATGAAATTAAGATTAGTTCGTTTCTTAAGAACACCTGAATATAATGAATTATTTAGTGGTGACCCTGTATGGGTAACAGAAAGTATTGGCGGTATGGGAATAGATGGAAGAACTTTAGTTACTAAAAATTCTTTCAGATTACTTCATACTCTTCAAAACTTAGGACCAGCTCCAGAACCAAATATGACTGTTCTATGGTCTACAAGACTTCCTGAAGGTTTTAAGAGATTCACTACTAATTTGTCTATTAAAACTTCATCAATCCAATATGAAAATGATGATTTAATGAGAATTACTTTAGGTGATGATTATGGTATTGCATGTTGTGTTTCTCCTATGAAAATTGGTAAACAAATGCAATTCTTCGGTGCAAGAGCTAATCTTGCAAAAACTCTTCTTTATGCTATTAATGGTGGTAGAGATGAAAAAACAGGAAAACAAGTTACTCCTAGATTTGAACCTATTACTTCAGAATATTTAGATTATGATGAAGTTATGGAAAAATTTAATCAAATGATGGATTATGTAGCAAAAATTTATATAAAAGCATTAAATGCAATTCATTATATGCATGATAAATATTGTTATGAGGCTGAAGAAATGGCTTTACATGATAGAGAAATTCTTCGTACAATGGCTTGCGGTATTGCTGGTCTTTCAGTTGTTGCAGATTCTTTATCAGCTATTAAATATGCTAAAGTCAAAGTTATTCGTGATGAAACTGGACTTGCTGTTGACTATGAAGTAGAAGGAGACTTTCCTAAATTCGGTAATGATGATGATAGAGTAGACCAAATAGCTGTTGATATTACTAAAAACTTTATGAATAAATTAAGGAAACATCAGACTTACAGACATTCTAAACACACATTATCTATTTTAACTATTACTTCTAATGTAGTTTATGGAAAGGCTACTGGAAATACTCCTGATGGAAGAAGAGCTAGTGAACCATTTGGACCTGGTGCTAATCCACTTCATGGAAGAGATACAAATGGAGCTTTGGCTGTTATGAATTCTATTGCAAAACTTCCTTTTGATTCAGCAGAAGATGGTATTTCTTACACTTTCTCAATTACACCTGGAACTTTAGGTAAAACAGATGATGAAAAGATTACTAATTTAGTTAATATGCTAGATGGATATTTTGCTCAAACAGGTCATCATATTAATGTTAATGTTTTTGATAGAAGTTTATTAGAAGATGCTATGGAACATCCTGAAAATTATCCTCAACTTACTATTCGTGTTTCTGGATATGCTGTTAACTTTACAAAATTAACAAGAGAACAACAATTGGATGTAATTCATAGAACAATTCATGAAAGAATTTAAAAGGGATTTCTTCCCTTTTAATTCTAAAATAGAAATAAGGATGATAAACATGGAAAATGACAAAAAAGATTTAAGATATTATGCAAAAGTTCATTCTATTGAATCTTTTGGTACTGTTGATGGTCCAGGAATAAGATTTGTACTTTTTTTACAAGGATGCCACTTAGAATGTAAGTATTGTCATAATAGAGATACTTGGGATATAAATCTTGGTAATTATCAATCTTTAAATGAACTATTTGATAAAATTATGAGATATAAAAATTATATTCAACCCAATGGTGGTGTTACAATTAGTGGTGGTGAACCTTTATTACAAGTAAAATTTATTTTAGAATTATTTACTAAACTAAAAAAAGAAGGTATTCATACTTGTATTGATACTTCTGGAATAGTTGCCATTACTCAAGATATAAAAGATTTATTAAAGGTTACTGATTTAGTTTTATTAGATATTAAACATATTGATGATGAAAAGTGTAAAGAATTAGTTGGAAGGTCTAATAAACTAGAACTTGAATTTGCTAGGTATTTAAGTGATAATAATATTCCTATTTGGATTAGACAAGTTTTAATTCCCGGATATACTGATGATAAAAATGACTTATTAAAACTAAAAGATTTTATTAATTCTTTAAAAACAGTTCAAAAAATAGAAATACTTCCTTATCATAGCGCTGGAGAATTTAAATGGAAAAAACTTGGTTTAAAATATCCTTTAGATGGTGTTAAACAAGCAGATGATAATGATGTAAAAAGAGCAAAGGAAATTTTAGGAATTACCTAAAGGCTATTTTTAAGGACGGGAAAAAAGCAATCCTTAATAAATAAAAAATCATGCTATAAATATTGACTTTTGTGTTTAAAAATATTATAATTAATTTGTAAAGTAAATATTGTTTGTTTTTAAACATATAATATAAAAAGTAAGGCAAAGCCTTACTCTTTAGTTAAAACATTTTCGGATTTATTGTTAATATCAGTCTTGGTAGGGCTGATATTAACTTTTTCTTTGTCTATATAGAATTGATATCCTACAATTCCAATTATGCCAACCAATACAGCTAAACAAAGAATAATAAATCCTATTCCTATGTACTTTTCCATAGGATTAACCTCCCTCTTTAGTAAATTTGCTCCTAACGTATAGTCAGGTGCATAAACTAATATTTAGTTGGATACAAAATACTAAGTTATGCACCCAACTTCAAGGGAGTTGCTTCAACCAATTAATAATATATCAAAATTTAATTTAGCTGTCAACATCTATATAAACTTTTACAAATAAATTTAATCTTGCTCTGCTGTATCAAACATTTCATCTGAAAAGAATTCTCTTAAAGTTATATTAAATCCTTCACAAATATGAAGTAATGTGTCTATTTTTAATAATTCCGTTTTTCCACTCATAAAAGTCGAAATTGTTGAACATGGTATCCCTGACATCTTACAAAGTTTCCAAACATTCATATTTTTTTCTTTTAGATAAAATTTTATTCTTTTTCTAATAGCATCTGATAATTTCATTTTTTCCTCCCAAACCTTTAAATTTTAATGAAATTATATATAAATGCTTATTTCTTATACTTTGGTAAATTGAAAAATTTTAAAATATTTTCAATTTATCGAACTAGTTTGTTGCATTGAAGTTCTTGTTGTGTTATACTAAAACTACTTCAATTTGCCAAACTAGTTTTAAAAAGAAAGGATTTGATAAAATGAAATATTCAAAAGAAAAAAATAACGGAATTACATTAATCACATTAGTAGTCACAATAATTGTTCTTCTAATACTTGCAGGAGTTTCAATTTCAATGTTAACAGGAAATAATGGAATAATTACACAAGCACAAAGTGCAAAAGAAAATACTGAAAAAGCAACAGAAGAAGAAAAAATTCAACTATCGGTAATAGGAAGTAAAACCAAAGATAATGGATATTCAGATATATTAGATGAAACAAGTTTTAAAAATGAATTGAATAAGCAATTTGGAAATCAAGAACTAGATGTAAGAGCAAATAAAGACGGTAGTTTTATTGTTACTGTTGTTGATACTAAAAGAAAATACTATATCAATGATGATTTAACTATTATAAATAGTGATAATATAATAGAAATAGGAACCAAAATTGAACTAGAAAATTTTAGAGATGATGTAAATAATGGAAATAGTTATGAAGGAAAAGCTGTACTACTTACAAATAATATAAATTTAGAAGGAGAAGCTTGGGGACCGATTGGTACTTACCCAACGAAAAATTCTACTCCAGCAGATGAGACTAATGCACCATTTAAAGGTATTTTTGATGGTTGTGGATATGAAGTAGATAACTTTAATATCAATACGACAGATAAAGTACAAGGATTATTTGGATTGGTAAACAATGGGAAAGTTTCAAATTTAGGAATTGGTTCAAATGTAAATATTTCAGGAGGTACAGGAAGGGCTGGTGTAATTGCATATGCTTACAATGGAACTAAAATATATAATTGTTATAATAATGGAACCATTTCCGGAACAGATAATGTTAGTGGTATTGTAGGTGTCGCCTTTAAAGATTGCATAATTTCAAATTGTCATAATTTATCCTCTATAAATGGCTGTACTTCTGTAGGTGGTATTGTAGGAACAACTAGAGACAATATTTTAATAAGAAATTGCCATAACGAAGGAACTATTACAGCAACTGCTTGGGCGGGAGGAATATTGGGACATTCTCAAGCATTTGACAATTTTTGTGAAATACTTCTATGTTATAATAGTGGAAATGTTACTGCAAATGTAGAATTGGACAATAATTCTAGCGTCGGAGGAATTGTCGGATATAACAATTTAGCAAATGTTTCTAATTGTTACAATTCTGGAACAATAACAGGCCAATATATGAATGTAGGAGGAATTATTGGAAATAACCATGCTGTTTTAACAAATAGTTATAATAGTGGATTTGTCAATAGTTCTTCTGAACAATGTGGTGCTATAGTCGGACAAAATATCAAATTCCACTATGATGGATATGAATCTTCTAATGGCAAAATAACTAATTGCTATTCATTAGAAGGCACTGCAGATAAACTTTTTGGACTAAATGATTCTACAATTGGAAATGAATGTTCTTTCAAGAGTGTTGATGAATTAAAAAATTTATATAAAATATTAGGAAATGCTTTCATAAAAAACAATACTGATAAAAATAATGGATTTCCTATACTTTCATGGGAAGAAACCGAATAATAAATAATTAATATTTTTATAAAACTCTAACAAAGATGTATATATCTTTTTTGATATATACATCTTTATTTTTATATTTCTTTCTTCCTAAAAACAGTTTTATTTTACTCTTAGTGCTCTTAATGAATTTATTATTGCCAGAACTAGTACTCCTACATCTGCAAATACTGCTTCCCACATCGTTCCTAATCCTATTGCTGTTAATAAAAGCACTAATACTTTAATTAAAATTGCAAATACAATATTTTGTTTTACTATTCTCATTGTCTTTTTAGAAATTTTTATTGCATTATCTATTTTTGATGGTTCATCTGTCATAATTACAATATCTGCTGCTTCTATTGCCGCATCTGAACCTAATGCTCCCATTGCAATTCCTATGTCTGAAATAGCAAGTACTGGAGCATCATTAATACCATCACCAACAAAAACCAATTTTCCTTTTTTAGATTTTTCTTTCATTAGTTCTTCTACTTTTTCAACCTTTTGGTCTGGTAATAATTCACTATATACTGTATCTATTCCAAGTTCTTTAGCAATGCTTTCTCCAACTTCTTTTTTATCACCTGTAAGCATAACAATTTTTTGAATATTATTTGCTTTTAATTTTCTAATAATTTCTTTTGCATCTTCTTTTATCTCATCTGCAATTAAAATATATCCAGCAAATTTACCATCAACTGCTACATATAGAATTGTACCTACATCATTACATATAGTATAATCTATATTATTTTGTTTCATTAATTTATCATTTCCAACTAAGACTTCTTTTCCCCCTACTACACTTCTTACTCCATGTCCTGATATTTCTTCTGAGTTTGATATAATCTTTTGGTCTATTTCTTTTCCATATGCCTTTTTTAATGATATTGATATAGGATGGTTAGAATAACTTTCTGCATATGCTGCAAATTTTAGTAACTCATCTTTTTTAAAGTCCTTTGTTTCTATTTTTTGAACTTCAAATATTCCTTTAGTTAATGTTCCTGTTTTATCAAATACAACTATTTCTACTTGTGATAAAGCCTCTAAATAATTACTTCCTTTAACTAATACTCCTTTTTTAGAAGCTCCTCCAATTCCACCAAAGAATCCCAATGGAATTGATATTACTAATGCACATGGACATGATACAACTAAAAATGTTAGAGCTCTATATAACCATTCTTGGAAAGTTTCAAATCCAAATACAATCGTCGGAATAACTGCAAGTAAAAGTGCTGTTATAACTACTATTGGTGTGTAATATTTAGCAAATTTAGTAATAAAGTTCTCTGTTTTAGCTTTTCTACTACTTGCATTTTCTACTAAATCTAGTATTTTGCTCACAGTGGATTCTCCAAATTCTTTTTCTACTTCTACTGTTAAAACTCCGTTTTTATTTATACAACCACTTAAAACTTCATCACCTACATTTACATCTCTTGGTATAGATTCCCCTGTTAGTGCTGAAGTATCAAGCATAGATGTTCCTTCTATTACTTTTCCATCTAAAGGTACTTTTTCACCTGGTTTTACTACTATTGTTTCCCCAATTTTTACCTCTTCTGGTGATACTTTTTCAATTTTTCCATCACGTTTTACAAATGCTACATCTGGTCTTATATCCATTAAACTTGCTATTGATTTTCTTGATTTATCAACTGCATAATCTTGGAATAATTCCCCTACTTGGTAAAATAGCATAACTGCTGTTCCTTCAGAATATTCTCCTATTGCAAAAGCTCCTACTGATGCAATTGCCATTAAAAAATTTTCATCAAATACTTTACCTCTTAAAATATTTCTTATTGCTTTCCAAAGTATTTCAAATCCCACTATTAAATAACTTATCACAAATAAAATTGTATTTATTATCTCTTGTTTAAATGGCACTAAAAATGCTATTAAAAATATTATAAGAGAGATAATAATTTGTATTAATTTATTTTTCATATTGTCCTCCCCTAAATTTCTTTTATTTTTGCGTCTGGCTCTTGTCTTTTAGTTGCCTTTTTTAATTTTTTAAATAATTCTTCTTCATCTTCACAATTGCTTTCTACAATCATTTTTTGAGTTATAAAATTAACTGTTGCATCATCTACTCCTTCTACTTTTTTTATTGCTTCTTCTAATTGTGCAGCACAATTTGCACAATCTAATCCTTCTACTTTAAATATTTTTCTCATTATAAATTCCTCCTTACTTATGTTCAATATGTTCTATTCCCAATTCAAATAGGCCTTTTACATGGTCATCATCAATTGTATAATAAACTTCCTTTCCTTGTCTTCGACATTTTACTATACTCATTCTTCTTAAAGTTCCAAGTTGATGTGATATTGAAGATTTACTCATTCCTAGTACATTTGCTATATCACATACACACATTTCATTTTGGTCTAATGCAAATAAAATTTTTGCTCTTGTTGTATCTCCGAAGTATCTTAAAAAACTCTGCTAATTTATTAAATATATCATCTTCTGGCATTTTACCTAAAGTATCTTTTACTATATCTTCATGGATTATATTACAATCACATATAAACTCATTTTTAGACATTTCTTCTCCTTTCTATCCAATTATATTGCCAATAATTGAATAAATACTCAACTGTATCTTTATTATAGTTGAATGTATATTCAATTGTCAATAGCTTTATGAAAAAAATTTCACTTTTTTTAGAACTTTTTTATTATAATATATTTTTATTACTTTTTTGTGCATTTTTTTCACACAAAAAAAATACACTTCAAATGAAGTGTGTTTTTAATCTATCTTTCCTCACATTCTGGTTCATCCTCTTTTATAATTTCATTATCTCTAAACATCTTTTCAATTCTTGCTTCTTGTTCATATTTTTTTCTCATTTCTTCATCTCGTTGTCTCAATAATTTTTGGTGTCGCATTGTCCAAATTATACTTTTTTCTAAAGCCTCTAATTGTTCTTCTCTTGACATTAATCTTCCTTTACTTTCTCTTCTTTCCATAAATATCTCCTTATAAATTTATGCAGTTATCATTTTCTTTACATATTCTAGTATTTCTTGTTTTCTTATATTAATTTCCTTTTGTAAATTTTCAATCTGTCTATCATATAAATCACATAATTTATCTATTTGTTCTTTACTTAAATCCTCTTCTTTAATCTTTCCTTTACGATATTGTTCTTGTAATCTTAGTAATTCTTTTTCTTCACTTTCTTCTATTTTTATTGAATTTACAAAAGATTCTTTTTTAGTGTTTTTATCTATCTTTGATAAATCCTCTTTTAAATCTTTTTTAGATTTTCTAAATAACTTCATCAAAAATATTTTTATTTTATTAAATATTCCTTTTTTATTAACATTTATTAAATGTTTTTCTTCTGCTTTCTTCATATGTATCTCCTTCATTCATCAATTTGGAATATTTTACATACCTAATAATTTTAATTCTACATTTTCCATTTTGTATTTTCCATCAACTAATTTAAATTCAACTAAAGTATTTTCTAGTGTTTCTTCATTTTGTCTTAAATCAGTTGTAAAATACAATTTTATCTTAGGAATTTCCACTTGATTCATTACAATTTCTTTGAATGTTTCTGCCATATGTTTTTCATCTTCACAACAGAATATTAGTTGTGGAATTGATGAAAATCCTGAATCACCTGCAACAAAATTCTCATAAAAATCTTTGTATAGTCTTACTTTATCAACTAATTTCTTTTTCCAATCAGTTTCTCTTCTTATTACTTCAAATACAAATTGTATTGATTTATTGTTTTTAGTTAATTTAACAGCTCCTCCTGTTGCTTTAAATACCTTCCCTGCGACTTTTGCTGTAATTGCTGGCTTTACTGTATAACTATCAAAAGCTTTTACTTTTCTAAGATATGCAATTAAAATTTGATTTCCTGCTAATCTTTTCTTTATCATTGGAACAGGTTTTATATTATCTGATGGTTGCCATTTACATTCAACTTCTTTAGAATTTAGTAAATATTTTCCCATTTTTTCTAAACAATATATACGATAAATTCCTTTTCCTTCCTCAGATGTAAAATAATATCTTGTTAATATTTTTGATTTTACTAATTGTTCTAATTTGTTATTTAATTTATCTTGTGATTTTAAATCTATTCCCTTTATTTCTAACATTTGATAAATTTGTCTAGATGTCATAAATTCAAATTCATTAACTAAATCTAAAATAGCAAAATGGACATCATTAATATGACCAATATTTATTTTATGTACTATTTGGTTCATTGATACATATCCATCTTTACCATCAAATACTTTTAATTCTCCTTCTCTTATTGCAAATGGTGATATTTTAGTTTTTATTTCATCATCTTCAACCATTTCTACTTCCTCCTTTTTAAACTATTAATAGTTTAACCTTTTTTCTATCATAATCTATTTTCTTTATATAAACATTTATATTTTCTCCATATGTAAGTCCATCTTTATATTCCGCCATTCCTACTAAATTAGGTGCAAGTTCAATAAATATTCCGTTTTTATTCTTTTCTGTTTCTCTTACTTTGCCTATTACAGTAGTTCCTGTCTTAAACTTTGAAGCATTTTCTTCCCATGTACCTAAAGTTTCTTTATATGATAAAATTACTTTTCCTTGTTCTCTATTTATAGATTTTACCACTACTTCTAACTTTTGTCCAATTTTTACT
This sequence comes from uncultured Clostridia bacterium, assembly GCA_944387565.1. Classification (GTDB taxonomy): domain Bacteria; phylum Bacillota; class Clostridia; order TANB77; family CAG-508; genus CAG-269. The sequence continues at coordinate 20,870 of CALXFJ010000006.1, read as the reverse complement.
CTCTCATATGGCGTTTGTATTCTTGCAATTGATAAATCTTCTATATGTATTAAACCTACAATTCCTCCACCTATTTCAACAAAAGCTCCATAAGGTTCAATATTTTTTACAATTCCATCTACCTTTTGTCCTATTTGTAAATTATTTTTTACCCAATTCATTGCTTCTATTTGTACCTGTTTTCTAGATAGAATTAATTCATTATCATCTAATTTGTCTTTTATTTTGAATTGTACAAATTTGTGAACCTTACCTACACATAAATTAGATTTAGGCAATCCATCTTCTCCTGTTTTTATAGCTTCTATTTCATCTCTTGGAATCTTTCCAATTAAACCATTTTCAAATTTTATATATAAGTTGTAATTACTATCACAATTCTTTACTAAACCTTGTAAGGTTTCATTTTTTTCCATATATGATTTCCAATTACTTTGGTCTAGTTTCGTTATCTCGTTATTCCAACCTTCTGGTTCAAATTCTAAATTGCTCATTTGTTATTTTCTCCTTTTATCTTACGTTTGTTACTATTATATATATTAGTAATCTATTTTGCAATATTTCCTTTTAATATTTTTTCAACTTCTGTTTTACTTAAATATCTCCATTTTCCTAATGGAATTTCTTTTACTCCTATTCCTGCAATCTTACTTCTATGTAATGCTAATACTTTTCCTCCAATTGCTTCGCACATTCTTCTTATTTGTCTATTCTTTCCTTCATGTATTATTATTTCTAATCTTGTTTGATTCTTCTCTTCATCTATTTTTAAAACTTTAACTTTTGCTGGTTTTGTTATATAATCATCTATTTTTACACCATTTCTTAGTTCTTCTATTTTTTCTTTTCCTATTATTCCCTTTAAAGTTACTGTATATGTTTTTTCTATTTCATGTTTTGGATGTGTTACTTTATATACAAAATCACCATCATCAGTAAGAATTAATGCTCCTGATGTATACATATCTAATCTTCCCACAGGAACTACTCTCTTTTCTACTTTTACTAAATCTAATACTGAATCCCTATTAAATTGGTCCTTTAAAGTAGTTACATATCCTATTGGTTTATTTAAAAGTATATATACATGTTCTTTTGATTCTTTTACTTCTTTTCCATCATATACTACCCTATCTTTTTTAGGATTAATTTTAGTTCCAAGCTCTGTTATTACTTTTCCATTTACACTTATTTTTCCTTCTAGAATTAGTTCTTCTGCTTTTCTTCTTGAACATATTCCACAATTTGCTATATATTTTTGTAATCTTTCTTCCATCTTTCCTCCAAATTATTTGAGACAAAAAAGCTCCGTCCCCAACTGTCTCAAAACATCTTTAAAATAGTCTGGTAATTCTGCTTCAAATTCCATTTCTTTTCCTGTTATTGGATGTTTAAATTTTAGTTTTTTTGCATGCAAACATTGGCCTTTTATTCCCCATTTATTTTTTCCGTTTGAATATACTTCATCTCCAATTACCGGATATCCAATATGTGATAAATGTACTCTTATTTGATGTGTTCTTCCTGTTTCTATTTTAACTTCTAATAATGTACAATTATCTTTTGGATACCTTTCTAAAACCTTAAAGTTAGTAATTGCTTCTTTACCATCTTTTTCTACTGCCATTTTCTTTCTATCATTTTTATTTCTTCCTATTGGCATATTTATTGTTGCTTCATTTTCTTTTACTATTCCTCTAACTAGTGCAATATATGTTTTTTCTACTTCATGATTTTTTATTTGATTACTTAAGTTTATATGTGCTTTATCATTTTTTGCAACTACTAATACACCTGAAGTGTCTTTATCTAATCTATGAACTATTCCTGGTCTTATTTCTCCTCCTATTCCTGATAATGAATCTTTACATATTGCCATTAAACTATTTACTAATGTTCCATCAGGATTTCCATTTCCAGGATGTACTACCATTCCTTTTGGCTTATTTACAACTATTATATCATCATCTTGATAGATAATTTCTATTGGTATTTCTTGTGCCTTTAATTCTATTTCTTTTGGCTGTTCTTCTTCCAAAGAAATCTTATCATTTTTTTGAACTTTATATGCTGGTTTTGTTTTTTTGCCATTTACTAATATATTTTCTTCTTTTATTATCCTTTGCACATGTTCTCTTGATATATCTTCTTTTTTAGCTAAATAAGCATCTATCCTCTTTCCTTCTTCTTCTTTTTCTACTATAAATTCTTTCAACTTTCTTTACTCACTTTCATATTGATATATTACGAAATATTTATCACTATATAATTCTTTACATTTTGCATCATGTGTTTTTTGTATTATCATATTCATTTTTGAATTTTTATAAGTTATTATATGTGTTATTCCATATTTGTCAAATGTATCTTGGTAAAATGTTCCTATTCCTGATGTATTTATAAAATCCATAAATATGTCATCTGCTTTTCCACTAAATTCTGGTGAATATAAATCTGCTCTTGAGTCTATAAATACTGGTATTCCTCTAAATAACATATAACTTCCATAATTATATTCATTATAAAATTTAGCTTTTCCTAAATCTATATTATTTATAATATAGTCACAAGCTTGTACTGGATAAGCTGTTTCGTCTATATAATTATCATCGAATTTGTCTTTTGCTTCATAGTAGCTAAATCCTAACATTATTACAGTTATTGCTACTATTCCGAACAAGGTTCATTATTTTTTCTTCTGCCTGTTCTATTTTTTCTTTAGTATATATTCCTGTTAACTGTACCATAAATCTATTTAATACTAATGAACCTATTATAGCAAACAGTGTTACTTGTCTTCTTGATGTTAACATTAAATAACATAATCCACCTACCATAAATAAGTCGCAAAGTCTTATTTTTACTTTTGTAAATATTATTATTCCTAAAAATAATATAAGCGTGCACAAAACTTCATTGTTTTCTGAAAGTGTCATTGGTAAATGTTCATTAATATTTTGTGTTGTATTTCCTTCCATTGTTTTTATTAAATACGTATATGGTGTTGTTCCTATTGGTGTTAATAATCCTGTAAATAAACATATTACCATTATTATTATTAAATATTTTGTATTATCTCTTTTGGTTAGTTTTATTTTATATGGATTTTGTAATTCTTTTGTTCTTTTTATTTTTACTTTATCTACATTTTCATTTAATTCTACTAGTTCTTTCTTTAATTTTTCTACTTTCTCTAAATTATTTTTATTTTCGTTTATTTTTATTTTTAGTTTTAAAATTTTAACTTTAGCTTTTCTATATATTATAACGTCTGCTAAGCATGCTATTATATATTCTGCTATATATGGTAAATATAACACAAAATAGAATGGGAATACTGCTACATGCATATTTGCAATTAAAATTGGTATTATTATTAATCCTATTGCATATCTTATCTTTCTTCCTTCTAAGAATTTTTCTATAAAATATACTGTTAACACTAACAATATAAAAGTAACTAATTGTGCTCTTGCTGCAATATATCCTCTTATTAAATACATTACTCCTATTGTTATTAAAAAAGAAAACACATTGTTTTTCAACAATTTTTTATTTACTAGAAATACTGTTAGTCCTAAAATTACTGATAATATACATGTACAAATATATATTCCTGTCATTCCAAATGTATTATATACTAAATATGTTATATAATCATACAACCAATGTGGATACGTGTATGATAAATCTTGATGCCAAGAAAATGGGTCTTGCATATCTATACCTTGTTTTGCTATATGTTCTCCTACTTTTATTGTATAAAATGTATCATTTTGTAATGTTACTGGTGTTAATGCAACACAAAAAATTGATATTAAAACTACAGCAACTATTATAAATTTTACATTTCCTGATATTTTCTTTTTACCTTGCTTATTTTCTTTATCTACTTTTATTAAACTTTCTTTTTTGTTTTTCATATTCTTCTCCTTGTACGATTTTCTTTATGCATTATACCAAAAAAAGTTTCAAAATACTAGGTTTTTGAAACTTTTTATTTTTATTATTATATTAAAATTTATACAGCTTCTTGGTTTTCTTCTTGAACTTCTTTTTCATCTTCGTTTTCATTTATTACTTCTAAACTTCCAACTGAAACTTCATATGCAACTCTTGTTTCTACTGTTCCATCTTCATGTTTCTTTTCATAATTTCTTGATTGAACTCTTCCCACTATTTTTACTTCAGTTCCTACTTCTAGATTTTGACAGAATCTTGCGTTTCTACCCCAAGCAATACATGGAATATAATCAGATTTATTATATGCTCTATTTACTGCAAGTAAAAGGTCTGATATTTCACGTCCAAATGGTGTTTGTCTATATATTGGTTTTTTACATATATAACCAACAAGTACAACCTCATTTGTTATTGTATCTTTTCTTGTCATTTCATTTTCTTCTTCATTACTTTCTTCTACTTCTGTAATGTCTTTAGCAAATACTGTTAAAATTAATCTGTTCTTTTCATTTTCATAACTATTATAAGATCTAAATTGACCTTTTATTAATAGTTTTTTACCTTCATTTAAAGTGTCTTCTTTAATTAATCTTTCTGAAACTGTGATTGGTATAATATCACTATTTCCACTTAAACGTGGAATTTCTAAGTTAAAAATGTAAAATTTTTCACCATAAATTTCATGGCTAAATTTTCTTTCTCCTGTAACTTTTCCTACTAATGTTAAGTAGTTGTTTTCTAAATAATTTGTATTCAATTTTCTTTCCTCCTATTTTCTATAATTTATCGATTGTATCTTTTTCCTTATGTATCTCTTTGACTACATCTCCTATTATACACCTTTTTTCTGGTTTTGTCTACATAAAAAGTTAATTTTCTTCAAAAAAGTTAGATTTTTCCTATGTTTTAAAAATTATGGGCTATTTTTCTATTAAATTTATTATAAAAATTATTAAAATTTCATAAATTTTTAGTTTACTTGTTTCGTCTCTTTTTACTAGTTTTTCTCCTATTTCTATAAACTTATCTTTTATTTTTAAATTCTTTTGTAGACATATTAATGTACTACTTTCTGTAACACTGGATATTGTTACTGTTGCTTCTTGATTTAATCCATATGTTATAATTTTGTTATTATTTATATTTTCTATTACTTTATTTAAATCTGTATTTATTACAAGATATCTTGCATATGAGCATAGTCTTTCTATAAGCTTTCTTTCTTCTATATATTTACTAATATCACTGTCTATTACTAATATTTCAAATCTTATGTTTTTCATATTTGATATATTTTTCTTATTTATATAGATTAAGCTTATTTCATTTTTTAAATTTTCGTTTAAACTTTCTTTAATATTTTCAAAATTTTTATATTCTGAAATTATTCCAATAAAAGTCATTTTCTATCCCCTTAACCTTTTTATATAATTATATTTCCCTATTTTTGCCAATTTATACATAATTAATTTTTAATTTGTGTTCCATTTATATCTATTTTGTAGTTTTCCTTATAAATTAATTCTGATACTGGTACTATTTCATAGCCCTTTTGTTTTATATTTTTTATTAACATGTCTAAACTATCTGCAGTATGCTTAGTTCCATTATGGCTTAAAATAATTGCACCTGGCTCTATTTTATTTTCTATCCTATTCCACATTTCTTCTCCTGTTATTCCTGTATAGTCTAGTGTATCTGCACTCCATTGTATTGGTATATATCCTTTATCATTTGCTGCTTTTATTACAGTATTATTATATTCTCCATATGGCGGTCTATATATTTTATTACTTGCTTTTGTAATATTTTCTATTTTTTTATTTGCATTTTCTATTTCAAGAACATTTTCTTCATAACTTAGATTGTTTACATGTTCATGATTATCGCTATGGTTTGCTATTTCATGTCCTGCTTCACTCATTTTCTTTACTGCTTCTGGGTATTTATCTACCCACGAGCCTACTACAAAAAATGTTATTTTTACATCATTATTTTTTAATGTTTCTAAGATGCTATCAATATCATCTGCATTCCAAGCACAATTCATTGTAAATGCTACTTTTTTTTCTTCAGTCTTTACTTGATATACTGGTAGTAATCTTGTATTTTCTGAATACGTTTCTACTGCTTTCTTACTTCCGTCTATTTTCGTTGCTACTACAAATAGAAATATTACTGTAAGAAGTGTTACTCCATATGCTATTATTTTTTGTTTATTAAATACGAAAAACATAAAAATACCTCCAAGTTCAAGCTATTAAAATTCTATGCTTGTTCTTGGAGAAAAATACTTAAATATTTTAAAATTAATAACTAACGTTATCCCTATATTGACCATATTCGTATTCATAGGACATTCATATGCTTCTCATATCTATGAATATTACTATAAACATGTTGCATTCACTTTTTAATTATAAACTTATCCTTCCTAATAAAAAATCCATTGCACTTATTTGTTTTATTCCATTATAATTATTAGTATCATAATCTAATGTAATTATATATTTTTTATAATGATTTGCTATAGTATCTAATGGTTTTAATTCTCTTTGTAAAGTTTGTTCATCTCTAATAGACAATGCTACTTGAATATATATATATTCATCTTCTGTTTCAACTACAAAATCCACTTCGTTTATATCGTTCTTTCCTATATAAACTCTATATCCTTTTCTTTTTAACTCAAGAAAAATTATATTTTCTAGTATATGTCCTAAATCTCTATTATTATTTTTTCCAAGTAAATAGGTTCTTAATCCCATGTCTGACAAATAATACTTTTCTTGTGTTTTTAATAATTTTTTTCCCTTGATATCAAATCTATTTACTTTATATAATATATAACTTTCTAACAAACTATTTATATATTCTTCAATAGTATGAACAGAATTTTTTCTTCCATCTGATGATAAAGTATCACTTATTTTTTTTGTTGATACACTTGAACCTATATTATCAAATAAAAACCTGCAAACACTTTCAAGCATCATAACATCATTAACCTTTTTTCTGTTTATTATGTCTTTAACTATTACTGTGTTATAAATACTATCTAAATATTCTAATTTTTGATTAAAATCATCTAAATTTATTAAATATGGAAAACCTCCATACATGCTATACTCATTATATTTTTTTAATTCATTACTATTGCCATAATAACTTAAGTATTCTTTAAACGACAATGTCATTACATGTATTTGTATATATCTACCTGTTAAGTATGTTGCTAATTCACCTGATAACATATATGAATTTGAACCTGTTATATATATATCTAAATATTCCCTTAAAAATAAACTGTCTATACATTTCTGAAAATCATTTACATTCTGAATTTCATCTAAAAATATATAATTCATGCATTTTGAATCAGCTTTTTCTATAATATATTCATGTAATTTTTGATAATCTAATAAATCCTTATTATCATTATCTTCAAAATTTATTGATATAATATTTTTTTCTAATACTCCACTATCAATTAATTCTTTCTTAAATTCATTTAAAATAGTAGATTTTCCTGAACGCCTTACTCCTGTTAAGACTTTTATTATTCTTCTATCTTTATATGATTTAAGTTTTTTCATATATTCTTCACGATATATAATTTTATTATTCATTTTTATCACCTATAAAAATTATAAGTCTTTTATTTAATTTTGTCAAGTTTTTGCTCAAACGAGCAAAAACTTTTGAAGTTGTAATACTTTTTGCTGTATCTAGCATTATTGTTTAAAAAAATTCTCTAATGCTTTCTTGTACATATCTTTTACTATTTTTTTACCATTTGGAGCTAATTTTGAAAAAAGAGTTGCTCCAACTCCAGAATTAATTTCTAGTACGTAAAAACTATCCTTATCTGTTTCTATAATATCAACTGTAGCAAAAATCATATTTAAAGTTTTCCCTGCTTTTATTGCTAATCTTTCAACTTCTTTATATACTTTATCATTTTTTTCAATAATTTGTGGAGTTGCTCCTCCACTTAAATTATGTTTCCATGAAAGTTCTATTTTTTCTTTATTTTCTGGTATATAATTTAAATCTAATTTACTTAAATTTTCTTCTACTACATCATTTTTAGGTAAATTTAATTTGCTTACTAATTCTTTAAGAGAACTTTTACCATCACCTATAACAAATGGTTTAATCTTTTTATATATTAAAAGTACCTCTCCTCTTAGATAAAATACCCTATATTCATTTTTTATATCATAATATGGACATATACTAATTGAACTATTATTTTTTAAAAGTTCTTTTACTATTTTCTCTATTTCTTTTACACTATAACAACGAAATACATCTTTTCCTGTTTCCCCTGTATTTGGTTTTACAACTATTTTTCCATTTTTCATAAATTCAGAAGAAATAATATCTATAATTTCTTTTTTTGACATATAATCTTTTCTTTTTTCTGGGTCAAAAATAATTTTATGTTCTATTATAGGTATATTTTGTGATTTTAATACTTCATATGTTGCATATTTATCAGATGCTATTGTACTTGATTCTACATTATTTATATCAAATGATTTTCTTCCTATATATCTTATTTTTCCATCTTTAGTTAATTTATATATCCATCCATATGATAATTCCTCTATTTTTATATTTAATTCTTTACATATTTCATATATTAATTCAACTGTTTCTTGTTTCATTATATTCCCCTCATTTTAATTTATAATAGCATTTTGAATATATCATGTCAAATTTAAAATTATTACAAAAATAAAAGATTATCAAATAAATGATAATCCTTTAACATTTTATATATTTTACATTATTTTCATATCCATTTTAGGCTTTAAAAACATTAACCCTACTGCAAAAATAGCAAGTGTAATAATAACAAGTATTAATATAAATAATATTAAATACCCTACTTTCTTATTTTCTTTTATTTTATCTTCTTCTTTTATTTCCACTTCTTCTTTTGATTTTTCTTTATCTTTCATTCTATTTCTCCCCTTTAAATATAGTGCATAGAATTGATTTTTAGCATATCTCATTTTTTGTTATAATATCACTTAAAAGCAAATATGTCAAACCCAAAATAAACTATATGTTAAAATCTCCATATTCTAAATATTCAATATATTCTTCTAAACACATATTTAAATCATTCATTTGAACCGCATTTTCTTTTCCTACATATCTCCAGTGCCAAGGTTCATATTCTATACCTGTTATATTGGCTTTATCTTCAGGGTATCTTAAGATAAATCCATAATCTTCAGCATTTTTATTTAACCACTCATATGCTTTGGTATTTTCAAATCCTTCATCTACATTATTAAAATCTACAGCTAATCCTAAATTATGCTCACTTTCTCTTGGTTTATTTAGATATTCTAAAGTTAACTCTTCTGCTTCTTCTATGCTTTTTCCTTGTTTTAAATATTTATTAATACTTTTATCATACAAATTTTGTTGATATTCTACACTTCTATATGCTGACTGTACCCAAACATTTTGTACTCCTCGTGCTTTCATATCTTTTAACATATTATTTAATTCTCCAATAGCTCTTTTATCAAATTGTCTTGTTCTGTCAATATAACTTAATTCTATTTGGTAATCTTGAGGTAATGGGTTATCTTTGTTTACTAATATTAATTTCCAATCAGTTATTTCTTTTTTTGCTGGAACTACTACTTCTATAGTATTATTTTCTTCTGATTGTGAGTTTACTTCTAAAACTTCACTTCTTTCTTCATTATTTTCTTTTTCCAGTTTCTTATATCTTGATGATATTATTCCTATAATTCCAATAGTAATAATACTTATGCTAAATATTAGTACAAGTATTATTATTAATTTTAATTTTTTTGTTTCTTTTATTTTAGATTCTTTCATCCTATTTTCCTTACCTATATTAAATTATTCGGGTCATTTTTTATGGTCTCTTCACTGTCTCTTGGGTCATACATTGCTCCTCCTATAATTTCTCCTGTTGTTGTATCTACAAAATATGTGAATGAGTCCATTTTATCTTCTTGTTTTTCATATTCTATATTTACAAGCCATACTCTTCTTACTCTTTCTTCTGTTTTATATACACCATCTTCTTTTAAGATTTTACCATTCTCATAATCTTCTTTTTTATTTTCTCTTAGATATACTTCTGCATTCATTTTCTCAATTCTCATATCAACATCTATATTTTTAATTGTTCTTTCTGGTGCAACTTTTCTATCTTTTTCTTTTGCAATTTCAATTGCCTCTTCTTTGGTTTTTACTATTTCATTATTTTCAAATTTATCTCTTTGAATTTTTATTTGATAAATTCCATTTATAGTTGGTACCCAGCCAATAAATACACTTTCATTAGGATTTATTAAATCTCCATATTTTCTTTGGAATTCAGAATACCATATATATGAAGCTTCATCTGTTTCCATGTTTCTTCTTAATGTTACTAATTCATAATCTCCTTCTATATTATCTTCTTTGATTTTATCAAATAATTGGTATGCCACCTCTTTTGCTTCTTCTCTACTTATTCCATAATTATATGGTATTTTATAATTCCAAGTTGGTACTTGTATTGTTTTTAAGTCTCCTGTTTTTGCATCTATTGTCATAGTTGCGATTTTAGATGACATTCCCCATTCATTTTTATCAGATAAAAATTCTTTACTCAAATTTTGATTTAGAATTTTTTCATCTTCTAATCCAACTTGTTTCAAGTATTTATTTCCTAACTCATTTGCCTCTTCCTCTGATATGCATTCTTGTTTTTCTTCATCACTTACTTCTTGACTTACACTATATGAATATTTTTTAGGGTCCTGCCATATATTTTGGTATGCTTCTTTTCCTGCATATATTGTTCCAAATGTTACTCCTAATACCATAACAAATGTAGCTGCAATTTTCAAGACTTTATATTTAGAAGTTTTAAAAGTAGTATTATAGAATTCATCTTTTTTCTTAGTATTTGAAACTTCTTCTTTTCTTAAGTAAATTTCTTCTAAATATTCTTTATTAGATTTCATACTGCAATCCCTCCTCTTCTAATTTTTCTTTTAATTTCTTTTTTGCTCTGTTTAACATTACTTTAACTTGTCCAACATTTTTACCCATAATTTTTGCTATTTCTTTATATTTAAAACCTTCAATTGAAGCTAAACATATTACTGCTTGATAATCCGGCTTCAATTTATTAATTACTTTTCTTATATAATTACTTTTTTGATTTTTATATACTATTTCTTCTAAATCATTATTTTCTATGTATAAATTATTATAATCTGTTATTGGAAGTACTTTCTTTTCACTTTTCAAATAGTTTAACGCTCTACATTTTGCTATCATATATAAATATGTTTTAAAAGAATATTTAAAATCATATTGCTCTTTATGTAATAATAAATACACAAAAACATCTTGTGATATATCTTCTGCTATGTCTGTATTTTTTGTATATCTTGATATAAAATAAATTATATGGTCTTTATGTCTTATAACCAACTTTTCAAATGCTTGTTTATTACCTTTTAAATATTCTTTATAAAGTTCTTTATCTGTTTCTTCTTGCATATTTATCCTCCCTTGTTATTTAATACATATATTATACAAGCTTCTTTGGTATTTTGTTACAAAAAAATAAAAATCTATTATTTTTATTAATAGACTTTTATTTTCTTTTATTTATTAAAATTTATAATCATCATAATCATCAAAATAACTGTTATAATAATGGTTATAACCATTACCTCTTTCAATTCTATCTAAAACAGCATCAAATGCTCTAAAGCCAATTGTAAATAAAAATGCATATATAATAACTGTTAAAATGAATCCTGTTGCTCCTGTTGCTATACCTGCAATAGCTAAGCCTTTTCTACTTGATTTTACTGCTAATATACCAAATATTATTGCAAGTATTGCACATGGTATAGATATGATAAATTCAAAAAATGTTGGTATTGATATAATTCCAAGTACCATAGCTGCTATAGCAAATCCTTTTCTATCTTTTTTTGGTTGTTTATTATCTTCGTTATTATTTACTGTTTCTTTAACTACTACTTCTTCCTTTTTTTCATTGTTTTCTTCCATAACAATCTCCTCCTAACTTACTTAACATACTTTTATTATACTATATTTATGCCATATTTACAATAAATATTAATTCATTTTGTTATTTTTTTGACAAATTTCGATTTTAATTCATATGATATATAAACAACAATATATGTTGTTTATATAGAAAGGATTGATTATATATGGAAAACAATGAAAAGAAAAATTGTTGCCCTATTTTAGATGTTGATGGTGTTATTTCGGGAGGTAAACAATTTGATTTAGATATTACTTTACCAGAAGATAACCGTGACGTTATATATGGTGTTGTTAAAAATTGTTATAAAGAGCCTGTTGAAAATGCTGTTATAAAATTAGTTGAAGTTGTTTGTGAAAAAGGTAAAGAAGAAAGAAGACCTATAGGTCATGCTTTCACAGATAAAGAAGGAGAATTTGTATTTGGTCCTTTATGTCCTGATAGACAATATGCTATTCAAATTTGGGTAAATGATACAAAGAAAATAAAAATATGTGCAAAATGTCACCATGAAGCAACTTGTTTAAAAGGCGAAAAACATGATAAATGTGATTGTTATATTGATGATAGAAAAGAAGATTGTCCTTGTAAAAAAGAAGGCTTCCTAAAAGAGGAAGATTTTAAAGATTTAAACTTTTAATTCCAAAAAAAGGTGCAATATTAATTATTGCATCTTTTCTTGTTTTTATTATAAAATTCCCATTTTTTTAGCTAATTTTCTTCCTTGTTTCATCATTGATTTTTTATTAGGCTTTCCACTTTCTGCATACATCATAACTAATCCTGTTGTTATTAATCCACCTATCATAACTCCTTTAATAAATTTCATTAAAATCACTCTCCTCTTTTTTATTTATTATTCTTTATTTTTATCTTTTTTATACTGTTTTATAATGGAATATATTTCATTTATTGTAATTATACTAAGAAATATTCCAAAACATCTTTTTAATATATTAACTGGCATATTAAGAGATATATTGGCTCCTATTATTGCTCCTAATATTCCAAATATTGCAATTATTGTGCCATTTTTTATGTCTAAATTTTTATTTTTTATATTTACAATTATTGCGACTATTGATGCTGGTATAAAAAATATTAAATTTGTTGCTTGGGCTACATGTTGGTCTATTCCCATAAAAAATGTAAGAAGAAATATTAATATTGTTCCTCCTCCCATACCAGTTCCACTTACAATTCCTGAAACAAGTCCGATTAATACTTCTACCATTTTTCTCCTTTCAAAAAGCCAATTTATAACTTTTAGCTTTTAACTTGTTAACATTCTGTATGATACATATATTAAAAATATTGTAAATGCTATTTTTAATATTTTTTCTGGTAATTTTTTCAATAATTTTGCTCCTATATAACCACCTATTGCTCCTCCTATTGCACATAGAATAGCTACTTTCCAATTTATATAATTTCCCTTATAATAGAAAAATCCTGATGTTATTACCATAGGAAGAATACAAAATACTGATGTTCCTCTTGCTCTTTTATCTTCTACTTTTAGTAAGTGAATAAATGCTGGAACTAAAATCATTCCACCACCTGTTGAAAATAAACCACTAATTAAACCTGCTAAAATTCCAATTAAACCTTTTTTTACCATAATAAAAACCTACTTTATATAGTAGGTTTTCCATTTTTTATTTTTTTATTACTTTTTATCAAAAATATCTCCATCTTTATCATAATATTTTGTTCCAACCATCTTATCTGGAAGATACTGTTGTTCTACATAGTGACCTGGATAGTCATGTGGATATTTATATCCTTCATGATATCCTAAATTTTTCATTCCTTCTATTGGTGCATTTCTAATATGCATTGGAATTTCTCCTGTATCTTTGTTTTTTACGTCTTCTAAAGCTTTGTTTATTGCCATATATGATGCATTTGATTTAGGTGACCTTGCTACATATACAGCTGCTTCTGAAAGTAATATTCTTGCTTCTGGCATTCCTATCATATGTACCGCTTGCATTGCACTATTTGCAACTACTAATGCATCTGGATTTGCCATTCCAACATCTTCTGATGCACATATTACTATTCTTCTTGCAATAAACATTGGGTCTTCTCCTCCATTTAAAGCTCTTGCTAAATAAAATACTGCTGCATCTGGGTCAGAACCTCTCATTGATTTTATAAATGCACTTATATTATCATAATGAGAATCACCATTTTTATCAAATACTGCTTTTCGTTCTTGCACACTGTTTTTAATTACATCATCTGTTAAATGAATATATCCATCTTCAGAAATTGCTGTTGTTAATGTTGCAATTTCTAAGCCATTTAAAGCTGTTCTTACATCTCCATTACTAATTAATGCTAGTTTTTTTAACGTTTCTTCTTCTATTTTTATTTTATATTCCCCAAGCCCATCTTTTCTTTCTAATGCATTTTTCAATATTTGTAAAATATTTTCTTCAGTTAATGGTTCTAATTTTATTACCATTGACCTTGAGATTAAAGCTTTATTTACTTCAAAATATGGATTTTCTGTTGTTGCTCCTATTAATATAATTGTTCCATTTTCTACATAAGGTAATAATGCATCTTGTTGTAATTTATTAAATCTATGTATCTCATCTATAAATAAAATACTTTTTCCTGCTGGATTTAACATAAAGTTTTTTGTTTCTTCTATTACCCTTTTAATATCTGCAACTCCTGCTGTTACTGCATTTATTTTATAAAATTTATATTTTGTCGTTTCACTTATTACTCTTGCAAGTGATGTTTTTCCACATCCTGGAGGTCCAAATAAAATGATACTTGATAATCTGTCTGCTTTTATTGTTCTATACAATACTTTATCTTTTCCTAAAACATGTTCTTGTCCTACGTATTCATCTAATGTTGTTGGTCTCATACGAAATGCTAAAGGCTCATTTGAGTTCATTTTTATGCCTCCTATCTACCTAATAAATTTAATCCTTTTTTAATTATTTCCTCTGTTGATAATTCTTTATAATCTACTTTTTCAAATGTTTTTTCTATTTCTTTTTTGTTATATCCTAATACTTGAAGTGCTGCTATTGCTTCATTTACTTTTTCTCTTACTTCTTTTATATCTATCTTTTTATTATCAATTTCTTGTTTTTTATCAATCTCTTCTTTTATTGCTTCTACTTCTTGTTCTTTCTTTATTTTATCCTTTAACTCTAATACTATTCTTTTTGCTGATTTTGGTCCTATTCCTGGTATAGATGTTAATGTTTTGATATCTTCTGTTACTACTGCTAATGCAAATTCTGATGGTGTGCATGTTGTAAGCATTGTTAATGCTGTTTTTGCCCCAACTCCACTTACTCCTAAAAGTAATTCAAACATTTTCAATTCTTCTAATGTATTAAATCCAAATATACTAATATCATCTTCTCTTACTCTATAATATGTATGTACTTTTACTGTATCTCCAATATTCCCTAATTTTTCTATTCCTGCTTCTGACATAAATACCTTGTAACCTAATCCTCCTACATCTATTACAACATATTCTGTCATTTTCATTTCTAATTTTCCTTTAATATATGCTAACATTTTATTTCCCTTTCTTATTTATTTCTTATGTATTATAAAAATAAGTTGCTTCTAAATCTGCTTCATGTGTTAATAATGCTATTGGATATTTCGTATATGTTGCTCCAATTGCATTATAGTTTTCTTTAGGTTCTGTATATCCCATATGCCATCTTATTGAATATTTTTCTTCTGGCGTTAATTTCATATATTCTGTTATCATCATTACTGATTTTTCTCCATGTCCGTATGGTATTGTGTCTTCTATCGTATAATATGGTACTTTTTCCCACACTCCTAATGCATTTTTAGCATTTCTATAATCTATTTTATAAAAGTTCGTTTTACATATATCATGTAATAATCCAATTATTATTATTGATTCTTCTGGTATATTTATATCAATTACACAATTTTCTACTTTATGTTTTAAGATTTCATATACTTTCATACTATGTTCTACTAATCCACCTTCATGGTTTCCATGAAATCTAGTACTTGCTGGTGCTGTAAAAAAGTCTGATTTTTCTAAAAAGTTTATTAAATCTTCTATTCCTTCTCTTTTTACTTGTCTTAATAATTTTAAAAATTCTTCTTTCATTTTATCACCTATTCTTTCTTCTAACTTCGCTAATTATATACATTAAACTAGTAAAAGTCAATAGATATACAAAACAAATTTTTGTGTTTTGTTTCTTATGTATTGTAACTAAATATTATTATTAATAATTATTTTTATCAGATTAAAAAACACATATTTTTACAATTATCTTTCTTCCTCTATATAATTTTTCTCTCTTTCTTTTTCTAATTCTTTCATATATTTTTTCAATCTTCTTACTTTTTTTGATGATTTATCTTTTCCTAGTTGTAATCCTTCATTTTCCAATTCTGCTAATAACTCCAAACTTGTTGGTATCATTTTTCCTCTTTTTTTTGAATATAGGTATGGCATAACTTTTTTATAGTCTCCTGTATCTGCATATATACAAAATGTATATCCTATTTTTTTACCATTTTCATCTTTCAAAAAGCATGGAATTTGATATATTTTTTCACTTTCAAGTACTAATACTCTTACTGCATTATAATATTTATAAGCTTCTGCTGCTTCCATAAATTCCATACCTTCGTAAGTTTCTTTACTTTCTAACATTTCTTTTAATGCTTCATCTAAACTTAAATCTTTTACTTTCTTCTTTACTTTTCCTAATTTATTATTTCTAAAATCTTCTTTACTATCTACATAACCTATATCTATTAACATTTGTGTTAGTTTATCTTTGCTTATTTCATTTTCTCCAAAAAATACAGGTTTCATTTTTGCTTGAATTCTATATAAGTCTTGTTGTAAGTCTGCTGTTATTTTTTTCCCACTTTTTAGTGTTATTAAATTATTTAAATGTGCATCTCTTAAATCTTCTTGTACTACATCACATTTTATTCCAATACTATTTAATATTTTTTTATATAAATGTGATAGCGATATACAAGTAAGTTTTCTTTTTCTTACTGCTCTATCTATTTCTACACTATCTCTTTTTGATTCTCTTATACATCTTGCTATTTCTTGTTTATTCCCAAAGTATATTCTTTCATCACATGATTTTAGTTTAGCTAGTTTTATATATACATATAAAGCTAACTTTATTTCTATATCTTCTTTAGTTTCTCCTTCTTCTCCATTTAGGATGTTTTCTACTTCTTCATATAACTTTTTTTCTATTTCTGTCATAGTACCACCATAAATATTTTACCATATTTCTATATTTTAGGAAAGAAAAAAGAGCCATTGGCTCTTTCTTAAAAACTATACTTTAAGTTTTTACATTAGTTTAAATAACAAATATTTCATTACTTTACTGCCAAACACATACGAAATGTATAGTCCCACGAGCCTTCCCATCCAGTATATCCTCCACCATAAAACACCCCTGCATGAGCACTTCCATCATTATAAAAACCACCACGTCCCCAAAATGGACAATCATCATACGTAAAACCATTAAAATCATCATGCCATCCGCTTGTTTCATAAGTTGCATCTCCTATTTTATACGCTATATTAGCTTCATCTTCAGTATATACAGTTACATATTTTTTATTTGTTTCTTTTAGCATTGAACTTCCATTATTCAAAATACTTGAAATTCCACCCGTATAATATGCAGCTACACGTTCACGTATACCACCTGATAAATCATATATCCCCGTTTCATTTTCTTTTCCTCCTATATTTTTCTTTTGCTTTTATATACAAAATTTCTTTTACTTCATCATTAATTAAATTCACTCCTTTCATACAATTTATTTATGTACTCTATGTACGCCTTATAAGATAAAAATATTTTATTTTCTATATAATTTCTACATATTTTATTGAAGGTGATATGATGAAAATAATAGCAAATAATTATGAACCCAAAGATATTATTAGAATAATTCGTGAATGGTCTGTTCTTTCTCAAAAAGATATTGGTAATAAACTATCAATAGCTGCTAATACTATATCTAGCTATGAAAGAGAAAATAGTCAACCTGATTTTGAAACAATTACAAAGATTGCTAATATTTGTGATTTTGAAATATGCTTTTATAATAAGAAAACGAAAACTTATTTATCTGTTTCCGATTTATCAAAAAAATCATAATGCAAAGAAGCTAGAATACTCCTAGCTTCTTTATTTTATTAATATTTTTATAATATTACTTCAATATGATATATCTTTCTTTCTCCATCTAATTTAATCTTATTTTCAACCTCATTATTATCTAACAATACTTTAGTAACCCCCCTATTTTTATTATTAGGATTCTTAACATTAATATGATAAATACTATCTTTCCATTTATACTGTATTTGATATTCTTTCCAATCTCTAGGAATACATGGGTCAATTGTCATATAACCATTTTCTATCTTTAATCCTAAAATATATTCAATTCCTGCTTTATAATACCAACTACTAGAACCAGTGTACCAAGTCCAACCACCACGACCTATTAAATTGCCTTGTCCATAAATATCTGCTGCTACTGCATATGGTTCAACTTTATATTTATTAGAAGCATCTTTAGTTCTAGAATGCTCAATTGGATTAATCATTCTATAAAACTCTAGTGCTTTATCACCAAAACCAAGTAAACTTTCTGCAATAATAACCCATACTGCTGCATGTGTGTATTGCAGTTGTGGACATTTTTTCTATCCTACCTTTTTCTCATAACTTTTTCTAGCACATATAAAATTATTATTTAAATCTTGTAATGGTTTAAAATTAAAATAAATATCAACTTGCTTGTCGCTATGAATTTCAATTTTTTCTATAAATTCTCTAATTATTTCTTTTGTTGGTTTCTCCATATTAAGAAATTCTTCTATCAAATTATCTAATCTATTATCACTTTTTGTCTTATCATTTTCTCCAAATAGTTCTTGCTCAAGTTCTTTAATGTTTTGTTCATATTCTTTTACTAATTCTTTTATTCTATTTGCATTTTTCATATATTCGTCAAGTGTAATAATTCCTGCCAATCTGTCATCATACATCACTTCCAACTTTCTGGTTTCGCTCTCTACCTGCTGTTTAAAAGATTCTATTTGCTTTTTTGTATCAAATTCTTTACATTGTTTTGTTTTAGTTTGTTTTGCAATTTCTTCTAGTTTTTTCGTATTGGTATATTCTTTGCAAACTTCTCTTAAAACTTCTAGCATTTGTTCTTCAAAAACTTGATAATTAAAATTGTGTGGTGAACATACATCAAATTTTCCAAACCTTCCATATCTTTGGCATCTACCATAAATATTTCCGTTTTTATCTGGACTTCTTATTCCAATATATCCTTTACAATCATAACAACGAAGTAAGCCTTTGAATAAGTAATCATTCTTGACGGCCCTTGAGCCTTTTGTTGCATTTATTACTTTCTTTGCTCTTTCAAAATCTTCTTTACTTATAATAGCTTCATGCATATTCTCTACCTTTATCCAATCTTCTTCTGGTAAATCTATAAACTTCTTAGATTTAAAACTTACTTTTTTTCTTTTGCCTTGTATAACTGTTCCTGTGTAAATTTCATTTGAAAGAATAAATCTTACTGTAGATTGTTGCCATAGTCCATAAGTTAGAGATTTTGTTCCTCTTTTTCTCTTGTTATAATCTGATGGAATTGGAATCTTCTTTTTACTTAAGTAATCTGCTATTTGCATTGTACCAAAACCTGCTAAATACTTTTCATATATTAGTTTTACAACATTTGCTGCTTCTTCATCTATTATTAAATGGTATTTATTTTCTGGATCTTTTTTATAGCCATAAGGTGCTGTTCCTAAATATTCTCCAAGATTTCTTTTTGATTGTAATACACTATTTATTTTCTTTGATGTATCTTTTGCATACATTTCATTTAATATTGATTTAAATGGTGCTATATCATTGTTTGATGTATCATAAGCCGTATCTATATTGTCTAATATTGCAACAAACCTTACTTCATGTTCTGGAAAATATGTTTCAATGTATAATCCTGATTGCACATAATTTCTACCTAGTCTTGATAAGTCTTTTGTTACTACCATATTGATTTTACCGAGCTTCTATATCTTGAATCATTCTATTAAATG
The DNA here is from genome assembly GCA_944387565.1 of uncultured Clostridia bacterium. Lineage (GTDB taxonomy): Bacteria > Bacillota > Clostridia > TANB77 > CAG-508 > CAG-269. The sequence goes on along the minus strand of CALXFJ010000006.1, from coordinate 663 downwards.
CTGGTCTATCAAAACTTGTACCACTTACACCATCATCAACATATTCTGATATAAAGTTTAATTTGTTCTCTTTGATATATTGCATTAGCAAAGTTCTTTGGTTTCCAATACTTTCGCTTTCTTGATATTTTTCTTTTTCTTCATCTTCTCTTGAAAGCCTTATATATATGCCTACTTTATAATCAATATTATTCATTATTGTATAGCTCACATTTACCTCCTTCTTATGCTATTTAAAGATAATGAGATAATATTGATACTCTTTGCAAGTATTATAACATATTATCTCATTAAATACCATTATTTTACTTTAATTTTTCTTTAGACAATAATTTCCAAATGCTCTTTCTATAATCTTTTCTAACGCTTCTCCTTTTTCATTAAATATAATATTTATTTTAAAATTGTTTTTCTTTTTATACTTTTTCTTTTCTATCTTTTCTTCTTGCATAAATTTCACTCCTTTAGTTGTAATTATTTCCAAAATCTCCTTTCTTTATACAATACACTTTCTTATATCTTATAAATTCAAAAACTACAAGTGGTAAACACCCATATGAGATTTGCCCTCATTCCTCTTTTTAGAGAATCGCCCCTTTACATCACGTTAGCCGGGCGAAAGTTTCATTATCTGTGCTTATAGTTTGCTATTCAATTTTCAAT
>CALXFJ010000005.1 GCA_944387565.1 uncultured Clostridia bacterium | reverse complement strand
GAGAAAATAAATATATAGAATTTCATGTAATAGAACTACCAAAATTTATAAAAAAGAATCCAGGAGTAGAGAAAAGATTAGAACAATGGTTATGGTTAATAGTAGGAAGAAAGGAGAAGGTGGAAATGGCAGTAAAAGAAAATAAAAATGTAAAGAAAGCAGATAAAGTACTAGAAAGAATAAGTAAAGACCCAAAGGAAAGAGAAAGATATGAGGCCATATTAAAAGCCGAATTTAACCAAAAAATAAGTAGTCAGAAATTCGAAGAAAGAGGAGAAGCTCGTGGAAAAATTATAGGAAGAGAAGAAGGAAAAAAAGAAGGAGAAAAACAAAAACAAATAGAAATAGCAAAGAAATTATTACAAAGAAATATGAGTATAGAAGATATAAAAGAAATTACAGGATTAACGGAAGAAGAAGTTAATAAACTAAAGCAAGAATAATTTTGCTTTAGTTTAATGGACTTTATATGAATATAATGGGATAGTTTATAAATTCTGAAAAAATAAAAAATAAAAATATGCAAAAATATGTTTGACATTTTTTTGTTTGTATGATATATTTATTTCAAATAAAAAAACAGGAGTGATAAATATGCAAAGAGTAAAGAAACCTGAATTAAATAAAAGAGAAAAGGCAATACTAAAAGTTATCGAAAAACAAATTATGACACATGGATATCCACCATCAGTAAGAGAAATAGGAAAGGCTGTAGGATTAAGTTCAACAGCAACTGTACATGGATATTTAAACAAACTAGAAGATAAAGGCTATATTAAAAGACAAGATAAAAAAGGAAGAACATTAAGACTATTAAAAGGTGGTTCAGGAGAAGCAAAGAAAACATCAAGCAAAGATTTTTATGTACAAAAAGAATTAGTAGAAGTACCTGTTATTGGAAAAATAACAGCTGGAGAACCAATACTTGCTGTTGAAAATGTAACAGATACATTTCCGATTCCAATAGATTTTGTAGGAAATTCAGAATGTTTTATGCTAACTGTACGTGGAGAAAGTATGATAGAAGCAGGTATTTTAGATGGAGACTATATTCTAGTAAAAAAACAAAATACAGCAAATAATGGAGAAATAGTAGTTGCGTTAATAGGAGATGAAGCGACAGTTAAAACATTCTATAAAGAAGAGGACCATATTAGATTACAACCAGAAAATAGTACAATGGACCCTATTATTGTACCTAATTGTGAAATATTAGGAAAGGTTGCAGGAGTATTCAGAAAAATGTAAATTTTTGGTGAATTTATTATAAAGTTCTTGACAGAATGACACCATGTCACATATAATGATATGGTGTTATTTATATGAGAAAAAAGGAGGATAAAAATGCTAAAAGTATTAAAAAATCTAAAGAAATCTTTTTGGTCAGTTGTGGTAATTATCTTATTACTAATAGTACAGGCACAAGCAGATTTGAATTTACCAGATTTCACATCAAGAATAGTAAATGAAGGAATACAATTTGGCGGAATTGAAAAAGCAGTGCCACAAATAATTAGCAAGCAAGACTTGGAAAACATCTTAATATTTTCAGAAGATGATGACAAAATAACTGAAAATTATACATTAGTAGGAGAAAGTCCAAGTAAAGAACAAGAAAAAGTATTAAAGAAATACTTAGGAAAAGACTTTGATATAGAGTTAGAATCAATATATGTATTAAACGATATTGATTCTAGTAAAGAAGATGAGTTAGCTAAGCTTATGGCAGGACCATTAATGGAATTTGCAACAGTAACAAGTGAAGATACAGCAGCTCAAATTAAAGAAACTATGATGGCAAATCTACCAGAAGAACAAAAAGCAGTTTTGGAGAATATGAGCATTCTTGACATAATTAAATCTATGCCAGAAGAACAAAGAAAATCTGTATTAGAACAATTTACAAAACAAGTAGATGAAATGCAAGATTCAATAAAAGAACAAGCAGCAATCACTGAAATTAAAAATCTATATAAAGATTTAGGAGTAGATACAGATAAACTTCAAAATAACTATATATTAGTTACAGGATTACAAATGCTTGGAGTCGCATTAATTAGTATGGTATCAGCTATTACTATTATGCTTTTATCTGCAAGAGTTGCAGCAAAATTAGGAAAGACATTAAGAGAAAAAGTATTTAAGAAAGTACTTAGTTTTTCAACAGGAGAATTGAATAGATTTTCAACAGCATCATTAATTACACGTAGTACAAATGATGTTCAACAAATACAAATGTTAATATCTATTCTTTTTAGAGTTGTTGTATATGCACCAATTATTGGTATAGGCGGATTTATTAAGGTATTAACAAACAGTGATAGTTCAATGGCTTGGATTATAGGTGTTGCAATACTTGCTGTTCTATTTATTGTAGTTACATTATTTATAATTGCTATGCCTAAATTTAGAAAGCTACAAGAATTAACAGATAAACTAAATTTAGTATCAAGAGAAATATTAAGTGGTCTTCAAGTAATAAGAGCATTTAATACAGAGAAAAAAGAGGAAAAAAGATTTAATGGTGCAAATAAAGATTTAATGAAAACAAATGTATTTGTTAATCGTACAATGTCAATAATGATGCCAGCATTAATGCTAATAATGAATGGAATAACAGTCTTAATTGTATGGGTTGGAGGTCATAATGTTGACCAAGGAATTATGCAAGTTGGTGATTTAATGGCATTCATACAATATACAATGCAAATAGTTATGGCATTCTTAATGATTTCAATGATATCTATTATGCTACCAAGAGCATCAGTTTCAGCAAATCGTATAAATGAAGTTTTAGAAACTGAAGCCAGCATAAAAGATAAAAAGGAGACAAAGAAATTTGATCCAAATAAAAAAGGATTAGTAGAATTTAAAAATGTATCATTTAGATATCCAGATGCAGATACAGAAATACTAGAAGATATAAACTTTACAGCAGAACCTGGAAAGACAACAGCAATAATAGGAAGTACAGGAAGTGGAAAATCAACAATAGTAAATCTTATTCCAAGATTTTATGATGTAACAGGTGGAGAACTTAGAATTGATGGTGTAAATGTAAAAGATGTTTCTCAAAAAGATTTAAGAGATATCGTAGGATTTGTTCCACAAAAGGGATTATTATTCTCAGGAACAATAGAATCAAATATAAAATATTCTGATGATAGTATGTCAGATGAAAGAATGTATAAAGCAGCTGAAATAGCACAAGCAACAGAATTTATAGAGACTAAGGAAAAGAAATACCAAGACCCAATATCACAAGGTGGAGGAAATGTTTCAGGAGGACAAAGACAACGTATATCTATTGCAAGAGCCTTAGCAAAAGACCCAGAAATATTTGTATTTGATGATAGTTTTTCAGCATTAGATTTAAAAACAGATGCAGCTTTAAGAGAAGCATTATCAGAAATAACACATGATAAAACAGTTATTATAGTAGCACAAAGGATTAGCACAATTCTAAATGCAGAGCAAATCATAGTATTAGAAGAAGGAAAAGTTGTAGGAATAGGAACTCATGAAGAGTTAATTAAAAATAATGAAACATATAGACAGATTGCATTATCACAATTGTCTGAAGAAGAATTAAGTGAGAAAGGAGGAAAATAATATGCCAGGACCAATGGGAGGACCAGGAAGAAATATGTCTACAGCAAAAGCAAAGGACTTTAAAAAAACAACTAAAAAATTAATAAAAAATTATTTATCAAAATATAAAATAGCATTAATTATTGTAATCATTTTTGCAATAGGAAGTACTATATTTACAATTGTAGGACCTAAAATACTAGGAAATGCTACAACAGAGATATTTAATGGTTTAGTAAGTAAATTATCTGGTGGCGCAGGAATAGATTTTGGTAAATTAGGAGCAATACTACTTGGATTACTTGGTTTATATTTTTCAAGTGCATTATTCTCACTAATTCAAGGATTTACAATGACAGGGGTTTCACAAAAACTAACTTATAAACTAAGAAATGATATTGTTCAAAAAATAAATAAATTACCTATGAATTATTTTGATACAAAAACACATGGAGAAGTATTATCAATAATAACTAACGATATAGATACTTTAAGTATGAACTTAAACCAAAGTATTACACAAATAATCACATCTGTATGTACAATTATTGGTATATTAATTATGATGCTTTCAATAAGCTGGCAAATGACATTAATATCATTAATCATTTTACCAATAGCAGGAGTTTTAGTAAAAATTATTGTTACTAGATCTCAAAAGTACTTTAAAGCACAACAAGATTATTTAGGACATGTAAATGGTCAAGTAGAAGAAATATATGGTGGATTGAATATTGTAAAAGTATTTAATGCAGAAAGAAAAGCAGATAAAGAATTTGAAAAGGCAAATAATACTTTATATCATTCAGCTTGGAAATCACAATTTTTATCAGGTTTAATACATCCAGTAATGAACTTTATTGGAAACATTGGATATGTAGGAGTTGCAGTAGCTGGTGGATATTTAGCAATAAATGGAACAATTACTGTAGGTAATATTCAAAGTTTTATACAATATAATAGACAATTTGTTCAACCAATAAACCAAATTGCACAAATTTCTAGTATGTTACAATCAATGGCTGCAGCAGCTGAAAGAATTTTTGAATTCTTAGAGCAACCAGAAGAAATAGATACAGCAAAAGGAAATATAGATACATCAAAAATAGAAGGAAATATAGTATTTGACCATGTTAAATTTGGATATGACCCAAATAAAACAATCATTAATGATTTCAATTGTAGTGTAAAGAATGGACAAAAAATTGCAATTGTTGGACCTACTGGAGCAGGAAAATCAACAATGGTAAAACTTCTTATGAGATTTTATGATGTAAATAGTGGAGCAATTTTAATTGACGGACATAATATAAAAGATTTTAAAAGAGGAGATTTACGCAAAATGTTTGGTATGGTACTTCAAGATACATGGTTATTTGGAGGTACTGTAAAAGATAATATTAAATATGGCAAAGAAGATGCAACAGATGATGAAGTAATTAGAGCGGCTAAAGCAGCACATGTTCATCACTTTATAAAAACTTTACCAAATGGATATAATTCTCTTCTGAATGAAGAATCAAGCAATGTATCAGCAGGACAAAAACAATTATTAACAATAGCAAGAGTAATTTTAGCAGACCCTAAGATATTAATATTGGATGAAGCAACATCTTCTATTGATACAAGAACAGAAATACAAATTCAAGATGCTATGGATAATCTAATGAAAGGTAGAACAAGTTTCATAATTGCTCACCGTTTATCTACAATTAAAAATGCAGATTTGATTTTAGTTATGAATCATGGAGATATAGTAGAACAAGGAACTCATGAAGGTTTACTTGCTAAAGGTGGATTCTATAGTGACCTTTATAATTCTCAATTCGAAGTTGAAGAAGTAGAAACAAAATAGTGATTGTTGAAAAAATACAGTATCAAGAAAAAAGATAAAGTGTATGATGAACATACACTTTATCTTTTTTAAAATTAAAAAAGTTTAAAACAATTTAACTAATAAAAATAAGTTTATCCTATTGACAATAAAACGAATGTTTGATAAAATTGGCAAAAGGATGTGATATTATGAAAACGTTAATAGTAAAGAAACAAGCTATAAATATAAGTATAGTAGACAATGAAGAATATATATCTTTAACAGATATTGCTAGATATAAAAATATAGAAAATCCAAAAGGTGTGATACAAAATTGGCTAAGGAATAGAAATACAATAGAATTTTTAGGGATTTGGGAATTAATACACAACCCAAATTTTAAAGGCATCGAATTCGAGGCCTTTAAAAAAGAGGCAGGATTAAACAGTTTTACATTAGCTCCACAAAAATGGATAGAATCAACAGATGCTATGGGATTAGTTTCTAAATCTGGTAAAGGTGGTGGAACATATGCACATAGAGATATTGCTTTTGAATTTGCATCATGGGTTTCAGTAGAGTTTAAAATATATTTAATTCAAGAGTTTGAAAGATTAAAAGAAAATGAACAAAGAGAAATAGGTTGGAGTGCCAAAAGGGAATTAAGTAGGATTAATTATAGAATACATACAGATGCAATAAAAAATAATTTAATACCTAAGAATTAACTAGTAAGCAAGTAAATTTAGTATATGCTGAAGAAGCGATGTATTAAACATGGCTCTATTTGGAATGACAGCAAAAGAATGGAGAGAAAAGAATCCAAATAAAAAAGGAAATATAAGAGATTATGCAAGTATAAATGAATTAATATGTTTAGCAAATTTAGAAAATACAAATTCGATATTTATAAATGAAGGAATGAAACAACCAGATAGGTTATACAAATTAAACCAAATTGCAATATCACAAATGAAAATATTAACAAAAGATAATGAAAGAAGATTATTGAAATAAGGTAACCGCAATCTTGCTCGCTTTAGACAATAGCTTAAAGAAGAATAATAAGTATAATTTTTAAAAAATTAAGTAAAAAATAATAAATTTTATTGAAATTACTGTTTCTTTTTCTTTAAATTTGTGGTAAAATATACCAAGTAAAGGAGAGATAAAAATGGCAATTCAGGAAATAACAGAATATTTAGATAAGAAAATAAATAAAGATGAAAATATATTAAAAATCACATTCTATGAAGCTAGAATAAAATTAAATTTATCAGAGGATGAAACTCAAGAGTTTTTGAAACTATGTAAAACAAGACTTGAAAATTTAGGGTATCAAGTATTTTTTACAGGAGCAAGATATATGTATCAAGGAGAAAATAAAGTTGTAGAAACAAATGAACTAATGGTAGCAATAAAAGAAGAAATAATAGACTAAAAAACAGCCATATATAGGCTGCTTTTTTAGTTTTTTCTCTTTCCAAAAATAGAAAGAATACGTAAAAATATATTTATAAAATCTAAATATAATTGCATGGCACAATATATATAAATTTTTTCTTGGTCAATATCAGGTACATTTTGTAACATTTTGATTTTATTAATATCATAAATAGTAACTCCACAAAATAGAGCAAGTATAAGCCAATCTACAAATAAATCAAAACCAGAACTTTGTATAATAAATAAATTTATTATACTTAAGATAATTCCAGCAATTAAAAATACTGTAATGTAAGGCCCCCAAGAGCTTAGGTCTTTATTTGTCTTATATCCAATTATTGCAAATACTCCAAATACTAAAGCTGATATTACAAATAAATATATAACAGAAGATAGCTCATACACTGCAAAAACTGTAGCTAAAGTAACACCGTTAAGCATTGAATACACAAAGTAGAGTATACCAACTACAACAGGTGGAAGTTTTCTAAAAAGAAAGTTAAATAATAAAACTGCAACAAGTTCTATTATTAATAAAACAGCAAATCCACCTTGTAAAACAATGTCTAAAAACAATCCAGAATAGTAGGTATACCATGCAACAATTGCAGAACCTAATAGACCTAAAAACATTAAGAAAAATGTTTTTCCAAACAATTTATTTTGAGTAGTATCCATAGAAATCTCCTTTCTAAAAATATATTAAATTAATTATATAAAGAAATAAGTAAAAAAGCAATAAGAAAGAAATAAAATATATAAAAGTAGTTGACAAAAATTAAAGAAAAATTATATTATAGAATTATAATTATATGGAGGTGTTTTTTATGGAAGAAGAAACAAAACAAAATGCAGAAACAAACCCAGTACAAAACCAAGAAAAGAAAGTAAATACTTGTTGTTTATTAAGTTTTATTTTTTCTTTAGTTGCTTTATTTATATTTGGAATTCCTTTAGGAATAGCTGCTATTGTATTAGGAATAATAGGAATTGCAAAATTTAAAAATGATAGTGAAAAATTTAGATGGATGGGAATAGTAGGATTATGTATAGGATTGCTAGATGTAATATCTGTTTCATTAACTATAAACCTTTACTAGAATAGAAAAGTAATCTGTATTTATTTACAGATTATTTTTTGTTGAAAAAAATAATTCTAAATGATAAAATACAAGAAAAAAGATAAGGAGAAAAAAATTGAGTAAAACAAAATGGACAGAAGAACAAAAACAAGCAATATATGAAAAAGGTCAAAATATATTAGTAGCAGCCGCAGCAGGAAGTGGAAAAACAGCAGTATTAGTAGAAAGAATAATAGAAAAAGTATTACATGATAATGTAGACATAGATAGATTATTAGTAGTTACATTTACAAATGCAGCAGCATCAGAAATGAGAGAAAGAGTATTAGATGCAATATATAAAAAATTAGATGAAGAACCAGATAATGAATTATTATATAGACAAATAACATTATTAAATAAAGCAAGTATATGTACAATAGATTCATTCTGTTTGGAGGTAGTAAGAAATAATTTTTACCAATTAGAAAACTTATCACCTAATTTTAGAATAGCAGATACAACAGAAATAGAATTATTAAAACAAGATGTAATAGAAGAAATATTTGAAAATAAATATGAGAAAGAAGATAAAGATTTCATTAAATTAATAAATACATATACAAGTTATAGAGATGATACTCCATTAAAAGAATTAGTATTAAACATATATAATTATATACAAAGTAATCCATTTCCTAAAAAATGGTTACATGAAAAAATACAAATGTTTAATATAAAAGATGAATTAGAAGAAGATTTTTCTAAAACAGTATGGGGAAAAGAACTGTTAAAACAAATAGAAGATGAAGTTATATATAGCATAAAATCATTAGAAAATATAGAAAAAAAGTTATATTTTGAGCCAGAACTTGAAAAATTTTACCAAACAGTAAGAGATGATATAGAAAAATTAGAAATGTTAAAAAATAATTTAAATAACTGGGATAAGACATATGAAATAGCCCAAAATTTAAGTTTTGTAAGATGGCCATCTAAAAAAGTAGAATCAGAATTAAAAGAAGAAGCAAAAGGCTTAAGAGATAATGTAAAGAAAAATATAAATAAAATATTAGATGAAATACTAATATGTAATTCAAACCAAGCAAATACTGAAATATATAATATGTATAATGTTTTAATAAAATTAGAAGATTTAATAAATGAATTTGGAAAAGAATTTGATAAAGCAAAAAGAGAAAGAAACATAGTAGACTTCCACGATATAGAACATTTTGCATTAAAAATATTAATAGATGAAAATGAAGAGCCAACAGAAGTTGCAAAAAAATACCAAGAAAAATACGAAGAAATTGCAATAGATGAATATCAAGACAGTAACTTAGTACAAGAATATATATTATCATCAGTATCAAATGGAAAAAACATATTTATGGTAGGAGATGTAAAACAAAGTATTTATAAATTCCGTCAAGCAATGCCAGAACTATTCTTAAGTAAGTATAAGAATTATAAAAGTAAAGAAAAAAGCCAAGTAAAAACTGAAGAAAAGGCTGGACTAAAAATACAATTATTTAAAAACTTCAGAAGTAGAGAAAATGTATTAAGTTTTACTAATTTAATATTCCAAGATATCATGAGTAATGAATTAGGAGATATAGATTATAATGAAGAAGAATATTTAAATTTAGGAGCTTCTTATCCAGAAGAAAAACAAAATTTAAACACAGAAATTCATATAATAGATGTAAAAGATGAGGAAGAACAGAAAGAAGAAGAACAAGAAAATGATGACATAGATGAAAGAATAGAAGACGTAGAATTGGAAGCAAGATTTGTTGCAAATAAAATAAAAGAATTAAAAGAAAATAATTTTAAAATATGGGATAGTAGAAAAGAAGAATATAGAGAAATAGACTATAAAGATATAGTAATATTATTAAGGTCAACATCAAGTTTAGCACCAATTTATGAACAAGAATTATTAAACTTAGAAATACCAGTATTCTCAGATAGCTCACAAGAATATTTAGATTCAATAGAAATACAAACAATAATGTCACTATTAAAAATAATAGACAATCCAATGCAAGATATAGCATTAGTTACAGTATTAAGGTCTTATATTGGGAAATTTACAGATGATGAACTAGTAAAAATACGTTTATCTGATAAATATGATAATTTCTATACATGTATGCAAAAATCATTAATAGATGTAGATAGAAGTTTAAAAGAAAAAATAGAAAAATTCTTTAATATGTTAGACAATTGGAGAAAAGAACAAGAATATTTATCACTTGATGAACTAATTTGGAAACTATATACAGATACAGGATTTTATAACTATGTAGGATTAATGCCAAATGGAGATTTAAGACAAGCTAATTTGAAAATGCTATTCCAAAAGGCAAAACAATATGAAGAAGCAAATTTTAAAGGATTATATAATTTTATTAATTTCATAGATAAACTAAAATTATCAAGTGGAGATATGAATTCAGCAAAAATAATTGGAGAAAATGATGATGTTGTAAGAATAATGAGTATTCATAAAAGTAAAGGACTAGAATTCCCAGTAGTATTTTTATCAAGTATGGGAAAACAATTTAATTTAACAGACTTAAACAAAAATGTATTATTACATCAAGAAATGGGAATAGGAGTAAAATATATAGATTATGATAAACAAATCCAATATGATACATTAAATAAAGCAGCAATAAAAAATAAGATATTATTAGAAACATTATCAGAAGAAATGAGAGTTCTTTATGTTGCACTAACAAGAGCAAAAGAAAAACTATATGTAACAGGGATATCAAAAGATTATGAAAAAGAATTAGAAAAAATAAAATCAAATGTAGAAAAATATCCAAAAGAAAATGGAAAAATCAATTCGATATTATTAAAAAAATATAAAAGATATTTAGATTGGATACTATTAGTATATAATTATGAAAGTAAAGAAGATATAGAAAAAAGTAAGACCGAACTAAAAGTACATAAAAAACAAGAATTATTATGTAGTTTTACTAAAATAGATTCTAAAAAGATAAATGTGATAGAAGAACTAGAAAAAGTAAAAATAGATAAAGAAGATGTTAATAAAATAGAAGAATTACTAAATTACGAATATCCACACAAAATAGATATAATAATACCAACAAAAACAGCAGTTACAACATTAAAAGACTTAAAAAATAATAATATAGTAGAAGAAAATATAACATTATCAAAACCAAAGTTCTTAAATGAAACTAAAGAAGAAATAATTACACCAAGTAAAAAAGGAACTATAATGCATTTATGTTTGCAACACTTAGATGAGAAAGTAGATTATGATTTAGAAAAGATACAAAATTTAATAGAAGAATTAAGAGCAAAAGAAATAATAACAACAAAAGAAGCGGAAAGTATTAATAAAAATAAGATACTAGAATTTACAAAATCAAGTATATGGAAAGAATTAAAAGAAGCAAAAGAAATACAAAAAGAGAAACCTTTTTATATAAATATACCAGCAAACACAATTTATGAAGAAAAAACTAATGAAAATATATTAGTACAAGGTATAATTGATTTATATTATATAGATAAAAATGACAATCTAAATCTTGTTGATTATAAAACTGATTATGTAGAAAAAGGTAATGAAAATAGTTTAATTACAAAATATAAAAAACAATTAGAATTATATAAGAAAGCACTAGAAAAAAGTTTAGAAAAACAAGTTAAAAATACATATATATATTCAGTATATTTAAATAAAGAAATAAGATTATAATATAACATAAAAATTTGTATTAATCACAAATAGAGCATAGAATAAAAATAGAAATGCTAAAAGTATTGAAAAATGGCTGAAAATCTGATATAATATAAATACTTGATTAAAAAGGATGGAAAAAATATGGATAGGTTAAAAACATTTCTAATATATGCATTAATAGTTGTAGGATTTATTGTATTTTCGGAATTTCTAATTACTGTAAGTTTAAATGCATCTTATAAAGATATAGAAAGAAGAGATACAACATCACAAGTGGAAATATCACAAGCACAAGCAACATTGGTAAATGGTAGAATAAAAGGAACAATCAAAGATTCTCCAGAAGATAATTTAACTGGTAAATATGTGGAAGTTGATTTATATTCTGAAAGAGATAATATGGTAGGTAAAAGATATATACCAATTGAAACAACAGATGTAAATCAAACACAAGATTTTAGTATGCATTTTGAATTACAAGATGTAACTTCATATTCAGTTGCAATTGTAGATAAAAGAGAAGGAGAAGAGATTGATTTAATACCAGATGACTTAACAAGACCAGAAATAATAGTAGCAACAATATTTACTTTATTAATACTTTGGTAATGTCTCATTGGGGACGTTTCTCATGCGACATTAAAAAATACCCACTTTTTTAATCAAAGTGGGTATTTTTTTAGCTATTTGTTGGATTTACATATAAAGTAGAATAATTAGTATAAATAACCATACCAGGTTTTGCACCTTTAGGCTTTTTAACGTATCTTACTTCACAAGTATCAACAGGAACATTTGAAGAAAATTTTGCTTTACTGTGGTAAGCAGTAATTTCTGCACATTTAGTTAAAATATCGGCTGAAGGTGTTTTACCATTTAATAATAATACAGCATGACTACCATGAATATCTTTAGTATGGAACCATATATCATTTCTGTGAGCATATTTTAAGCTTAAGTAGTCATTCTCTTTATTATTTCTACCAACTAAAAGAGTAAATCCATCTATCGTATATTTTAACGGATTAAAATTAGTGTTCTTATTTTTTGTTAAGTTAGATTTTTTTACTTTGTTAATTTTTTTAGCATTCAAATTTTTTGTTTTTTCTTTAAAAATATCATTTTCAGCAATTTCCTCTAAAATTTCAGCAATTTCTTCTAAAGAAGAAGCAGATTCTAATTCATAAACAACACTTTCAATATAATCTAATTCTCTAATAGTATCCTCTTTTTGGACAGTTACAACTTCTAGTGCATTTTTTAATTTATGATATTTTTTAAAAAATCTTTTAGCATTTACACTAGGAAGATATTTAGAATCAAGTGGTATTGTTATTATTTTATTATTATCATAATAATTTTCTAGTTCTAATTTATCTACATTTTTATTAGGAATCCTATATAAATTTGAAGTAATTAATTCACCATATAATTTATATGTTTCCATATTGTCACATTCTTTTAATTTTGCATTAATATGTAAAAGTCTTTTGTTATATTTTTTTAAAGTAGCAAGAATTAGTTTTAAAACATTATTACGATTTGTTTTTAATTCTTCATCATGCTCTTTTTTATAATAAAAATCATCAAGTGCAAAATTAATAGAAAAGTTTTCTGAATTATTATCATCTGGTATTAAGAAATAATCTTTATCAGTTAATTCAAGCCTTAACTTTAAAGAATCTATTCTGAAAATAATATCTCTAATATAATTATATATATCTTCTAAATTACTAGCATTATATGAAGATATAAATTGTTTACTAATACCATTAAATTTGTTACTAATTGACTTTGCATATAAAGAACTATCAGTTTCATTTACTATTTTTTTAAAATAATCAAAATTATCACAGCTTAAAAAATCTAGTTTATCAGTTTTAGGATAAACATATTTAATATGCGGTATAGTTATATGTGTAGCATTCTCATTATTAATATGTCTTAAACAATCTATAATAATATTTTCATCATCTAGTAAAATAACATTACAATGTTTTCCCATAAGTTCTATAATTAGTTTTTTATTAATAATATCATCAATATCATCAAAGCCTTCAAATTCAATTGTTATGATTCTTTCTAAAGAATTAGTAATAACGTTTTTAATGCGTAATCCAATTAAATGTTTTCTAAGGACCATACAAAAATTAGGAGCAACACCTCTATTAGACTTAGGATGTGTTGTTAAATTTATTCTGTAGTTCTGAGGATTAGTACAAATATTTAATGCATAATTACATTTATTTAAATAAAGACCTAAAATAATGTTATTTGAATTAGGCTCATAAACTTTATCAATTCTTGCTCCAGAAAGTAAACTTAGTTCTTTTGCAACCGCCTTTGTCATAATTCCATCAAATGCCATAATAAAAATCCTTTCTTAAAAAAACTTCTATAATTATATAACAAAAAAGTTAAAAAGTCTATTGCGAATAAAACTTTAAAAGTATATAATGTAAAAAACTAAAGGGGGAAGGCAATGGAAAAAATAGAGAATCTAACTTTGGAAGAAAAAGTTGGACAAATGTTTATAGTTGGTTTAGGTAATATAGATTATCTAAAAAATATAGAAAATCTTATCATAAAATATAAAATAGGTGGAATTTTACTATATAAAAAAGATTATAAAGACTATAAGGAACTAAATAATCTGGTCAATAGGTTAAGAAAAATAGGAAACCAAAACAAAATTCCACTATTTATTGCAATTGACCAAGAAGGTGGAAGAGTAAATAGAATGCCAAATGATTTTAAAAACCTTCCTTCAGCATATAAACTTGCCTCTTTTGATAAAGAAAATCTTGTAGATGAAGCGAGCGATATAACAGGAGAAATGTTAGAGAAAACAGGATTTAACTTAAATTTTGCCCCTGTTTTAGATATAAAAAGATTTGAAAGCACACAAGCAATAGGAGATAGAGCATTTAGTAAAGATTTTAATATAGTTACCAAATGTGGGTTAATTTATATGGATAATATGAAAAGACATAATATTGTTCCAGTAATAAAACATTATCCAGGACATGGAGCAACAAAAAAAGATTCTCATTTTACACTTCCTATAATTGACGACTCAGATAAAAAATTAGAAAAGGAAGATTTAATACCATTTAAAAAAGCAATAGAAAATAATGCAGATGCAATATTAGTAGGACATTTAAGAATAAAAAATGTAACACATGGATATCCTGCATCTATGTCTAAAAGTTTTGTTAGAAAATATATAAGAAAAAGTAACAGATATAATGGATTAATAATTACTGATGATGTTAGAATGAAAGCAGTTAGAATATTATATGGAACCAAAAGAAGTTTATATAAAGCATTTAAAGCAGGAAACGATATAGTTCTATTTAAATACAAAAATGGTGACGAAAAGTTAATAGATAAAATAATAAATGATGTGAAAGATAATAATAGAAAAATTGCAAAAATAAATAGAAGTATAAGAAGAATTTTAAAAGTAAAAGAAAAATATAAAATAGAAAATGAACCTATATCATATATAGAGGGATTACCAAATGAAATCAATACTAAAATAGAAGAAATAAATAATAAAATAAAGGGGAATGTTGATGGATAATATCAAAAAAGTTACATGTATATTAATATTTATATTGTTATTTTTAATTAGTGGAAGTATAAAATCAGAAGCAAAATCAAGTGATTTATATTTAGAAAACTTAGAATTTAATAGTATAATAGAAAAAAATGGAGACATGGTAGTAAATGAAACTTGGGATATTGATATAGAAAATACAAATACATTATATAAAACGTTTAAAACAGATGCTACAAAATATAATGCAATAACAGATGTAACAGTTACAGATATAACTGATGGGCAGGAAAAAGAATTTAAACAAATAGATGAACTTATGTATCATGTAACAAAAAATTGCTATTATGCAATGGAAAATGACGACGGTGATTTTGAAATTGCTTGGGGAGTTGGTTTAGATGATGAAAGCCAACATAAAACTTATAGAATTACTTATAGAGTAAAAGGAGCTGTAGCAAAATATTCAGATTATGCAGAACTTTATTGGCAATTTGTAGGAAAAGATTTTAGTGTAGATGCTAAAAATATAAAAGGAACAATATATTTACCAGAAATGGTAGAAAATAAAGAAGACATAAAAGTATGGGGACATACTGAAGACTTAAATGGAGAAATATATGTTACAGGAAATAATAAAATAGAATTTACTCTAAATAATTTTAATTCAGGAAGATATGTGGAAATAAGAACATTGTTTCCAACTAATCTAATTACATCATCTACAAGAGGAGAGCAAAAAGAAATATTAAATGACGTAATAAATGAAGAAACAGTATGGGCAAATGAAGCAAATGAAAGAAGAACAAGAAAAGAAAATCAGGATAAAATAATCACTAGTTTAATTATCATAATATCATTATTATTAGCGATTTGGTTTATAGCAAAAATTATAAAAAGAACAAAAAGTTTAAAAGGGTTAAAGGAAATAAAACCAGAAGAAAAAATAATCTACTTTAGAGAAATACCAAGAGAAGATGCTTCGCCTATGGAAGCCTTATATGTATGTAGAGAGTTTAAAAACCAAATAGATAGTACCCTTTTAGGAAATGCATTTTCATCAAGTTTACTTGATTTATCTTTAAAGAAAAAAATAGATTTTAAGATAGAAAAAGATAATAATAAAGATAATATAACAATAGAAATCTTAAATAGAAATACATTTTTAGAGGATATACCTGGAGATGAGAAAATATTTGCAAAAATATTATTAGATGCAACAAATGATAATAATTCTATAACAGTAAAAGAATTACAAAAATATATAAAAAGAATGAAGACAGAAGATATTACTAAGTTACCAGAAAATTTATATAAAGTAATAATAGATAAATTTGAAAAAATAGGAATAATAAACAAAAAAGAACTAGATAAATATAATAAACAAACTGGAGCATTTGCAATATATTTTATAGGATTAGTCTTTTGTGTGATGCTTTTAATATTTTCAATAAATGTCAACTTATATATGTTGATTGGAGCAATACCTCTTGTAATAACAATTCTTATAAATTTAGTATTAATTTCTATACAAATGAAAAGAACAAATGTATATACTCAAAAAGGAATAAATGAAAAAGAAAAATGGAAAAGTCTAAAAAAATATATGGAAGAATTTTCACTTCTTAAAGAAAAAGAAGTGCCAGAGATTATACTTTGGGAAAAATTCTTAGTATATGCAACTGTATTTGGAATTTCTGATAAAGTATTAAAACAATTAAAAATAGTATATCCAGATTTAGATAACATGATTCAAGATGGAACATATCCATATATGTATTTGATGATAAATACAGACTTTTCACATAGTTTTGTAAGTGTAGTAAGTAGTTCAATGTCATCAGCATATTCATCAGCAACTGGAGGAGGCGGAGGCTTCTCTGGTGGCGGCGGCCGGTGGACGGTGGCCGGAGGTGGAGGCCGGAGGAAGATAGCCTCATATATATTAATAAAGAAAGGATAAAAATATGGAAGAAGAGAAAATCAAAAGAATTTATGAAATATTAAATAATATACCAGTAACTAAGGATAATAAAGAAACAATTGAAGAGATAAAAAAACAATTATTAAATAAAGATTATTTAGAAGCTTTTAAAAAAATAGATGAATTAAACAAAATTCAAAAGGGAGAAAAGAAAGTAGAAAAAATTGAAGAAGAGCCTAAAGAAGAGGAAGAAGAAGGAATATATCCAAAAGAATTAAGTAATATTGAACTAGAACGCATATATATGGGAATGTTATTAAATGACCCTAAATTAATAGTAAAATATTATTTTCCTTTTGAAGAATGTTATTTTGAAGATGCGGATATATTAAATGCTTATAAAAGTGTATTATTTACAGAAGGAGGAGCATATAGTTCAGAAGAAGCAAAAGCAGGATTTAATTTTGCTCGTGATAATGAAACAGTATATAAATTTAAAAATCAATTAAGGGCCGATGTAAGAGGCAAAGATTATGACATGGAAAAAATATATTTAGATTTAAGAAAATTATTTATATTAAGAAAAAGTTATTTAGAGGTACCAATAAAGAGTATACAAGATAAAATTGTAGAAATAACAAGTTATACTTTATATGATAAAATGTCTATAGAAGAAGTAAGAAGTGCTATTGAACAAGTAAATGCTACAGAAAAGTTTAAAAGAGCAATATTAAATAGAGATTTAACAACTTTTCTTGAATCTGGAGAAAACAATTTAAGAAATGGATTAGAATTACCATTTCCTATATTAAACTCAGTATTTAAAGGAATAAGAAAAGGAGAAACAATGGCATTTGCTATGCCATCAAACTCAGGTAAAAGTAGATTTACAATAGACATTGCAGCACATACAGCATTAGTGCATAAAAAGAAAGTACTAATTATTTCTAATGAGATGTCAGAAGAAAAGATGAAATTGTGTTTAATTACAACAATAATTAATAATAAAGCAATACAAGATTTACATGGAATTCATATTAGTAAAACAGAAGGGGAATTACTTGAATTTAAATATAGGGCAGATGACCCTAAAAAAGTAGAAACTGATGAAGATGGATTTATTATAAGAAAGCCTAATGAAAAACAAGGAGATTTTATAGAAAGACTTACAAAATGTTCAGAAGAATTTAGGAAAACAATAGAGATAACAGAATGGGCTAATAAAGAGATAGCAAATTCAATTTATTTTATAAATATAACAGACCATACAAATGATGAATTAAGAAAAGTAATAATGAACTATTATTATAAAGAACAAATAGAATATGTATTTTATGATACATTAAAAACAGATACAGCAAATATAGGAATAGGAGAAGAGTTAAAGAAAACAGCAACTATACTTTCAAATTTAGCACAAAACTTTAATATATATATTTGTTCAACCTTGCAATTAGCAGAAAGTAGTACATTACCTGTTAATTTAACTGTAAATGA
Organism: uncultured Clostridia bacterium; assembly: GCA_944387565.1. GTDB lineage: Bacteria > Bacillota > Clostridia > TANB77 > CAG-508 > CAG-269. The sequence goes on along the minus strand of CALXFJ010000005.1, from coordinate 48,250 downwards.
TTTAGCAGTAAGTAGAACAGTCAAAGAAGTATTAGATACATTATGTTTGATAAAACAAATAAATAGAGATACTTTAGATAATTATGAATATTCTTTAAATGAAGTAGATACTAAATATTTTGATTTAAAGAAATATAAAGACCCTGATGTTAGATATTATGCTTGTGTAGTAGACAAAAACAGGGCAGGAGCGAAACCAACATTAGTATTTAGATTAAATTTAGCATATAACGTATGGGAAGAACTTGGATATTTAAGATTAAAACAGTAACAAAAATAAACTCTTTTCATAATATAAAAATGAAAGGAGTTTATTTTTATGGATTATGAATTAATGGTAAATAATAATGTTAGAATAGGTCAAAAAGCTCCAAATTTTGAAGCTGAAACATCTTTTGGTAATATAAGTCTAGATGATTATAAAGGAAAATGGTTGGTTCTTTTTTCACACCCACGGAGATTTTACACCGGTTTGCACAACTGAAATGATAGGTTTTACTAGAGCTCATACATATTTTAAACAAATGAATACAGAACTTCTTGGACTAAGTGTAGATAGTAATTCTTCACATTTAGCATGGATGTATGATATTTATTGTAGAACTGGAATAAAAATATCTTTCCCAATTATAGCTGATAGAAATGGCGAAATTGCAAGAAAATATGGTATGATTGCTAATGAAATAAGTAATACACAAACAGTTAGAAATGTATTTATTATTGATGATAAAGGAATAATAAGGGTAATATTAGTTTATCCAATGAATGTTGGACGTTTTATACCAGAAATATTAAGAACTGTAAGAGCACTACAAATGGTGGATTGTAATGGAGGAGCGACAGCTGCAAATTGGATGCCAAACCAACCAATGATTGTACCAATACCAAATACTTATGAAGAATTAGAAGGAAGAGTTGAAAGTATAGAAAAAAATAGGAATGGTATAAATTGGTATTTAAGTTTTGAGCAGCCGAAACAAGAATGTATAGAAAATGATACAAACAATACAGATAGTTAAAAAGGAGAAGAAAATATGTTTAATAAACTTTTAATTGGAAATACGCCTTTAATAAAAATAGATTATGTTTATAAAGGAAAGAAAAGAAAATTATACACGAAATTAGAATATTTTAATTTAACAGGAAGTATTAAAGATAGGGTAGCATATTATATTATAAAAAATGCCAAAGAAAAAGGATTATTAAAAGATAATATGCCAATTATAGAAGCAACTAGTGGTAATACTGGAATATCACTTTCAGCTTTAGGTGCATATTTTAAACATCCAGTATATATATTTATGCCTGACTGGGCAAGTGAAGAAAGAATTAAATTGATGAAAAATTATGGTGCAAATGTAATTTTAATTTCTAAAGAAGATGGAGGATTTATAAAATGTGTTGAAGAAGCTAAAAAAATGGCAGAAGAAAAAAATGGATTTTTAGCTAATCAATTTGCAAATAAAGACAATTTCAATGCTCATTATGAAACAACCGCAAAAGAAATAATAGATAAATTACCTGAAAAAATAGGAGCTTTTATTTCAGGAGTTGGAACAGGTGGGACATTAATGGGAACAGGAACTAGATTAAAAGAAGAATATAATTTTATGAAGATATGTGCATTAGAGCCTGATAAAATGCCTATAATATCTACAGGAAAAATTATTAAGCAACATAAGATAGAAGGTATAGGAGACGATTTTGTACCAGAACTTTTGGATAAAGAGAAAATAGATAAAATAGTTCTTGTAAATGATGATGATAGTGTTAATATGTCAAGAAAATTAGCTATTGATTTAGGTCTAGGTGTTGGTATATCATCTGGTGCAAATTTAATTGGTGCTGCTATTTTGAGTGAAACTATAGATAAACCAATTGTTACAGTTTTTGCAGATGATAATAAAAAATATTTGTCTACAGATTTATCAAATCCAATTGATGACAATAAAGATTTTATTTCGAACCAAATAGAACTCAAAGGTTATGAAATTATAAAATAAATATGTAAAAGCTTGCAATTTTATGTAAAATGTGGTACAATATAATAGATTCGTTGATAAAACGAATTGCAGTTATTTGTTACTATAAATATAGTATCAACATTAAGATTAGGAGTTATTATGACTAACTACATTCACTTTGTTACCATTGGAGAGAATGGCCGTAAGGGCAAGACTCTTTCTAAAGTTGCAAAGTTGGGTATTGACATCACAGCATATGAAATTCCAGTAGATGCTGACTATGCCTATTTCGATAATGGAGAATTTGGCGAGAAGAAGGAAATTCTTTCTCCTCTGTACTATGTTGGTACGATGTTTACCAATGAAGGTGCTAAAGCACAGCTTGGCAGGTGTGAGTTGAAGCTTGTCAATCTTATGGGAACATTTATGGAGGAAACACTTGTTCCGCTGAATGAGATTGTCTCTCTTATCGAAAAGTTCAAGGCTCCTAATGTACCTACTAGTTCTCTGGTTGAAGTATATCGGGAGATTGTTTCCAAGATGGAAAAGTTCATCAACGAAGAAACTGTCTTGGAAGCTTTGAACGAAAGGTATCAGTCTGTTACTGATTGCAAGAATGCAATCGCGACCATCGAGAGGAATGGGCTGAGTCGAGTCGTTAAGACTCAGACTGGAAACTGGGAACCTCTGAAGGAAGAGGATAAGGTTTGCAGTTATGATGAAAAGGGAAACCTCGTAATTAACGACTAACCTAATCTAAATCAAAAAGGACTTACTTTTTTAAGTAAGTCCTTTTTGATTTAGATAATTTCGTAAGTAAAATTTAATATTTAGCATAATTTGTAATTTTATGTAAAATGTGTTATAATAGAAATGGTTCGTTGGTACAGCGAGTTACAATAAGTGTACCACCTAGTATTCAAATTTCATTACTATTAATTTAGTGATGAACTAATAAGATTAGGAGACTATAATGCCCACGTACATTGAAATTCTTAAGCCTGGAAGATGCTATGTTTCAAAGCGAGTTACTAGTAGAGATATTAATGTTCTTGGAATTGAATTTGAAAAAAATGATCGTGGATATCGATTCTATAACCAAGAACCCTTTTCTGACAATAAAGAAATGAGGAAAAGGCATAATATTTCTGAGACAACTTACTTTGGAAAAGAGCATACTAAGGAACAGCTTGCTAAGGTCCTTGAAACATATAAAGGACTTATGCCTACAATGGAGACTAACAGCTGGAATAGGATTGTTAATGATCCTGAAGAAGGTTGGAAACCTCTGTTGGAAGAAGAATATGCATTCATTGAAGCTTCACATGAAGCTACTTATGCATATGCTTTGTTCCCTAACGATTCTGCAATTCCAAAGGTAAATGGCCTTAAAGGTCAAGAACCATTGGTTGAAATTTCAAGTAACTATAAGTGCATTTGCTTGGGTGAGACTGTTTCACTTGAGTATGTGACACTTAGAGTACCTGAGATTCAGAAGCTGGTAGATAGCAATGCTAATCGATTCGTAAGAACTCGAGATGGCAAATGGCTTGAGCTTGAAGAAGATGATGTTGTAATGGACGTCTAATCTAAAAAAGAAACCTCTTGAAATTAGGGGTTTCTTTTTTGCAAAATTATGTAAAATATGTTATAATATGAAAGAATTGCATTTGACGCAATCTTGTATTATAAAATCATTACTATAAATTTAGTAATGACTGATAGAATGGAGAACAAATGATAAAGTATTTTGTTGAATATTACTTACTAGATGACCCCAATGCACCCAAATTTAAGGAGGTTGAAAACCAAAGCATAGAATCTGCTAACTTGCCTAATGATACTTGTGCATATCGATTCTATAACCAAAATGAAATAACAATAGGTGAAAAATCCTTTTTAGGGGCAAAAAAGTATACACCTATGATATTTTTATGTGGTAAAAGACATTCTTTGGAAGAGATTAAAGAAAGTTTTAATGAACTTAGTAGTCTATTTTCAGAAATGGAAGAAAATAATTGGAATCGAGTTGTGCGTGTAAAACATAACAATTGGCAAGAATTAGAAGAAACCGATTATGACTTTATTTCTGATATTCAAGCCATTCCATATGCATATATTGGAGATTACAGCGAGGATATCATCACTCCATTAAAAAATACGAGATGTTTAGGAATATCATATGCTTTTGATGAAGTAAAAGAATTAGTAAAAAAATATAATCGGTTGATAACCTTTATGGAAGATAAAGGTTTATCTAATGCAGTTAGGTTTTCAAACGGAAAATGGAGGCATTTAGAAGAAGACAAAATAAATTAATTTTAAAAAAAAGAAAATATTTTCTTTTCCTCAAAAGAGGTTTCTTTTTGGAATTTATTTCTTAAATGTGATATAATTAAAATGATTCGTATTATACGAAGCATAATTATTACTATAAATATAGTAATTAAATAGTAGATTAGGAGAATATCATGAAAGTAACAGTTGTGGAATATTTTGTTTTGCAAGGCTCTTCAATTAATCATGAGATGGTTAAAGTAAGTAGGCAAGCAAGGAAAAATCCCAACATACTAAAAAAGCCACTTAATGTTATTGCTTATCGTTTCTTTGAAAGTAAAATGAATTTTGGAAAAGAAAGTAATAATTTTGAAAATAAAGAAAATGTTTCAAAGATTACTTTTATAAAAAAATTCTATACTTTAAAAGAGCTTAAATCTCTGCTTGCAGAATTTAAGAAAATTCTTCCAAATATGAAAAAGAATAATTGGAAGGAAGCAATAAGATTAGAGTCAGGCAAATGGCAGCAATTTAGATTAGAAGATTGTAGCTTTACAGACACAAGCTGTGTTTATGGAACTTATGCATTTACTTATAATGAGAATAAGCCAATAGGAATAAGAGAGATATTTGATAATGATAAAGGTTTTAAAGTTTTAGGTCAAATCTTTACTATTGATGAAATAGAAAAACTTATTCCTACATATGAAACCATGATTTCTAAGATGGAAAGAGATGGTTTTGGAAGCACAGTTGAGGTCGGAAAGCACAATTGGAAATATCTAAAGACAGATAAACTCATCTAATCAACAAATAAGGAATCTCTTTTTGGGGTTCCTTATTTATGTTAATTGCATTTACTGAAAAAATATGGTATAATATAACTAATTCGTTTAAAAGACGAAGAAATGACCACAAAATCATTACTATAATTTTAGTAATGAGAAAAAGAGTAGGAGACAAATCATGCTAAAGCACTATGCTATTTTCTTTTTTGAAGGAAAATCTCCGGAAATCAAAGAAATTATAAGTCGTGATGTTCAAGTAAAAGTACCTGATGGAGCATATGCTTATCAATTATTTGATCAAACCGAAGAAACTCTTGTTAATGGGAGTGTTCGTAAAGGAGAGAAAACCAATGTTACTGAATTGATTTCAGTAAATGGTAATAATTTGGAAGAAAAAGTAAGTAGCTAATCCAGAAAGGAGGATGTTATAATACATCCTCTTTTCTGGATTTTGTTTCTTAAAAACTTGACATATTTAATGTTTAGAAATAAAATAGCAGTGTAAAAATAAATATTAAAGGAGGAATTAGTTATGTTAGTTACAACAAAGGAAATGTTCGAAAAAGCAATGAATGGAAAATATGCAATAGGAGCATTTAACGTAAATAATATGGAAATAATACAAGGAATAGTAGATGCAGCTGCTGAATGTAAATCACCAGTAATATTACAAGCATCAGCAAGTGCAATAAAATATGCAAGAATAGGATATTTAATGAAAATGATAGAAGCTGCAGTAGAAGAGCATCCAGAGGTTCCAATAGCAATTCATTTAGACCATGGACCAGATTTTGAAACGGCAAAAATGTGTATTGATAATGGGTTTACATCTGTTATGATAGATGGTTCAAAATATGATTTCGAAGAAAATGTTAGATTAACAAAACAAGTAGTAGATTATGCTCATTCAAAAGGAGTTGTAGTTGAAGCAGAGCTTGGAAAATTAGCAGGAATAGAAGATGAAGTAAATGTAGAAGCAAAGGATGCTATGTATACAGACCCAGCTCAAGCAGAAGAATTTGTAAAAAGGACAGGTTGTGATTCATTAGCAATAGCAATAGGAACAAGTCATGGAGCATATAAATTTAAAGGTGAAGCAAAATTAAGATTTGATATATTAAAAGAAGTAAAAGAAAGAATACCAAATACTCCAATAGTACTACATGGAGCATCTACAGTTATTCCTGAATTAGTAGATACATGTAATAAATATGGAGGAAACATTCCAGGTGCAAAAGGTGTACCAGATGAAATGTTACATGAAGCAAGTATTTCAGGAGTATCTAAAATAAATGTAGATACAGACCTAAGATTAGCTATGACTGCAGGAATTAGAAAAGAATTTGTAGAAGAACCAAGTGTATTTGACCCAAGAAAATATTTAGGTCCAGCAAGAGAATTAATAAAAGAAACTGTTGCACATAAAATGAAAGATGTATTTGGTTCAAGCAATAAAATATAATAAATGAAAAAGAACTCTCTACTAGAAGTAGAGAGCTCTTTTGGACACTAAGCAAATATTATTTTACTTAGCGGAGAATCACATACTTTTCCTTGAAAATTGAAATCTGATGAGAGATTTCAGTAAGCAAAAGAGAAGTTTGTGAGTTGGTTGGGAGCTTAAGGTCATTGCAAATTGCAATGAAATCCTCATTAATTGAAACAATCATGTTCCAAATGAGCTTGTTTTGGGCAGCCAAAAGCTTAATGTTGTTTGGAATTCCAGTGTTGTCCTGGGACAGCTCTAGGTGCTCAATATCGATAAGCATTCCATAATCGGGATCTTGAATTAGCCAATAATAAAATGCATTGACTCTTTCAATAAAATCTTTCTGGAATTCTTCGCGAGATTCTGCATCATGATTGAGGTTTAGCATTTCTTTACAAGTGTAGTGGATTTTCATGAGTCGTAAAGCAAAATTACCAAGGATGTTAGCAAAATTTACTTGTGCTGCAATTCCATCGTACACATTATTAGAAAATGTTACTTCTTGACTTTGATGTGCAGAATTCCGATTAGTATGAGGATGAAGCTCCGGAGGCTCAATTCCATTATCAATAGCATAAGCGAACAAATGCCACTTAGTAGAACTGACAATTTCATTGGGCTTAACATTAATGATGTTAGTCATTTAGATTCTCCTTAAAATATATTGGTATTTACCGATACATAATCATTATATCATAAATGAGAATTTTTTTCAATTTTTATGTTAAATAAAAAATAGAAGGACTTTTTATAAATGTCTTTCTATTTGTCTTAGAGCATCTTTTTTCTTTAAATCTTCACGTTTATCATAAAGCTTTTTACCTTTACCAATGCCTAATTCTAGTTTAACAAGACTTCCTTTAAAATATAAACTAATTGGAACTAAACTATATCCTTTTTGTTTTGTTAAACCAAATAATTTATTTATTTCTCTTTTATTTAATAGAAGTTTTCTATCACGCATAGGGTCTTTATTAAAAATATTTCCATGTTCATATGGACTAATATGCATACCTAAAACAAAAACTTCTCCATTTTTTATAATTGCATATGTATCTTTTAAATTAACTTTTCCATTTCTAATTGATTTAATTTCTGTACCTGATAAAACAATACCTGCTTCTATAGTATCTTCAATTGTATAATTATGATAAGCAGTAGGATTTTTTGCAATTAACTTAGTATTCATGAATTTACCTCTCTTCAAACTTATTTTATGTATAAGTATTATAACACAAAAAAAATTAAGAAAAAAGAGGGAGTAAGAATAAAAATATTCTCATCCCTTTAAAATTAGTCTCTATCATCATATCTAGAAGAACGAAGACTAGTTGCATAATACCAAACTAAAGCAACTATTGCAATAGCAGCAATTCCCATAATTAACCAAGTCCATGTTGTAGCATTCATTCCCATAAAAGTTGCAGCACCTGTATCTGTTGAAGTTCTAGTAGCAGTGTAGCCATTATTATTTGTATTAGTAGTAGAAGTCATATTGTTTGTAGTATTTCTCATATCATTTGTTATATTGTTAGCACCATTTTCCATTCCTTCTGTTACATTCTTAGCTGTATTAGATACACCACCAGCTGCATTTTCAACAGCATTTTCAGCACCACCGACAACATTTCTTACACCATTTGCAGCATCTTGAACCATGTTAGTTGCATCATTTGCAAGACAAACAGTAAAGCAAAGAATAGTTGCAATAGAAAGACAAATACTAATTAGTAATTTCTTATACATAAAAAAGCCTCCTATTAGAATATTAAATCAATTATTTTTTATAAAATAAAAAATAAATCTTATTAATAGTATCTAAATTTTTAGACAAAATATACATAAGAAAAACAAAAAAGAACGAAAAAAATTCCGTTCTTAAAAAATATTTTTAAAATTATTTTTTTAATCTAATTAAAATAGCAATTGAAAGTAATACTAATAAAACACCTATAACGATTAAAAAGATATTTATAATATTAGATATACTTAAATCACCTTCTGAAGAAGAATTACTTATTCTTGCTGAATTTGTTGTAGTCGATGTTGAAGTAGGATTATTACTAGTAGAACTTGTATTAGTAGAAGATGTATTACTACTATTAGTACTTACTGAATTTGTAGTATTTGTACTATTAGTATTAGTAGCTGAATTATTTCCTGTATTGGTAGCATCAGTGTTATTTGTAGAATTATCAGTTGAATTAGATGAAAGATTTGACGTTAAATCTGTACTTAAATTTAAATCAACTGCATAACAACAATTAAAAGCAAAAACAAGAGCTAAAACACTAATTAATATCATCAAAACTTTTAAATTTCTTAATTTTATCATTTACTTATTACCTCCTAGAATCTTTCGTTTACGAATTATATAATATCACAAAGAAAAATAACTGTCTAGTAAATTTACAAAAAAATGTAAAAATTGTATATATATTATTACAATTATTAACACTGTTATTTTAGAGATAATGTAAAAATATAGTAATGAAAATATTTTTAAATTCTATTGACAGAAAATATGATAGTAATGTATGATTTTGTCAGAAAGAGAAAGGGGAAAATTATGAAATTAATAGTAAAAAACTTGAAAAAGAAATTTGATAAAAAAGAAGTTTTAAAAGGAATTAACTTTGAATTTGAAAAAGGAAAAATATATGGACTTTTAGGAAGAAATGGAGCTCGGAAAAACAACATTTTTTAATTGTTTAAATGAAGATATGGAAATAGATGAAGGAGAATTTTATTTAGAAGAGTCTGACAAAACAAGAAAGTTAGAAGCAGATGATGTAGGATATGTATTATCAACACCAAATGTACCAGAATTTTTAACAGGAAGAGAATTTTTAAAATTCTTTATTGATATAAATAAAAATAAAATAAAAAATCTAAAAACAATAGATGAATATTTTGACTTTATGAAGATAGAAAAAGATGATAGAGACAAGCTTTTAAAAGATTATTCACATGGTATGAAAAATAAAATGCAAATGCTTGTAAATATAATGGCAAGTCCTAATTTATTGCTGTTAGATGAACCATTAACATCATTTGATGTAGTAGTTGCAGAAGAAATGAAACAAATGCTCAAAGACATAAAAAACAATCATATAATTATATTTTCAACTCATATAATGGAACTTGCGTTAGATTTATGTGATGAAATAGTTATATTAAACAAAGGATTGCTAGAAAAGATAGATATGAATAATATAGATAAAGAAGAAACAAAAGAAAGAATAATTCTAGCATTAAAGGAGGAAGAAAATGTTTAAGTCATTTATTCTATCCTATAAATTAAAGAACACATATAGAGTAAACAGTATTATTTATTCTATAAAACAATTACCTTTAATTGGAAAACATCTTCCAACATCATTGTATAGCAGCAGAGCTTTAAAAATTTTAGGAAATATAATAAGTACTATTTCAGAGATATTAAATATATTTTTAGGAAAAATAATTTATATTTTGGCAATGATAGTTGCGATTCTAGGAATGTATAAAGGAAATAATGCAAATAATTTTATACATATATTTGTATTTTTAAGTTTAGCAGGAGGAATGTTAAACACATATATGTTTAATCCAACAAAGGACAAGTATTATGCAATGATTTTAATGAATATGGATGCTAAAAATTATACATTATCAAATTATTATTATTCTATGGTAAAGGTTATAACAGGATTTTTACCATTTACAATAATATTTGGTATGTATTATGGATTATCTTTAATTACATGTGTTTTAATGCCATTTTTTGTAATGTTTGTTAAAACAATATATAATAGTTATATTTTATATGATTTTAGTAAAAGCAAGAAAATAAAAAATGAAAATACACCAACTAAAATTATATGGATTTTGATTGCTATTTTTGTAATATTAGCTTATGGGATGCCATTTTTAAATATTACAATAACAGAAAATGTATTTTATGTATTATTTCTAATAAGTGTAATATTAGGAATACTAGCATTTAGATATGTGGCACAATTCAAAGAATATAAAAAGGCGTATAAAAGTTTACTTACAACTGATAATGTATATATGGTGCAGAATACTAGAAAATCAGAAATAATTCAAAATAATACATTAAAACAAATAGAATTAGATGAAGGAACGACAAGTAATAAAAAAGGATTTGCTTATTTCCATGACTTATTTGTAAAAAGACATAAGAAAATACTTATGAAATCTGCTAAAAAAACAGCTATAATAACTTTTTTTATATTTTTGATATTAGTTGTGGTAGTAAAGACAAGTTCTAATACGAGTAAAGAAATAAATGAACTTTTAATGACAATGCTTCCTTGGTTTGTATTTGTAATGTATATAATAAATAGAGGAACTGTTGTAACACAAGCTATGTTTATGAATTGTGACCATAGTATGCTTACATATAGATTTTACAGAACACCTAAAGTAATATTATCTTTATTTAAAGAAAGACTAAAAACTTTAATAAAGATAAATTTACTACCAGCCATTATTATTGCAATTGGACTTCCAGTTTTATTATATTTAACAGGTGGTACTGATAATTATTTAAATTATATAGTATTATTTGTATCAATAATTGCAATGAGTATATTTTTTTCAATACATTATTTGGTCATGTATTATTTGTTACAGCCTTATAATGTAAATATAGAAATGAAAAGCAGTACATATTCACTTGTTCAATGGATTACATATTTTGTATGTTATGCATTTATCCAAGTAAAACTTCCAACATTGTATTTTGGTTTGGCTACAATAATATTTAGTATTTTATATTCAATAATTGCATTAATATTAGTGTATAAATATGCACCAAAAACATTTAAATTAAGAGTTTAGGAGGGATTTTCTTGATTAAAGTAGATAATCTAAAAAAGAAATTTATACGTTATAAAAATAAAAAAGAAAAAGAAGAATTTTATGCGGATAATGGGATAACATTTGAAGCAAATGATGGAGAAATAATTGGTATTTTAGGACCAAATGGTGCTGGGAAAACAACACTTTTAAGAATGATTGCAGGAATATTAGAACCAACAGAAGGAAGTATTAGTTTTGATGGTTTGAACTATAAAGATAATGAAATTGAAATAAAACAAGAGATTGCGTATTTATCAGGAAACACAAAATTATATGATACATTATCTTGCTATGAATTGTTAAAAATGTGTGCTAATATATATAATGTACCAGAAAAACAAGCAGAAGAAAGAATAAAAGATATATCTAAAATATTAAATATGGATGGATTTCTTTATAATAAAATAGGAAATTTATCAACAGGGCAAACTCAAAGAACAAATATTGCAAGATGTTTAGTACATAATCCTAAATATTATATATTAGATGAAGCAACAACAGGTTTAGATATTATTTCGAGTCAAATAATATTAGATTTTATGAAAGCAGAAAAACAAAAGAATAAAACAATTTTATATTCAACTCATTATATGGAAGAAGCAGAAAATATTTGTGATAGAGTTATTATGATAAATAAAGGAATTGTTATAAATGAAGGGACTCCTGAAAAAATAAAAGAAGAAACAAATACAACTAACTTAAGAGATGCCTTCTTTAAAATGATAGGAGGTGCATTAGATGAAGAGTAATTTATTTAATATACTAAAAAAAGAATTAAGAGAATTATTTAGAGATAAAAAATCACTAGCAATGATGTTAGTTATACCAATATTTATTCCTTTATTAGTAATAGGAATGTCTGCTTTATTTGAATCGCAAACTAATAAAGATATAGGTGAATATAATAAAATAGGATTTTGTTATGAATTAACTAATGAAGAACAAGAACTAGCTAAACAAATTAATATAGAAATTATAACAGGAAATGAGGAAGAATTAAAACAAAAATATGAAAATGGTGAAATTAATTTATATGTAACAAAAGAAGATAATAAATACATATTAAACACAGGAACATCAGATAATGATACATTTGCTATAAATTTAGTTGAAAGTTATTTTAATAGTTATAAACAATATTTACAAACTAATTATTTAATAAATAATAATATAGAGCCAAATGATGTATTTAACATTATAACTGTAGAAAAAAATATTTTAGAAGAAGATAATTATTTTGCGAGCTATATAAAAAATTATGCATTTTTGTTTATAATTATGGCAATTACAGTATCTGCAACATATCCTGCAACTGATACAACAGCTGGAGAAAAAGAAAGAGGAACTCTAGAAACACTTCTTACTTTCCCAATTAGAAGTAAAGATATCATAGTTGGAAAGTTCTTAGGAGTTTCTATTTCTTCTATTATAACAGGATTAATAAGCTTAGCTTTAGCAGTTATTTCAATTATAATATCAAAGAATATGTTTAGCATTTATGAAGGAATAGATGTAATGTATAGCCCTATAGCAATATTATTTATGACAATAGTAATAATTGCATATTCATTCTTTATAAGCGGATTATGTATTGCTATTGCAAGTACATCAAAGACATTTAAGGAAGCACAAAGTGCATTAACACCACTTACATTTATTTCATTCTTCCCAGGAATGATTGCATTTATGGTAGGAATTCAAACAACACCGATTTTATCAATAATACCATTTTTAAACTTTACACTTATATTTACAGATATCAATAATGGAATATTTGATATATTAAACATTTCTTTAATGGTAATTTCAACTGTTATTTATATTAGTATTGTTCTTTATTATATAATTAAACAATATAAATCAGAAAAGATATTATTTTAAATTAAAATATTAATGGAGTAAAAGCTTAAATTTACTCCATTTTTCCTTTTAAAATATAAAAAGTAGTGAAAAATAACAAGAATTGTGTTATTATAAAAAGGATTAAAAAAGAAGGAGATTATATATGGCAAATATAGAACAATCAAGATTACAATTACAAGAACACCAAGAAGAAGCATATGAAAATGTAGAAAAATTATTTGAAAATGGAAGATATGCAGCAGTAATATTTCCAACAGGATGTGGAAAGTCATTTGTAACATTAGAATACATATTACAGCATCCAGATGAAAAAATACTAATATTATCACCAAAAAATGCAATAAAGGACCAGATGTATGAATATGTAGTAAGATATATTGGTGGACTAGATTTAAGTGCAGAAGAAATAAAAAAACAATATGGAAGTATGAAACAAGCAGCAAAAGAATTTATACCAAATATAGAATGTATGTTATATCAAACAATATTAAAGATGGGAGAAAATGAGAATTTAGAAAAAGTTTTAGAAAAATTAAATCCTGATTTAATAGTAGTAGATGAAATGCACCATTTAAAAACAAAAACAAATGATTTGGTAGATGATGAAGAAAATAATAATATAAAAAAAGAAAATGAATGGGGAAGGAAAATAAAAGAATTATTAGAAAGATATCCAAATGCAAAAGTATTAGGATTATCAGCAACACCAATAAGAAGTGATAATGTAAATGTGGTAGAAAGGTTATTTCAAAATAGAGTAGCATTAGAATTATCATTGTTAGAAGCAATAGAAGCTGGAATTATAATGCCTCCACAATATGTAACACCGGATTTTATAGTAAAAGATGAATTAGAAACTTTACTAGAAAGAATAGATGAAACTGAAGGCGAAGAAAAAATATTATTAAAAGAAAAATATGATAAATTAGTAGAAAAATCATCAATGGCAAAAGGAATACCAGAATTATTAGGTTCAGAAATAACTAAAAAAGATGGAAAGTACATAATTTTTTGTAGAGATATAAAAGATATGGAAGAAAAAGCAAAAAAAGCAAAAGAATGGTTTGAAAAAGTAGATAAAGAACCAGAAATATATATGATTTCTTCAAAACAAAGAGATAGTAAAGAACAATTAAATAGATTTAATGAATCAAATTCAGAACATATAAAATTGTTATATAGTGTAGGAATGATAAATGAAGGAGTACATTTAGATAAAATATCAGGTGTTATACTAACATCAAAAACACAAAGTAGAATATCATATTTACAGAAAATAGGAAGGGCGATATATTCTGGAAATGAAAAAGAACAAGCAGTAGTAATAGATTTAGCAAATAATAATGAAATATTATATAAAAATCAAGATTTAGATGAAATATACCAATATGAAATAAGAGATATAGAAGCATTAAGAGAAGCAATTGATTGGATAAACGATAAAAATGAAGGGAAAATACCAAAATCAGAAAAAGATAAAAGTTTTAAAGAAAGAATTGAATATAAAAGACTTGCAAGAATAAAAGAAAAATATCAAAAATATATTAATAACCCAGAATTATTAGAAAAATTAAATAAAGAAAAACAAGAAGAAGTAGAGAAAATAATAGAGGAAGGAAACACAATAGATTTATGGCATTTAGAATTAAGTGTAGATAAAGAAAATGAAGAAACAAATAAAGAAATAGATAATTTTTTAGAAAATATTACAATAAAAGGAATAAGAAGAGAATTAGAAGATATTTTACAAGAAGCAAATGAGAGTATAATTCCATTGAAATTAAAACAGGCTATAAAAATAAAAGAGTGGATGGAAAATCATAATAATAAACAACCATCTACAAAATCCAAAAACGAAGAAGAAAGAGCATTGGGAAGAGCTTTAGATAATATAAGACAATCTTTAATAAAACCATATGAAGCTTTAGAAACTAAAGAAAAGAAGAAAGAATTTATAAAAGAACATCCAGAAGTAGAAAAAGTGAAAGAAATTATAGATTGGATAGATGCAAATAGAATATCAGTATATTTAGAAAATGCAATTAAAATTAAAGCATGGATGCAAGAAAGAAATACAACAAAGCCACCATCATCTAAAGCTAAAGATGATGAAGAAAGAAAACTAGGACAAGCTTTAGGGTCTATAAGAAGATTATGTATAAAACCATATAAAAATTTAAATACCGAAGAAGAGAAAAAACAATACAAAAAAGAGCATCCTGATTTAGAAAAAATAATGGAAATTGTAAATTATATAGACAAAAATAACATATCTCCATATTTAATAAATGCAATAGAAATTAAAAAGTGGATGGAAAAAGAAAATACAAAGGTTCCTCCTAGAGTAATAGGTAAGAATCTTGGTGAAGAAGAGAAAAAATGGGGAAGAAAATTACATAAGATAAGAAGTGAGTTGTTAGCCCCATATAGCAAATTAAAAACAGAAGAGGAAAGAGAGAAGTTTGTAAAAAAATATCCAGACTTAGAAGAAATAGAAAATATTATTAAGGAAATTGATATGAATAATCCTAAAAGAGAAATGCTAGAAAAAGCTAAAAGAACAAGAGACGAAGCAAGAAGAAAAAAGGAAGAAGCCATAGCTTTACAAGAGCAAACAAGAAAGGCTATAGAAGAAAATGAAAAGATATAAGATAAATTTGTATGCTAAGGGGAAATGAATAATGCCAAATTATAAATCTAAATATCTAGAGAATATAAGAAAAATAAAAGAGTGGATGAAACAAAATAAAACAACGAAACCACCAACAGCATCTGCTAAAAATACGGAAGAGAGAAAATTAGGGCAAATGATAAGTAATATAAGGCAAAATGTCATAAAACCATTTAATTTATTAAATACTGATGAAGAAAGAACAGAGTTTTTAAAGAAGCATAAAGGTGCAGAAGAAGTAATAGAAATTGTAAACTGGATTGATACAAATAATGTTTCTGTAAAATTACAACAAGCAAGAGAAATAAAAAGATGGATGGAAGAAAGAGATACAAAAAAGCCGCCAAGAATAAAAGGAACAGAAGTATCCAAAGAGGAGAAAAGACTTGGCAAAGCTTTAGACGCAATTAGACAATATTTAATAAAACCATATGAAAGTTTAAAAACAGAGGAAGAAAAAGAAGAGTTTAGAAAAAAACATCCAGAACTAGAAGAAGTAATTGCTATTGTTGAAGAAATAGATATGAATAATCCTAAAAGAGAAATATTAGAAAAAGCAAAAAGAACAAGAGATAAAGCAAGAAGAAAAAAGGAAGAAGCAAAAGTTTTACAAGAAAGAGTGAAAGAAGAATTATCTAAAAAGGAAATATCAAAATAAAGAGGTAATGAAAATGAATGAAGAGAAAATTCAAGAATTTAAAGAATTGGTAGATAAAAGTAATAATATAGTATTTTTTGGAGGAGCGGGAGTTTCTACTGAAAGTGGAATACCGGATTTTAGAAGTAAGGATGGCTTGTATAATCAAAAGTATAAATATCCACCAGAAGAAATACTTAGCCATGAATTTTTTATTGAAAATACAGAAGAATTTTACAAATTTTATAAAGATAAAATGAATTCTTTAAAATATGAACCAAATATAACTCATAAGAAATTAGCTTATTTAGAACAAGAAGGAAAATTAAAAGCTGTTATTACTCAAAATATAGATGGATTACATCAAAAAGCAGGGTCAAAAAATGTTTTAGAATTACATGGTTCTGTTTTAAGAAATTATTGTATTAAATGTAATAAATTTTATGATGCCGAATATGTGTTTAATAGTGAAGGAATACCAAAATGCACATGTGGAGGTATTATAAAACCAGATGTTGTATTATATGGAGAATCTTTAGATGAAGAAGTATTAGAAAAGTCTGTATATGCAATTGCAAAAGCAGATTTAATGATAGTTGGAGGAACTTCTTTAATGGTTAGCCCAGCAAATGGTTTAATTAGATATTTTAGAGGAAATAATTTGGTTTTAATTAATAAAGATAAAACTCCATATGATAATTTAGCAAATTTAGTAATAAATGATTCTTTAGGTAAAGTGATGTCAAATATATAAGATTATAAGATAGAAATAAGGTTTTACTTATTTTTGTCTTTTTTTATTAAAAAAATTTAAAATAATATATTGACTTTAATATTAATTATGTATAAAATAAAAACGACAAAAATGTCATAAGATAGTAAAGTTTTTAATAAATAAGGCAGCTTGTTTAAAATTTTAAAATAATGGAAATACTATTAGAAATAGAAAATGGATATAAGAATAAAAAATAAAAGATATTAACTTTTTGTATAAAAACTTTACTAACAAAAGGAAGGGAGAATTCAAATGATAAAAAACAAAGAGAAACACAAATCAAAAAATAAGGGTATAACATTAATTGCCTTAGTAATCACAATAGTACTAAACGCTAGTGCGTGGTCATAATGAGAAAATATAAGCATCCAAAACGCAAAATAAAGAAGAAAAAAAGGATACTCAAACAGAAAGCCTAAAAAGATATATAATAAATAGATAAAATTTGAAAAAATATAGATTCTCCCTTATAATATAGTTATGTGAACTATCACAAAAATATATTATAAGGGAGGTTTTGTTTATGACGAATAAACAACTAATTGAAAAGTTAAAGGAAGATATGGAAATGAGAGGCTTTTCACATCATACAAAAGATAGTTATTTGAGGAAAGCGAAAGAAGTAGTAGAATATTTTGAAAAACCAATGAAGCAAGTAACAACAAAAGAATTAAGAGAATTTTTAATTAAACACTTAAGAGAAGAAAAGAAAGTAAGTGAAAGAACATCGAATTATTATAATAGTGTGATAAGATTTATTTATGATGTAGTATTGGATATGCCGATAAACCATAAGCAATTACCAATGTATAAAAAGAAGAGAAGATTACCGAAGATATTAAGTGAAGAAGAACTTAATATCTTTTTTGATGCATGTGATAACTATATGTATAAAACAATATTTATGATGATATATGGTTCGGGTCTAAGAATATCAGAAGCGACAAATATAAGAGTAGAAGATATAGATAGTAATAATATGAGATTATTTGTTAGAAATGGAAAAGGAGAAAGAGAAAGATATACAGTATTACCTAAAGCAAGTTTAGAGATGTTAAGGAAATGTTATAAAATGTATAGACCAAATCATCAAGAAGGATATATGTTTTTAAATAGAGAAGGGAAACCGCTAAAAACAGAAAGATTAAGGGTATATTTTAGGAGATATAGAAGAAAAGCAGGAATAAGTGAAAAGTTTATAGTACATAGTTTAAGACATTCATTTGCAACAAAATTAGTAGAAGAAGGAGTTCCGTTAGTGCAAGTAAAAGAATTATTAGGGCATAGCTGTATAAGAAGTACAATGACGTATGTGCATGTAGCAACAAACATGCAAAGAGTAGAAAGTCCATTAGATATATTTTT
This sequence comes from uncultured Clostridia bacterium, assembly GCA_944387565.1. GTDB lineage: Bacteria > Bacillota > Clostridia > TANB77 > CAG-508 > CAG-269. Next base: position 29,552 of record CALXFJ010000005.1, on the reverse strand, counting down.
AAATAAAGGGGAGGAAAAATAGAAAATGGTAGAAGTGCAAGATATAATAAAAAAATATGGAAAAGAATATAAAGAAAAACATACAATATTACCACATGTGGCCAAAACAATGGGAGCAATAGAAAAATGTAGAACAGGAGAACTAGGAGCACATATAGATGTATGTGATGAATGTGGATATGAGAAGATAAGCTATAATTCATGTAGAGATAGACATTGTCCTAAGTGCCAAAGTGTAGCAAGAGAAAAATGGATATATAATAGGGAGTATGATTTATTAAATGTTAAGTATTTTCATGTAGTATTTACGATACCATCAGAATTATATTTGATAGCGAAACAAAATGAAACGAAAGTATATAATATATTGTTTAAAGCAGCAGCAGAAACATTAGAAGAACTAGCAGAAGATAAAAAATATTTAGGAGCACAAATAGGATTTATGGAAGTATTACATACATGGGGACAAACGATGGTATATCATCCACATATACATACAATAGTACCAGCAGGAGGAATAGATAGATTAGGAAAATGGAGAAACAGTAAAAAGAAATTTTTTATACCAGTGAAAGTATTATCAAGGAAATTTAGAGGGAAGTTCTTATATTATTTAAAGAAAGAAGAATTAAATTATTATGGAGAAAATGAATATTTAGAAATACAAGAAAATTTTGATGAGTTAATGTCTAGAATGTATAAAAAAGAATGGGTAACATATTGTAAGGAACCATTTAAAGATGCAAGAAGTGTAATAAGGTATTTAGGAAGATATACACATAGAGTAGCAATATCAAATAATAGAATAGTAAAAGAAGAAAACGGAGAAGTAACATTTAAATATAGAGATTATAAAGATAAGAAGAAAATAAAGGAAATGACAATAACAGCAGACGAATTTATAAGAAGATTTTTATTACATATATTGCCACCAAGATTTATGAAGATAAGACATTATGGTTTATTAGGAAATAGAAATAAAAAGACAAAGTTAGCTGAATGCAAGAGACTTACAAATACAGCTAACCTTGAGAAACTAGAGATAAGCACTCTAGAAATACTAAAGAGGACACTAGGTGTCGACTTTAATTTATGTCCTAAATGTCATAAAGGACATTTACTTAGTCCCGACTCCGGATAAAAACCAACAATTTCATACTACCAAAAAATTGCCTCTTAATTGGGGAGGGGGAACCTATGTCTATTTTACTATGAAATGGAAGAAAAAACAATGGAAAGGAAGAAAAAATAATAAAAAATAATAAAAAATAGCTTTTAGTATAGGAAGAGAAAAAAATAAAAACCCATAGGAAGTTTCCGTGTTTACAACTATTATAATTACAGCTGGTTAGCCAGAATAAGAAAGTGGTAATGGAGGAAACTTTTTTGCTGGCTAACCATCAGTAATTTCCTATACATAATTGTGCTTTTAATTCTTGCAGGAGTATCAATTGCAATGCTAACAGGACAAAACGGAATACTAACTCAAGCACAAAGAGCAAAAAACGAAACAAATTCAGCAGCAGAAAACGAAGCAGGAAGATTAGATGAGTATAATAATATAATAAATAACTATGTAAATGGGGTGCAAATACCACAAGCCGTTGTACCTGGAAATTATTATGCTACAGATACAGATGTACAAGTAGGAGATAATACAGTAGCAATACCAGGAGGAGCAACGGTATCAAATATACCAGGAGAGTATGAAGATGTAAATGAGGGATTTGTAATATATATAACAAATGGAGAAAAAATCACAGATTGGAGTGATAAAGAAACAATACAAAAAACATATGACCAATTTGTATGGATACCAGTAGATAAAGATGTAGCAATAATAGAAGAAGGAAAAGAAATAACAGGAAATGATAATGTAGAAAAATATGCAAGTTTACAAAATTATATAACTAATACAGCGGAGCCAACAAATAAATATCCAATGGCAGTAAGGAAAACAGATGGAACATATAGTGGAATATTATATGATTTTGAAGATGGAACAAATGGAGTTACAGTAACACCAAGAGATTATACAACTACATCAAGTAATAGGGAGCCAGATATAGTAAGTAGTTATGACGATAGTGATACTTATAATAATGGATTATTCACTAAAGATACTTTACAATCAGAATTTAAAGAGATGATAGAGGCAGTAGAGTCAAAAGGTGGATTTTGGGTAGGAAGATATGAAACAAGTAGTATGAGTTCTGATAGTTCTGATTCGAATACTGTAAAAGTATTAAAAGGTTCAACAAATGGAATCAATAATGTAAGTTGGTATAGAATGTATGCACAACAAAAGAAATATAAAAGTCTAAAATTAACTAATAGTACTAATACAAGAAGTAGTATGATATGGGGAAGCCAATGGAGTCAAATATTGATATGGATGAAAAATGAACCAAATACATCAGGTGGTTATTATATAACAAATTCAGTAGGAATGGCAAATTTGGGAATAAGTGGAGTGAATGATGGATATTCAGATACATCAAATCCAGCGGCAACAGGATGTTTTGAAGTAAGAAATATATATGATTTAGCAGGAAATATTAGAGATTGGACATTAGAGGCAAACAGTAATACAGATAGGGTATTATTTGGCGGTACCTATAGTACTACATCTAGTGGTAATGCTAGAGCAGATAGTCGTAGTAATAGCACACCCGGATATGCAGACCCTAATTATGGTTCTCGTTCTACTCTTTATGTTAAAGGTAGATAAAATAGATGTTTAAAAGTAAAATATAAATAAGGCCCCAAGTAACATTTTAGTTATTTGGGGCTAATTGTAACTTTCTATAAAAAGAATCTTAGCAATAAAAGGAGTTATTTCGTTTATGTCATACCAACCAGAAGATTTACTATCATTTTTACCACCATTAGGATTAGAAACATATACATTATTTTTATCATCACAAGCAAGTAAAACTAGATAATGTGAAGCTGTAGTCCATCTGTTATCATGAGGTTTATTCCAAACACAAACAAGAATAGGTCTATTAGTCTTTAAATGTTCTAAAATATAGTTATTAGAAAAGTAAGATGAATCATATAAAAAATCTGTATTATCTATTCCATAATAATTTTTTAATACATTTCCATAGCTATTTCCATCAAGTACAGGATAAAATTCTTCTCGTAAATCTTCAGGTGTAACATTTTTATTATAACCACTAGCAATTATAGCTAAAGCAGTTATGCCACAACCATTTTCTTCCATAGTACCACCCCAATAAGATTTATTTGCCCATGAACTATTTCCATTTTGTTTAAATTCTTTATATGTTTTTTTATTTTCATCTACTGTTGTAAATGTGGTAAAATATCCATCTTTATCAGAAACAGCTTCTTGTCCAGTACCAGAATATGAGCTGTTTTTAGAAATAAATATTGTACCAAAGTTATCAGTTGTTGTTATTAGATTAAAGTTTGTATTGTATAAAAAATAAATACTAATAAAAATAATAATTATTAAAAATATAATAAATTTAAAATTTAATTTTTTCTTTGAATCTTTTTTAAAATATTTTTTACTCACATAAATCACCCTGAATTATTTATAACAAAAAAATAAAAATAGTTTTTAAAGAAAAACTAAAGAATTTCTTAACATTTTCTTACAATTTAAAATAATTACTAAAAAATGATAATTTATATGCTATAATCTAATACGAAAGGAAGAAAAGATGGATATTTTAGTTTTAGATGATGAAAAAGAAATTGCAGACTTAGTAGAAGTTTATTTAAAAAACGAAAATTATAATGTTTATAAATTTTATAATTCAGAAGAAGCAATTAAATGTATTGATAAAGAAAGTTTAGATATGGCAATACTTGATATAATGATTTCTGGAAAAAATGGCTTTGAGATATGTAGATATATTAGAGAAAAAGGCTTAAAATTCCCAATTATAATGCTTACTGCAAAAATTGAAGATAATGACAAAATAAAAGGATTAACTTTAGGTGCAGATGATTATATAACCAAGCCATTTAATCCATTAGAATTAGTTGCAAGAGTAAAATCGCAATTAAGAAGATATACTCTGTACAATGAAGGAAAAAATAAAAAAAATTTAATAGAAATAAATGGTTTAATAATCGACAAAGATGAGCATAAATGTATGCTTTATGATGAAGAAATTGATTTGACACCAATTGAGTTTGATATATTACTTTATTTAGCAAATAACAAAGGAAAAGTAATAAGTTCAGAAGAATTGTTTGAAAATGTTTGGAAAGAAAAATATTTTGATAGTAATAATACAGTTATGGTACATATTAGAAGAATAAGAGAAAAGTTAAGAGAAGATACTAAAAAACCTAAATTTATAAAAACTGTTTGGGGAGTTGGTTATAAATTGGAATAGGAGGTCTTACTATGGTAGCTATTTATAGCTTTTTATGTGCATTTATTCCTTGTCTTGTTTATTTACTTATAAAAGATAGGAAAGAAAGGAAGTTCTATTTAATATTTATATTTCTTTTTATTTTTTACATTTGGATGGTTTATACTGTAACAGGAGCAGGTGGATTAAGTGATATTATTTATGCTCCAGAAGGAGGAATAAATGATTCTATTATTAGAGCAAATATTAATCTTCTTCCATTTAGTAGAGGCATAAGTGTTACATTTTATTTAAATATAATTATGTGTGTACCACTAGGTTTCTTACTTCCACTTATTTGGAAGGATTATAGGAAGATTTATAAAACAACAATAGTTGGATTAGGCTTTTCTTTATTAATAGAACTTTCACAATTAATTACAACAAGAGCAACTGATATTGATGATTTGATTGCAAACACAATAGGTACTGTTATTGGATATTTAATATGGAAGGTATTTAGTAAAATATTTAATAAGGATAAAAATGGAATAGATGGAATAAAAGGACCAATTATTTATATAATTCTAAGTTTTTTAGGAATGTTTTTATTATACTATCCATTTTGGTTTGCTTTTAATATAGAGCCGTTATTTGGCATTTAAAAAAACAAAATAATATATAAAACGTTATTTGGAGGAGTAAAATTGAACATTAACACATTAACTAAGAAAAAAATAAAATTGTTTATGACTTTATTTGGAAATTTATTAATTGCACTAATAATTTCTATTGTAGTTTATTTTATATTAGCTTTATTTTTTGAAAATACATTGTCTGTATTAGTGGAGAGATTAAACTATGATTTATATACTTGGATAGTTTATAATAGAGATATAGTTGTTTATACATATATTGGTATAGTATTAGCTGTTATAATATATAGATTTATCTCAAAATATGTAGATGCTATTGATGAAGTATATAAATCTTTAGATTTAATATTAAATGAGAATAATGAAACAATTAAGATATCAAGTGAAGTAAATGAATTTGCAGAAAAATTAAATGATATAAAATATGAGTATATTTTAAGTAAGAAAAATGCTAAAGAAGCTGAAGAAAAGAAAAACAATTTGATTATGTATATGGCACATGATTTAAAAACTCCTCTTACATCTACTATTGGGTATTTAACTCTTCTTACTGATGAGAAAGAAATACCAAGAAAATTGCAAGAAAAGTATATGAAGATAGCTTTAGATAAAGCTTTAAGAGTAGAAGATTTAACTAATCAGTTTTTTGATATAACAAGATATAATTTAAGTACAATGCCGATAAATAGGCAAAATATTAATTTATCTTATCTTTTAGAACAATTAGTAGATGAATGTTTTCCTATGCTTGAGGAAAGACATTTAAAATGTAGTTTAGAAAAAAATAAAAATATTATGTATTTAGGAGATGGAGATAAGCTAGCAAGAGCTTTTGGAAACCTTCTTAAAAACGCTATAAATTATAGTTTTCACGATACTATAATTTATATAAAGTTAGAAGAAAAAGATAATAAAATATTTATTTCTTTTAAAAATAGAGGAGAAAAAATACCTAAATATAAGTTAGATAAGATATTTGATAAATTTTATAGAGTAGATGATTCAAGAACTAGTTCAACAGGAGGAGCAGGATTAGGATTAGCCATTACTAAAGAAATTATTGAGCTTCATGGAGGAACAATTAGTGTTAAAAATGATGATGAATATATTGAGTTTGATATTGTTTTAAATAATAAAAATGCATGATATTTTGTCTATATATCAAAAAATAGAGATAAACAAAAATAAAGCAAAAAAAATAAATAGATTTTAAAACTAGATATTTTTTGATAAATGTGTAAATGTGTGAATTTTATATTGTATATAGTAATAAATAATGCTATAATAAAAATATCAGAAATAAAAAGTAAAAAGGAATGATGATTATGAAAAAAACATCAAAAATATTAGCAATAATGACAATAATAATATTTGTTTTATCATTAGTTTTACCAATTAAAGTAAATGCAGCAGATGGAACATTAAGCGTTAATTTAGAAAGAGAAGGAAATACAATAAATATAACAGCAACAGATACACAGTATAATATAGTAGATTTAAAATATGTGCATAAAGATATTGATAAAGATAATATAAGTTATTTTGAAGAAAATAATAATGATGTATATACATTTTTAATAACACCATCACAAAATATTTCAGAAACATTTGAATTAGATGGATATGGAACATATACAGTATATGCAAAAAACTCAAGAGGAGATAGGTATTTAAGTAGAATTACAGTATATGACCCAGGACAAATACCAGATTTAACATTAATTCAAGATGAATCAAATCCACTTTCTATAACAATTCAAGTAACAAGTCAAAGTAGTATAATTTCAACTCTAAAAATTGCTAAAATAAATGATATAAATGAAGTAGTAGATTTTGATAAAGAAGGAACAAACATAGACTTTGTACAAAGCAATAATGTAAATTTAGTATATGAAGTAAGTGAAGAAGGATTATATGAAATATATGCAAAAGATGAAAATGGAGCAAATATAACAAGGCAAATATATTTATCACAAAGTAAGACACCAATAGATATAGAAATCACAGACTTGGAAAATAGAGAAGTCAATTTAAAAGTGACAGATAAAATATGTAATATTGCAACAATAAAAGTTGCAAAAGCTTCTGAAATATCAGATTTTGATGACTTTGAAACAAAAGGAAACAATATTGACTTTAGTAAAGGAAAAGAGGTAAATGTAAATTATACACTAACAGAAGATGGAACATATACTTTCTTTGTAGAAGATGAAGCAGGATATAGAAGAATGATAAATAAAAGAGTGGTTTCTTCAGAAGAAAAACCATTAAAAGTAGATATATCACAAGATGAAAATAATCCGGGAAATTTAACAATAACAGGAACAAGTACTTTAAGTAATATAGTAAAAATGAAAGTAGCTATTGGCGAAAATATAAATGTAGATTATTTCAAAGATGGTGGTGAAAGTTTAGCAATAACACCTGGAAAAGAAGTAACAGCAAATTATACTGTAAACGAAAATTGTGTTCTAAATGTATATCTAGAAGATGAAGATGGGTACAGATATATGTTAAGTGCACATATAATAGGTATAGATGAACCACAACCAAATGAGCCACCACAGATAACAAAGCTATCACAAAACCAAACAAACCTAAGACAAATAGATGTAGTAGTAAGTGATATTGATTCATATATAGATGCAGTAAAATGGGCTAAAGGAAGCCATGATATAAATTATTTTAAAAGCAATGGAACTACAATAGGTGGAGAAAACTTAGGAAGAATAGTTGAAACACAATTTATGATAGATAGTATAGGTACATATACAGTATTTGCAGAAGATGAAGAAGGAACAAGTACAGTAAAAGAAATAAATATATTAAGTATAGATGAAGTAGAAAAGCCAGATACTACTTTACCTGTAATAAATGGTGTAATGGATAATGGAATATATAAAAATCCTGTAACTCCAAATGCCACAGATGAAAACTTATCAAGTGTAACATTAACAAGAAATGGAACAGTTGTAAACAATTATCAAAATGGTGATACCATTTCAGAAGAAGGAAGTTATGTATTAACAGCGAAAGATAAGTCAGAAAATGAAACAGAAGTAAGATTTACAATTGATTTTACAGCACCAGAAGTAAAAATAACAAAAGAAAATACAGATAGTAAAAATGTAGCAGTAACAATAGATTTAACAGATAATTTATCAGGAGTAGATATATTAAAAGTAGCAAATGGTAATCAAAATGAAAGTTATTTTGAAAATGGTGGACAACAAATTAATATAATAAAGAATGGTATTTCAGCTACAGGAAAAATTAATGTAACTAAAAATGGAATATATACAACTTATGTAAAAGATTTAGCAGGAAATAGTAATGTTCAAACATTTGAAGTAACAACAATTGAAGATGAAGAAGAACCAGAACCTAAGCCAGATACAACAGCACCTACTATTAATTTAGAAAAGAAAGTTTTACAAGATGATAAATCTGTAAATTTAACGATAAATGTAGTAGATACAGAATCACAAATAAAAATAGTTAAGATGGCAAATGGAGATAGAGATGTTTCATACTTTAAAAATGACGGAACAGAACTTAATATGGAAAAAGGAAATAAAACAGCTACATCAGTTGCAAATATAACTGAAAATGGAACATATACAATATATAGTGAAGATGAAGCAGGAAACAAGACTGTTAAAACAGTTACAATAACAGAAATAGAAGAAAATGAACCTGAACCAGAGCCAGGTGATACAACTCCACCAACAATCTCAGGAGTGGAAAACGGAAGAACATATAAAAATTATGTGACACCACAAGTAACAGATGAAAATCTAGCAGAAGTAACATTAACGAGAAATGGTAATGTTGTAGAAAATTACACAAATGGAACACAAATTAGAGAAAATGGAAATTATGTTTTAACAGCAGTAGATGAAGCTGGAAATAGAACACAAGTAAGTTTTACAATAGATATTGAAGAGCCAGAAGACAATACAACAAATAACACAAATACAAACACTAATACAGAAAATGACACAAATACCAATACAAACACAGGAACAAACACTAATACAGATAATGAAAATAATACAAATACAAATGTAAATACAAATACTAATACTAATAATTCAGTTAATAATAATCAAAATAATGTAAATATACCAAGTGGTAATGTGGATAATAACAGTAATAACAACAACAGTGGTAGTATAAGTACAAACAATTATAATTCTTCAAATAGTAATATGGCATCTACAAAGTTACCATATGCAGGAATTGGAAATGCTATAATAATTGCAATAATAGCATTAGGAATAATAGCTATATTTACTTATATAAAATACAGAAAATATAGAAAATTATAAGAAAAAGAAATCAGCAAAGATATTTAACTCTTTTGCTGATTTTTTCTATTGCTAAAGACACAAAAAAATGGTATAAAATAAATATCTTAAAATTTAGGAGGTACTTTATGCATAAAATATTAATTGTAGAAGATGATAAAAAATTAAGAGAAGAATTAGAAATATTCTTAAATAAAAATGGATATAAGGCAGAATCTTTAGAAGATTTTTCAAATACAATAGAAGATATTTTAAATAGAAAAGTAGATTTATTATTATTAGATATAAATCTTCCTGGTTTTGATGGAGAATATGTATTAAGAGAAATAAGAAGAGTATCAGAAGTTCCAATCATAATTATAACTAGTAGAGATAACGAAATGGATGAGCTTCTTAGTATAAATTATGGAGCAGACCACTATGTAACAAAACCATTTAATATACAAATCTTACTTGCAAAAATAAATTCAGTTTTAAGAAGAAGTTCGGTTTTAGGAAATGGAGCTAATAAAATAGATTGCCATGAATTTATATTAAATATATCAAAAAGCTTAATAGAAAAAGATGATAAAAAAATAGAACTTACAAAAAACGAATTAAAAATATTACATTTTTTAGTACAAAGAAGAGGAAAGATTGTATCTAGAGAAGAAATTATGGGATATTTATGGGATAGTGAAAGCTTTATTGATGATAATACATTAACAGTAAATATGACAAGACTAAGAAATAAATTAGATGAACTTGGTTTAAAGGAGTTAATAGAAACAAAAAGAGGACAAGGATATATATTAGTTTAGAAAGAGGTTAAAATGAGTTTTAAAAGTTATTTAAAAGATAATATAACAACATTATTATTGATTATATTTGTAATAATTACAATAGAAATATTCCTTATGATTTATGATATTTCTATATTACTTAGAGTATATATATTAATTTCTGTTTTACTTGCATATATAATAGGAATCAGTATTTCATATTATAAACGAAAAGCTTTTTATAAAAGAATATTTAATACTTTAGATGAACTTGATAAAAAATATCTAATATCAGAGATGGTAGGGAATCCAGATTTTTTAGATGGCAAACTATTAAAAGAAATATTAAAAGAAGCATCAAAATCTATGACAGAACATGTAAATGAATTTAAATTTTTAACTGAAGATTATAAAGAATATATAGAACTTTGGATTCATGAAATAAAACTACCTATTGCAGCTAGTAAAATGATTATAGAGAATAACAAGACAGATGTGACTAAAAGTATTGATGAAGAGATAGATAAAATTGAGGATTATACAGAGCAAGCATTATTTTATGCTAGAAGCAATGCAGTAGAAAAAGATTATATAATAAAGAAAACGAACTTAGAAAAAATAGTAAATAGTGTAATTATGAAAAATAAAAATGAATTTATACAAGGAAAAATACAATTAAATATACATGATACTAATCTAGAAGTTGGAACAGACAGTAAATGGGTTATATTTATTTTAAATCAAATAATACATAATAGTATTAAATATAAAAAAGATAATGAAAATCTTCAAATTGAAATCTTTGCTAAAAAGCAAAAAGATAATATTATTTTATATATTAAAGATAATGGAATAGGAATAAGAAAAGGAGAAATAACAAGAGTATTTGAAAAAGGATTTACAGGTTCAAATGGAAGAATCTTAAATAAGAAATCAACAGGAATTGGTTTATATTTATGTAAAAAATTATGTGATAAATTAGGCTTGGCAATTGAGTTAGATTCAGAAGAAAATGTAGGAACAGAAATAAAGTTGATATTTCCACAAAATAGTTTTAATGCAATGAATTAATGAAGATAATATATAATATAAAAGTCTAAAAATTAAGGATAGTGCCTTAATATTTAGACTTTTTATAATATTACGAAAATGAAAGGTAAATGTAAGCAAAATCTATGGAATTAAAATAGAAAAGAAACTATAATAGAATTAACAAGAAATAAGGAAGGAGTACTTTTATGGAAAAGATATTAGAAGTTAAGAACATAGAAAAATACTATGGAAATAAATCAAATTTAACAAAAGCAATAGACAATATAAGCTTTGATGTAGAAAAAGGAGAATTTGTAGGAATAATGGGAGCATCAGGAAGCGGAAAAACAACTTTATTAAATTGTATTTCTACAATAGATAAAGTAACATCAGGAAAAATAATTATAAATGGAGAAGATATAACAACATTAAGAGGAAATAGCTTAAACAAATTTAGAAGAGAAGAATTAGGTTTTATTTTTCAAGATTTTAATTTGTTAGATACTTTAACATGTTATGAAAATATAGCATTAGCACTAACAATACAAAGAGTAAAACCTAGAGAAATTGATAAAAGAGTAAAAGATATAGCTGAAAAATTAGGGATAAAAGACATATTAAAAAAATACCCATATCAAATATCAGGAGGACAAAAACAAAGAGTAGCATCATCAAGAGCAATAATAACAAATCCTAAAATGATTTTAGCAGATGAACCAACAGGAGCATTAGATAGTAAATCAGCTAGACAATTACTGGAAACTTTTGAATATTTAAATAAAACATTAAATGCTACTTTATTAGTTGTAACTCATGATGCTTTTTCTGCTAGTTATGCTAATAGAATTATTTTTATAAGAGATGGAAAAATCTTTAATGAAATAGTAAAAGGAAATGACACAAGAAAACAATTCTTTGAAAAAATAATAGAAGTTCAAACACTTCTTGGAGGTGATTTGAACGATGTTATTTAAATTATCTTTTAGAAATATGAAAAAAAGTATAAAAGACTTTGCAATATATTTCTTGACATTAGTATTAGGTGTTGCAATATTTTACATGTTTAATTCATTAGATAGCCAAGAAGCTATGATGCAAGTATCTAATTCTACAAAAGACCTAATTCAGCTTATGATTCAAATGATGGGAATGGTATCTGTATTTGTAGCTGTAATACTAGGATTACTAATTGTATATGCAAACAATTTCTTAATAAATAGAAGAAAAAAAGAATTTGGTATATATATGATATTAGGGATGCGGAAAGAGCCAAATTTCTAAAATAATATTATTAGAAACAGCATTTGTTGGAATAATCTCATTAGTCATTGGATTAGTAGTAGGAGTATTTGGTTCGCAATTCATGTCAATACTAGTTGGCAAGTTATTTGAAGCAGATATGAGTAATTTTACATTTGTATTTTCTAAAGGTGCTTGTATAAAAACATGTATATATTTTGCAGTAATGTTTATAGCGGTAATGATATTTAATACAATAACAGTATCTAAATATAAATTAATAAATTTACTTACAGCTACTAAAAAGAATGAAGAAGTAAAAATAAAAAATCCTGTAGTTTGTGTAATAATATTTTTAATAGCAGTAGCAATACTTGTATATTGTTACTATAAAGTAACAATAGGTGTAAACACAATGACAACGGCAAATCAAATATTACCAATTATATTACTTGGAATAATATCAACAATACTTGTATTTTGGTCATTATCAGGATTTATATTAAAAGTAGTTCAAAGTATAAAAAAGATATATTTAAAAGATGTCAACATGTTTGTATTAAGACAATTAAATAACAAAATAAACACTACAGTAATTAGTATGTCTCTTATATGTTTAATGTTATTTATGACAATATCAGTTCTTTCATCATCATTATCATTAAATAGCACAATGAGAAGAGATATGCAAGAAATGACACCAGTAGATATCAATCTTTATAAAACAGCAAACTTACCAGAAAGTTATCAAAACCCATACACAGGAAAAACGGAATATTATACAGAAGAACAGATAGAAGATTCTAAAGTGAGTATGGAGCAAACATTAATAGAAAATGGATTTGATATGAATAACTTTAAAGATACGGTAGAAATTCCAATATATGCAAGTTCTGAATTAACTATGGAAGATTTGTTAAAAGGAATAGAAGAAATGGTAAAAATGCAATTTCCACAACTTAGATATGATGCTCCAGAAGAAATAATAAAAGTATCAGATTATAATAAAATAGCAAGATTATATGGGAACCAAGAATATTCATTAGAAGATAATCAGTTTATAGTACTTTGCGACTTTGATAGTATGAAAACTTTAAGAGACCAAGCTTTAAAAGAAAATGATATTATTACTTTAAAAGGAAAAGAATATAAAGCAAAATATGACGAATGTCAAGAAGGCTTTATAGATATGTCATCAAGCCATATAAACACAGGAATAATATTAGTTCCAGATAGTGTAGAATTTACAGATTCTGAAAAGGAAAGAACATTTTTAGCAGCAAACTATAATGCAGACACAGAAGAAGAAAAAGAAAATATAGAAAAAGCATTTACAGATGAGAGTAATTCTGAACTATATAAAAATATACTAGCAAAAGGATTAGACTTTGATGGTATGACCAAAATATCAATAATAGAATCAAGTGTTGGAGTAGCAACAATGGTAGTATTTATTTCAATATACTTAGGAATAATATTCTTAATTGTAAGTTCAGCAATCCTTGCATTAAAACAATTAACAGAAAGTTCAGATAATAAAGAAAGATATAATATCCTTAGAAAGTTAGGAGCAGATGAAAAAATAATAAATAAAGCATTATTTAAACAAATAGGATTATTCTTTATATTCCCACTTATACTTGCAATAATACACTCAATATTTGGAATTCAATTTGTAATGACACTTATGTCAGTATTAGCAAGTAGTGAAGAATTATTGCCATCAATAATAGCAACAGTAATCGTTATGGGAGCAGTTTACGGCTTATATTTCTTAGCAACATATATTGGAAGTAAAAACATAATAAAAGAAGAATAATGTCCCACTGGGGACGTTTCCTAAAGGGACAAAAGTAGGTGATACTTATGAAAATACTTTTTAAAATAATAATTGTAATATTGATATTTAGTATAAGTATTGGGGTATTTGTAATAGGAAATGGATATGATATGTACAAAGAGGCATTAGAGAATAAGCCTCTTTTACAAAAAATAGAAGAAATAAAATCAAATGATAATTATACAACAATTGATAAATTACCTAAAATTTATTTAAATGCTGTTGTTGCTGTAGAGGACCATAGGTTTTATAATCATCCTGGAATAGATGTAATAGCAATAGGAAGAGCTTTTATTAATGACATAAAACAAATGAAATTAGTAGAAGGTGGAAGTACAATAACGCAACAATTAGCTAAGAATATTTATTTTACTCAAGAAAAAAGTTTTATAAGAAAAATTGCAGAAGTATTTATGGCGTTTGATATTGAAAGAAGCTATACTAAAGATGAAATTTTAGAGTTATATGTAAATACTAGTTATTTTGGAGATGGATATAATAATGTAAGAGAGGCAAGTCTAGGGTATTTTAATAAAGAGCCAGAAGAATTAAATGATTATGAATCTACAATGCTTGCAGGAATACCTAATAGCCCTTCTAATTATTCTCCAACAAAAAATCCAGAGCTTGCTAAAGAAAGACAAAAGCAAGTATTAGATAAAATGATAAAATATGGATATTTAACTCAAGAAGAAGCAAATAAAATATCTAATTAAGGATTTTAAAAATTGCTATTTTATGTAAAAAGTGATAAAATATATATACACAGCAAAAGCTGTTATAGAAATTCACCATAAATGAAAGGACAAAAATGAAAACCAAACAATTTACTACTAGTGGTGAAGTACAAAAAAACATCATAGTTCCTAACCCTGGAAACAGATGTATTGTAATACCAGGCGAGAAAAGTGGATATACATTTACACCAAGAAAATTTAAAGAGCAAATATTCGAAAGTAATATTTTTTCAAAGGAGATTTCAGGTGTATTAATAGGTTTAACAGAAGCAATTAGCGGATATTGGCACCCTACATATTTATTAGAGCCAAGTACAAATAATTTATTCCTTGAGGGAAAAGAAGGATATATTAATGGAATAGATATTCTAAATGAGATATGTGAAAAACTTATAAGCCAGACAGGTATATATGCAGTTAGGAGTATAAGAAAATCAGATTTGGATTTATTTCATTATGAATTAGAAGAAGATTCTGAGTATTGGTTAGCTTCTACTGAAATACGCACAAATAGTTCTGGAGTGAAATATGTTTCAGAAGGGAAGATTATGTATAGCGAATTGCAATATCATAGGGATGATAATCGAAAAAATAAAAGAGGTGCTATCTTAAATAAAGTTAGACCAAATAATGAAGAATATAGAGATATAGATAGTTATCCTATTAGACCTGTTGTTATTCTGAATACTGTAGTTACAAATTACTGATACAAATGGTTCAAAATAGTAATGAAGAAACTATGATGAATAAGTAAACAGACCTCTTAAATAAGGGGTCTGTTTACTTTTAAAAGATAATTAATAATAAACCTAATTTATTAATAAATAATTTAGAGTTTGGAAAATAAATTTAATAATTTCTTAATTGTTTATCTTAGAGGCATATGGTATAATATTACCATAAAAAAGGAAAGGAAGAAATACTTATGAGATGTCCAAAATGTGGAAGTGAAAATATTTCTAGTATTATAGATACAAAAACACATACAAAAGGTTTTGATGGAGGAAATGCTTGTTGTGGATATTTACTTTTTGGTTGGCCAGGAGTTTTGTGTGGCTTATGTGATACTGGAGATACAACAACAGAAAGCAGAACAACTAATATTTGTAATGATTGTGGTAATCGTTTCTAATGAAGAAAAGTACTAAGATAAAAACATGGGCATCTCTAATGAGATTAGGAAATAGATGTGGATGTCATCAAAGAGAGGATAGAAGTTTTTTTATTAAAGGATGGCAGTTTCCTATATGTAGCAGATGTACAGGAATTTTAATAGGACAAATAATTGGAATTATTTTATATGTTTTTGGTGTTAGAATTCCAATATATTTGGATATAATATTTTTACTAATAATGTTTCTAGACTGGTATATACAATATAAAAAAATAAAAGAATCAACTAATATACGTAGATTTATAACTGGAAACTTAGCAGGAATTGCACAAACAAGTATCATAATTAAAATAATAACATGGATAATTGAAATAGCTTTTTAAGGGGGAGAGGTTTTGGAAGAAAGTTTAGCACTTGTTGAATATAAAAAATTATCCACAAAAGAAAAATTAGTATTGTATTTTTTAATATATTCATTTATAGGATGGGCTTTAGAGACTTTTTATGGCTTTTTAGTTTTAGGACATTTTGTAAAAAGAGGTTTTTTATTTGGACCAATTTGTCCAATTTATGGATTTGGGGCTGTAATTTTTATACTTATTTTTGATGGGTTAAAAGGGCATAATATGAAAAAGTTCCTTATATCAATGATAGTATTTTCTATATTTGAATTTGCAGCCTCTTGGATTTTAGAAATGGTTTTCCATTTAAGATGGTGGGACTATTCTGATGCAATGTTTAACATACAAGGAAGAATTTGCTTAAGTTTTTCTATTGTTTGGGGAATAGCAGGAGTAATATTTTCTAATTTTTTACATCCTTTTATTAAGAGAAAAACAGAGAAATTGCTTGAAAGAATAGCGTTCCCTATACAAAGAATGATAATATATACATTAGCTTCTGTATTGATAATTGATTTTGTTCTATCTAGTATAAAATATATAAGACTTTAAAGAGTAGCTTATTCCTTAAGCTACTCTGTTGTTGTATTTTCAGATGTATTAGTTGCACTGTTCTGAGAATTTGTTTTGTCTTGAGGAACAAGTGTACTAACATCTAAATTTCCTAATGTATAATTTAAAATATCTAAACTTATATTTGCAATAACTTCATCACTATCTGTAATATTTTTAGTAAAAATACCAACTAAATAAGTTTTTTTACCGAATACAATTCCATAATCATGGACATAACCACTATAACTACCATATTTGTGAGCAACGTCATAGTCTTTAATATATTTTTTTAAATATAATCCCATAGAAGACTTCTTCATATCTTCAATTAATTTTGTGTAAGAATCTTGATGTTCATATAAATAATTAATTACATCATAACCATATGCAGCGGAAGTGATATTGTTTTTGTAAAAATCATCAGGAACGACTTCATCTGTATATTTTGTAATATCATGTCTTGCATTAGAATATCCTAAATTTTTTATTAAAATGTTAACAGCTGTATTATCACTATTAACAATTGATTGTTCTAGTAAAAAGTTAAGAGGAACATAATCTCCTACAGAATATAGAGAAGCTGTAGACCCTCCGACCTGCTTCATAGCAACCACTTGCATATAATAACTTTGAGTCAGAAGATAAATTGCCTGAATTTATTTCATCATAATAATACATTGCAATTGGAACTTTAATAGTACTTGCCGCTGTAAAATATGCATCTTCATTATAAAAATAATATTTCTTATCATCTATATTATAATAAAAAAATGAAAAATTACTATCTGTTAAATCATATTTTTCTGCTTCTGAATCAATCAATATTTTTAAATCAGCATCTTCTGAAGGCTCTATTACTACGGGTTTTACTTCAGCAGCTGTTTCAGTAACATTAGCAGTATTAATACTATCAGAAGAATTATTTTCAGATTCTTTAGTAGTTGAAGCCATTTTATTTTCTAAGCTTTCAACTGGATTTAAGAAACTTAAAATAAAGCAAAGAATAATTAATGAAAATAAAACAAATAAAATTGATTTCTTAAACTTTGGTTTTGCATAATAACCAGGACGAGCATGTTTTCCTTTGGTCAATAAAGGTCATCTCCTTTGTAAAAATATTATTTACATGTATATTTTTTTTATTATAACACAAAAATAATTAAAAAAGTCTATTTAAATTGAAATATTTTTTGATAAAATATATAATTGATAACGAGGAGGAAGGAAAGTGACAGAAAAAGAAAAAAGAGATAATTTAGAACTTTATGATGCAAATTATGATGAGGATTTATTAAAAGAAAGAATAAGAGCAAAAGAATTATGTTTTAGATATAATAATTTAGAACCATCAAAAATAGAAGAAAGAAAAAAACTTATTAAAGAAATATTGGGGTCTACTAAGAATAATGTATGGATTGAATCAAATTTCCAATGTGATTATGGATATAACATTTCTGTTGGAGAAAATTTTTACATGAATCATAATTGTGTGATTTTAGATGGTGGAAAAGTAGAATTTGGAGATAATGTATTTATTGGACCTAATTGTGGCTTCTATACAGCAGGACACCCAATAGAAATAGATTTAAGAAATAAAGGATTGGAATATGTAAAACCAATTAAAGTAGGAAATAATGTATGGTTTGGAGGAAATGTAGTTGTACTTCCTGGAGTTACTATAGGTGATAATGTAGTAATAGGTGCAGGAAGCATAGTTACTAAAGACATACCATCAAAAGTTGTAGCATATGGAAATCCTTGTAAAGTTATAAGAAAAATATAAAGAAGGATAAAAATGGAAGAAGTTAAAGAAGTTTTAGATAAAATGAATATTAATTATGATATAATTTTTCATCCGGCTGTAACAACAGTAGAAGAAGCTAAGAAATATATAGAGGGAATTAATGTAATACCCACAAAAACAATGTTTATGGAAGATAAGAGTAGTAAAAAAGTTTATTTATTTGTATTACCTGCAGATAAAAAATTGAATCTAAAAGATTTGGATACAATACAATTTGGAAAAGAAAAAGATTTAAAAGAAAAAATGAATTTAACATTTGGAACAGTTTCTATATTTGGTTTATTAAACAATAAAGAACATGATATAAAAGTATATATAGATAATTCTTTAAAAAAGACTGATAAAATAACATTCCATCCAAATGATAATACAAAAACTATATTAATTTTAGTAAAAGATATAATTAAATTTTTAGAAGATTTAAATTACGATTATGAATTTATTTATATGTAATATTTTAATAAAAGTCATTTGCAAAATGCACAATAAAATTACAAAAGTCGTTTGAAAAATGTGATAAATATCACAAAAGTCGTTTGATTTTTGTGAACGATTGCTTTGTAATAGGATTAGAGGTGAGGTCTATGTATAGATTAAAATGGAAGATTTAAAAAGTGGAATAATTCTAAGAATAGAAAACCTTTAATAATAAGAGGAGCAAGAAAGTATGAACTGGGGTTATTGTGGCTTATTGATGATGATATTTTTGTCGAATTTAAAGGAACATTAACAGAACAGTATGTTTTGACAGAATTAAAGTCTAATATTGATTCACAAGTTTTTTACTGGTCAGCAGAAAGAGGAACGGCAGAACTTGATTATATTATTCAAATGGGAAGATATAATAACCAATAGAAGTAAAAGCAGCTGAAAACTTACAAGCAAAAAGTTTAAAAACCTTTGTACAAAAATATAATACAAAAATAAATGTTAGAACATCAATGACAAATTATAAAAAAGAAGATTGGCTAATAAATATATATTAAAGATATAAATGAGTTAATAAAAAAAATTAAAAAAGCCATACTAATATTATAAAATATAAAGGAGGCTTACTTAAAATGGAAAAAAATCAAAAAATAAATTGCACAGTAAGTAGCTGTAAATATAATAATAAAAATGAAGGAGAATGTATTTTAAGTAAAATAATAGTTACACCAAAACAAGGATGTAATACATCTAAAGCAGATGAATCAATGTGTAGTAGTTATGAATGTAAATAATAAGCAAAATAAATCATAATAAAAGAAGATAAGATGATTAATAATTATCTTATCTTTTCTTTTGTAATATATAAAAAGTTATCAAAACTGTGAATAAAGTAATAGAAAAAGACTTCTAAAACAACAATATGAAAGAATTTTATAAAAAAGTAGTTGACAAAATGAAAATAATACTATATAATACGATACATAGTATAACAAAGTATAAACAAAAGAAAGGTGGTAAAATATGAAATTCAATAAAGAATTGCTTAAAGGTACTACTGATATGATTATATTAAAATTATTAGCTGAAAAAGATATGTATGGATATGAAATAATGAAAAAAGTAAAAGAAAAAACAGATAATATTTTTGAACTTCGTGAAGGTACTTTATATCCATTACTTCATGAATTGGAAAGCAAAAAATTAATAGTATCTTATTGGGAAGTTACTGAATCACTAAGAAAACGAAAATATTATAAAATTACAGATAAAGGTAAAAAGAGTCTGAAGAGTAAAGAAATTGAATGGGAAAATTTTTCCAATGGTATTTCAAGATTAATGGGAGGAGTTGCCTATGAAAATTAATCGAGAAGATTACTTAAATTCAATTTGTAAAAAAATTAAATATAAAGATAAAAGAAAAAGTATTTATGATGAGTTAGAAACACATATAGAAGAGACAAAAAATGAATTTATTAGATTAGGATTTTCCAATGAACAAGCAGAGGAGCAGGCATTAAAAGAAATGGGGGATTCTAATGAAATTGCAAAAAGCTTCAATAAAATCTATAAGGTACATATTGATTATTTATCAATCATAATAATTCTTATATTATTATTTACTAATATATTTATTACAAATATGTTAGTAAAAGAACATTTTATACAAAATGTAAATAGTTTGTATATTAATATTTTTATTGGATGTATAATGGCTATTCCAATTTTTGCAATAAATTATAAAAAATTGGAGAAATATGCTTTCTTAATATTTTCAATAGGTTTGTTATTTGCATGGATAAGTTATTTTATTATTCAATACAAGCTGTTAATAGATAAAAATATAATTGATAACCCAATATATTTTTCTTACATTTCTATTCTTTTATATATTATTGCATATGCTGGTATTATAAGGAAATATGGCAAAAGTTGGAAGACACTTCTTGTTGCTATCATATCAATTATATCATTAGTAGCAGTAGAAAGAATTAGCCTAATAATATTATTGACGATAACATATTTAATTATGACAGCTAATCAAATACCAATAAAGGAAAATAAAAGATTTTATACAACATTATTTTCAGTAATTGTTTTATTAACAACTATGTTTGTAGGAATATTAGCACTATGTGAAAACAAGTTTGATGGTCCAATAAAAACGATTTTAACATTTTTCGATAGAGATACACAAGTTGCAATTATGAAAAAAAATAATAACAATGAATTTGAGTTAACTAAAGATTTTACTACAAGCTATTATTCTTATCAGAAAAAAAATGAAATATTAAGTCAATGTAAACTTTTTGGAAGGTCAGATAGCTTAAATGACAAGAATTATATTGGAGGATTAGAAACAGAGAATATATTTTTATTTGTGATTTCATACTTAGGCTGGATTCCTTCAATAATATTATTAATACTGATAATATCAATAATTATAAAAACGATAAAAAATATAACTTATATAAATGATAATTATGGAAGACTGATTTCAATAGGAATTATTTCATATTTATTAATAAGTAGTATATTAAGTATATTAATTTCATTAAATTTGTTTCCAATAGCCAATATAGCATTACCTTTTATATCAACTGGAAACATAAACATATTATTTAGTATATTAGCTTTATCTATATGTTTGTCAATATATTCAAAGAAAGACATATTAAAAATAGATAGTGACTATAGAGAATTAATTTGCTAAATAATATATTTTATAAATTTGTTACTAATCTAAAAAATATGTGAAGTAAATTGAGAAACATTACTAGTTGAATTAATATTCTAAGTGCCCATCGTAGCTCAATATACAGAAATTGATACAAAGGCTGTTTAAGAGGATGAAGCTACAATACAAGCTAAAGTCACAAAAGATATACATAACTTTGTAGCAGTAAATCACAAGAAGTCAACAGAGGTAGAAGTAGTGATGATAATAATGGTAGAAGATACAAGGAGCGAAAGACTGAACAGTAAATCAAGATAGACCAATTAAGAAATTAATAAAAGATAAGATTATTTTAGATTATAATTAAAAAATAGAAATAAGAATAGTTATTGATAATTATTCTTATTTTTGTTATATTATCTATATAAAATGGTTAGAGAGGTATAAAAATGAAGCATAATTTAGATAAAACTAATGTAATGAGAATATTAGACCAAAAACATATTAAATATGAAACTTATCATTATACAGATGTAATAAGTGGAATAGATGTAGCAAATGCATTAGGAGAGAATCCAAGTCAAGTGTTTAAAACACTAGTAACAGTAGGACATAGTAAAGAACATTATGTGTTTTTAGTTCCTGTAAATAAAGAACTAAACTTAAAGAAAGCAGCAAATGCAGTAAAAGAAAAAAGTGTGGAAATGATAAAATCAAAAGAGCTACTTCCGTTAACTGGTTATATACATGGAGGCTGCTCACCTATTGGTATGAAAAAACAATTTAAAACTATAATTGATATATCTGCTAAAGAATTTGATACAATTATTTTTAGTGGTGGTAAGATAGGTTATCAAGTAGAAGTTTCTTTAGAAGATTTACAAAAAGTTATAGATTTTATTTTAGAAGATATAAAGAATTAAAAATAAAGAAGGGATATGCAAATAATTTAAAGAAATATAATTTAAAATATTATTTATAGCAGATACACATAATTGTTTAAGAAATGGAAATGAGACTATACAGTATATAAAGGCACAAAAGGATTATGATTCTTGTATTTTGTTAGTAAACTATTCAGTAAGTGATTTAAAAGAAATCTTAAATATAGAACCTGTTAATAAAATTTATGGTATTTAGAAAATCATAATAGTTGGGATAAATATGACATATACGGAATAAATAAAATACTTTGAAATTTAAAATCACAAGAAATTGAATTTAAAACTAGTTCGTTCTACAAATTTGAATTAACTTTAAATTGGATTTTTTTCGATTAAATAGATTATAAAAGCCTAACATAAATTTAAAAAAATATTAAAAAACAATCTAACTTAAGAATAACTATTATATATCGTGTTTTATCGAAAAAGTAAAACAATTTTAAAATTTTTGTGGTATATTCTTAAATTGTATGGTAAAATATAAATATGTTAATTTAGTTATGTATTAAAAAGAAAATTAGTAGAATTTTATAGTAACTAATAGAGAGGTAATGGGTGGTGGAAATTACTAGAATATAAAATTTGAATTACAATTCTTATAGTAACTAACGTGTAGCTTGCGAAGAAGCTTGTAATGAGGCAATATTTTTAATATTGTAAATAAAGGTGGTACCACGAGTCAATTCGTCCTTTAATAGATGAATTGACTTTTTTGATATTTCAGGGGGTGATGCTATGACCCAGAATTTTAAAATGAAAATAATAATTCATGGGTTCTTATACGAAAGTTCATATTATAAACAGAAAATTAATGAGATTGGAGAGTGTTATTAATATGAATAATGAATTAGAAATAATAAAAAGAAAAGCTGTAGAGATTTTTTCAGAAGAAGAATTAGATAAAAAAATAAACAGTGGAAAAAAATTAACAATAAAATTAGGAGCAGACCCATCAAGACCAGATTTACACATAGGGCATAGTGTTGTTTTACGAGTATTAAAGCAATTTCAAGACATGGGACATGAAATAGTGTTTGTTGTTGGGGATTTTACAGGAATGATAGGAGACCCGTCAGGTAAAAGCAAGACTAGACCAGCATTAACATTTGAAGAAACAAGGAAATCTGCGAAGACATATTTAGAACAAGCAAGTAAAATATTAGATAAAGATAAGACTAAAATATTATTTAATTCAGAATGGTTATCAAAAATGGATTTTGAGGATGTAATAAAATTAACAAGTAAATATACAGTAGCAAGAATAATGGAAAGAGATGATTTTAAAAATAGGTTTGAAAACAATTTGCCTCTTTCAATGCATGAACTATTATATCCATTAATGCAAGGATATGATTCTGTACATTTAAAAGCTGATATTGAAATAGGCGGAACTGACCAGACATTTAATTTATTAGTTGGAAGAGAACTTCAGAAAGATTATGGTGAGGAAAGTCAAGTTGTTATGACTTTTCCGCTATTGGTAGGTTTAGATGGTAAAGAAAAGATGAGTAAATCACTAAATAATTATATTGGCCTTAATGATGTACCATTTATAAAATTAGAAAAAAGTATGAAGATTCCAGATAATGTTTTAAGACAATATTTTAAGCTAGCAACAGATTTAAGTACAGAAGAAATTAATAAAATAATGAGTGGAGATATAAGAGAAGCTCATTTTAGATTTGCAAAAGAATTATTAAAAATGTATGATGATGTAAATGAATTTGAAAAATTAAAAGAAAGATATTTAATTATTGCAAAAGGAAAGATGCCAAATGATATCCCAAAAGTAAGAATACAAGAAGATGAAATTAATATTTGTGAATTATTAATAAAAATTGGATTTGCAAAATCTAAAAGCGAAGCCAAAAGAATGATTCAAGGAAATGGTATAAAAATTGACGGAGTAACTGTTACAGATATAAATAAAATAATTAATAATAAAAAGGATTTAGTAGTACAGTTTGGAAAAAATAAATTTAAAAAAGTTGTCAAATAATTATTATTATCAAAGAAAAGCAAGGTCAGATGCCTTGTTTTTTTCTTTCAAAAATGCTATATTCTATATGAATAAAGAAAATTTAGAAAACTATTTAAAATAAAAAAATATTTATGAAAGAAGAGAGTTTAAATGAATAATAATGAGTTAGATTATTATAATAGGATTAAAAACTGGGATTTTAGTATGATAAATTTTAAAGAAGAAAATTTAACAAATTGGAATATAACTAGAATTTTAAATGATAGTACTAATAAAAATTCAGTAGTTTTAGACTTAGGAACTGGTGGAGGAGAAAAAGTTTTAAATGATTTTCCAGATGTAAAAGAAATTATAGGAACAGATTTTTCTAAGGAAATGATAAAAACAGCTAAAGAAAACTTAAGAAAATCAGGTAAGAAAAATATTGAATTCAGGGTTATGGATAATTTAAATATGGATACACCTGATAATTATTTTGATGTGGTGGTTGCAAGAAATACTCCAATATCTGCAAAACAAATATACAAAACGCTGAAAAATAAAGGAAAGTTAATATTAAGAGGAGTCGATAAATTAGATTGTTGGCAATTAAAAAGATTATTTAGTAGAGGACAAGCTTTTAATGATGATAAGCCTGTTAGCCAAGTAGATTATGAAAATATATTAGATGCAGGATTTAAAAATGTAGAATTGGTTCCAATATATGTTAGAGAATATTATAAAACTAAAGAAGATTTATTAGCTTTATTATTAAAGACACCAATATTAGATGACTTTTCAGGTGAAATAATTAATAATAATTTTAAAGAAAATGATAGTAATATGGAAAAATTAGACTTATATATAAAGGAGAATACTTATGATAATGGTATTTTATTAAGAAGAAGATATTATGGAATTGTAGCTGATAAAATTTAAAAGAATTAAAGTATATTTAAAATCAACTAAGGAAATACAAAATAGGGGGAGATAAAATGTTAAAAGCATATTGTACATCTAATAGATTTAATGATGAAGCAAAACAAATTATAAAAAATGCTGGAGTAGAATTAACTATAAATGATTCTAGAGAAGGTATTGGAAAAGATGAATTGATTTCTGCATTAGAGAAATATGATATTTTAATTATTAGTATATTTTCAAAATTAACAGCTGATATGATTAAATATGTAAAAACACCAAAGATTATAGCAACTTTGTCAGTAGGACTTGACCATATAGATGAGAGTTTTTTAAAATCTCCTTTAATTACAGTTATAAACGCAAAAACAGCAAATTCTTTATCTGTTGCTGAACATATTTTTGCTTTAATTTTAACACTAAATAAAAGGGTAGAAGAGGGAAATAGATTAGTTTTAGAAGGTAAAGGAAATAGAAAGTATTTACATGAAAAACCAGAGGATATATCTCAAAAAACTTTGGGACTAATTGGTTGTGGAAATATTTCTTTAAATGTTATGAAAATAGCAAATGCATTTAATATGAAAATATTATGTTATGATAAATATCTTTCTAACAGTACTAATTTAATAAATAAAGGAATTAGATTTGTAGATTTAGATGAATTATTAAAAACAAGTGATATTATTAGTGTTAATATTCCATTAGATAGTGAAACTAAAGATTTTATTTCAAAAGATAAAATTAAGTTAATGAAACCTACTGCTACTTTTATAAATACATCTAGAACAGAAGTAGTAGACACAAAAGCCTTAATTGAATATGCAGATTTACATGATACTTTTTATGTAGGATTAGATATTGATGTAGATAATTATAAAGAATTATTTAATAAATATCGTAAGAATGTAATAGTTACACCACATATAGCAGGAACATCTAAACAAGCTATATATAAAGTGAATATAGAAGTTGCCAATAGAATAGTAGAATCTTTGATATTGTTTAATGCAGATGGAACCACAAAACTCTATTCTTCTGATAATAAATAGTAATAATTAGTCACTCTTTAAATTGGAGTGACCTTATTTATTGGTGCTGACAATATCTAAGGTTCTCCAAAAGCAGACTTAAAAATATCAGAAAGAAAGATTTATTGTATTTTTACCTAAAATGTGATATAAATAATATGTTTAAATTATTTAACATTAAATAGTTTTAAAAAATTAAGTTTGTGACCCTATTCGTGTAACAGCAGAAAAAATAGTCAAATTTTTGATAAAAAAATACTTATTACACGAATTTTTTTGGTTAATAGTAATCATAATAAAAAGAATGGAGAATAAATATGTTTAAATTACATTCAGAATATAAACCAACAGGAGACCAACCAAAAGCAATTGAATATTTAAGTAAAGGAGTATTAGAAGGTAAGAAATACCAAACACTTCTTGGTGTTACAGGTTCTGGAAAAACATTTACAATGGCAAATATAATTGAGAAAGTACAAAAACCAACACTTGTTTTAGCTCATAATAAGACATTAGCAGGGCAACTATATAGTGAATTTAAAGAGTTTTTCCCTGAAAACAATGTTGAGTATTTTGTTAGTTATTACGATTATTACCAGCCAGAAAGTTATATTCCATCAACAGATACTTATATCGAAAAAGACTCTTCTGTAAATGATGAAATAGATAAATTAAGACATTCAGCAACATTGTCTTTATTTGAAACAAGAGATGTAATAATAGTTGCTTCTGTTTCATGTATATATGGTTTGGGAGACCCTATTGACTACCAAGAAATGATGTTATCATTAAGACCTGGTATGAAAAAGTCAAGAGACGAGGTATTAAAGAAATTAGTTAGTATGCAATATACAAGAAATGAAATAGATTTTAGAAGAGGAACTTTTAGAGCTAAAGGAGATATAGTAGAAATCTACCCATCAGACCAATCAGAAAATGCTATAAGAGTTGAATTCTGGGGAGATGAAATAGATAGAATAGTAGAAATAAATGCATTAACAGGAAAGCCAATAGGAACAAGAAGACATATACTAATTTCACCAGCATCACACTATGTTACAACAAAAGAGAAAATGGATAGAGCAATTGTAACAATAGAGCAAGAAATGGAAGAAAGAGTAAAATATTTTAAATCACAAAATAAATTAATTGAAGCACAAAGAATAGAAGAAAGAACAAATTTTGATATAGAAATGATGAAAGAGACGGGATTTTGTTCAGGAATAGAAAATTATTCAAGACATATAAGTGGAAGACCAGCAGGAAGTCCTCCATATACATTATTTGATTATTTCCCAAAAGACTTTTTATTACTAATAGATGAATCACATGCAACAATACCACAAGTAAAAGCAATGTATAATGGAGATAGAGCAAGAAAAGAATCATTAGTAAATTATGGATTTAGATTACCATCAGCATTTGATAATAGACCACTTACATTTAAAGAATTTGAACAAAGAATAAATCAAGTAATATTTGTAAGTGCAACACCTGCAGATTATGAAAAAGAACATAGTGGAAATAATGTAGTAGAACAAATAATAAGACCAACTGGACTTTTAGACCCTAAGATAGAAGTAAAACCTGTTGAAAATCAAATAGATGATTTGTTAGAACAAATAAAACAAAGAGTAGAAAAAAATGAAAGGGTATTAGTTACAACTTTAACTAAGAAAATGGCAGAAGATTTAACAGAATATTTAAAAGGCTTAGATATAAAAGTAACTTATATGCATTCTGATACAAAAGCTTTAGAGAGAATGGAAATAATTCGTAATTTAAGACTTGGCGAATTTGATGTTCTAGTTGGAATAAATCTTTTAAGAGAAGGTTTAGATATTCCAGAAGTTTCTTTAGTTGCAATATTAGATGCTGATAAAGAAGGTTTCTTACGTTCTGAAAGGTCACTTATCCAAACAATAGGACGTGCTGCAAGAAATACAGATGGAACAGTTATAATGTATGCAGATGAATTAACAGATAGTATGGAAAAAGCAATATCAGAAACAAATAGAAGAAGAAAAATACAACAAGAATATAATGAAAAACATCATATTACACCTAAGACAATAAAGAAATCAGTAAGAGATACTATTTCAGTTACAGATGCAAAAGATATTGAGGTAGAATATAAGTTAGAAAAAGAAGATGACATTAAAGAAACAATTAATAAATTAACAGATGAAATGCTTAAATATGCAGCTGATATGGAATTTGAAAAAGCAGCAGAACTACGTGATAAGATAAAAGAATTAGAAGATTTAATAGAAAACTAATAAATAATTTGCTGGTTGGTAGTAATCGTAGTATAATACAAAATATTTGACATTATATTCTATTTTAAATATTACATTTAGATTACAAATTAATATAAAGTATTGCTATGTAAAAAAAGATAATATATAATGTGAAAAACAAGAGAAAAAGAAAAGGAGAGAATACAAAATGATAGCAGAAGCTAGAACCCTTGGTACTGTAAGAGAGAGAGAGAGAGCTACACTTTAGTGAAATAGAGTATAGTTTTATTAAGCATAGATTAAAAGAAGATAGTGGTAAAAATCTGTTTTAAAACAGATTTTTATTGCTGTCTTTTTTTGTGTTTTGTTATTAATTTTAAAAATATAAAATAAAAATGTTAGGAGGAATTTTAAAATGAAAGAAAACAAAAGAATATTAAAAAGAAAGGAACGAGGAATTACGCTTATAGCACTTGTTATTACTATAGTACTAAATTGCTCGTTCCTCGCAATGGTATAAATGAATAATAATAGAAATAAAATTGAAAATATAGTAAACCTCTT
>CALXFJ010000004.1 GCA_944387565.1 uncultured Clostridia bacterium | reverse complement strand
CTTGTTTGGCATGTCTCAAATCATAACAAAAAGCTAATATTTGAATTCTCAATTTTTCTAGTGTAGGATAATCTTCTTCATCACCAATTATTTCAAAAATTGAATCATATAATTGTTCAAAATCAGCATAATCTCCTTTTACTTCAATACCACCATAATTCTCGGTAACTTTTATATCTAACATATTTTCTCCTATAATATTTAAATTTCTATGATTATTTTAGCATAAATTTCTAAAAAAAAGAAGTGTCATTGACTATTTTTAGATTAAGTCTTATTTAATTATTCGTCTAGCATTAACTTTGTTTTCTTATCTTTTAATCTTTTCAATTGTTCTTTTTCAACTTGTTCGATACTTTTTTCTGGTGTTGGTAAATCTTCTGGCATAGTTCCTCCAATATCTTTTATTGCTTTTCTCACAGTTGTCCCAACAGTATAATGAGTTTGATTAGCTTTTTCTTTGTTTTTTACATTTTCTCTTTTTAGTTTAGCTTCTGTTTGTGTTATGCGAAATAAATTAGCTGCTAGTTCTTCACTTCCCATAAAGTCAAGTATTTTCTCTTTATCTTTTAAATTCTTTTTTCTATGTATATCGTCAACAGTTAATCCTCCATATAATCCAATATATCCTGCATTTTGAAATTCTGCATATTCTTGATTAGTTATTACTCCAGCATTATGTGCAACTTCCAATAACATTTGATTCCATTGCTTTATATCTCCACGAATTACTAATCTTTTATTGTCTTCATCTAATTGGTTAAAATAATCTGCTACTTCTTGCCTTCGTGTTTGAATTGCAAAATATGTTTGACCTAAAGCAATAACTTCTTTTCTCGGGTCTCCATTCTGTACTATTAAATAACAAGCATACCTTGATAGTTCATAATCTAGTACTTTTTTCTGTGTTGCTCCTGCTTCAACGATTTTGCTGACCTCAGCAAAATCGTCATCAATCCTTCTTCCACTGTTCTGACAGGCTAATTTTGCTCTATCTATTACTTTTGCAAAATTTCTCCATTGCTTGTATTCCAAAACTTCGCTTAACTCTCTTGCACTCCAATATTCTGTTCCATCTTCTTTAGTTCTTTTTATTTCTTCAAAACTTTTGTATTCTTCTGCTTGTAAATTGCTCATTATTATCATCTCCCATTTGTTATTTTTTATTTGTAATATTGTATCAAACATTTGTTTATTTTTCAAGCATTTATACGTAAAAATTGTAAAAAATAAAAGCACTATTTCTAGCACTTTATTAATTATATCTTATCTCTAAAAACACAAATTTTATTTATCTCCTATTATAATTTTTTAAGTGTTCAACTGTATGTATTCAGTCATGACTTTGGTTTCCATGTCCTCCTTCATATGGTCTTTTAAATGCGAAACCTACAGGTATGGGACCTCCGAAAATATATCTTTGACTATTCCAACTTTGCATACATCTTTTAGTTGTCCATAAAATATTACTTTTACTAGAACCTCTAAATTCTCTTACTCTTAATGTTCCGTTTGTATTATATGGCATTGGTTCTGATTCTCCTCTATAATATGTTTCCATTCTATCTGTATCGTTATTAAAAACTAATATCTTTGCCATAAAAAATAATCCTCCCATATATATAATATTTATATATATTATGAAAGAATTATGTTTTTGTGATTTAGAACACAAAATATCTAAAAAAATATTTATTTTAGTTTATTTATAACCTCTTCTATTAATTCTTTAGGAGTAGATGCTCCAGCCATAACTCCAACTTTTTCACATTTTCTAATTTCTTCTAATGGTAACTCTTCTGCAGTTTCAACACAAATACAATTTTTACAATTTTGTTTACCTATTTCAAATAATTTTTTAGTATTTGAACTATTTTTTCCGCCTATTATAATCATATAATCTACATTTTGGGAAATATCGTTTGTCTCTTTTTGCCTTAATTCTGTAGCTTTACAAATAGTATTTTTAATTTTTAGCTTAATATTTTCTGGTAATTTTTCTTTAAGTATTTTTTCTATTTTATGAAATTTTTCCACACTAAATGTTGTTTGTAAAATTAATAATAGCTTTTCTATACCTGTTTGCTTTAATTCTTCGATTACCTTTTCTATATCATCTTCTGTTTCTATAACAGAAACATTTTCTCCACAGAAGCTAAGTGTTCCTATGTTTTCTGGATGTTTTCTATTCCCACAAAGAAATATATAATATCCTTCATTTGCATGTTCTTTAGCTATTTCATGTATTTTTAGTACATTTGGACATGTATAATCTTTAAGTTCTATTTTGTTTTTCTTTGCTATATCATAAACTTCTTTTTTTACACCATGTGCTCTTATTATTGTTTTCCCTTTTGCCTCTTCTATATTTTCAATAAAAACCATTCCTTTTTTCTTTAATTCATCAACAACTTGTTTATTATGTACAATTTCACCTAAACAATATATTTTCTCTTTGGCATTTTTTAGCTCATTTTTTGCTCCTTCAACTGCATTTCTTACCCCATAACAAAAACCAGCAGTTTTTCCTAATATAACTTCCATTTATCTTACCTTTCTATTTTATCATATTTAGTATTTCTTCTTTTAAAACATTTACAATGTCTTCTTGATTTACCTTTTTTATAATTTCTCCTTTTTTAAAAAGTAATCCTTCTTTTATTCCTCCTGCTATTCCTATATCAGCCTCTCTTGCTTCTCCTGGCCCATTAACACTACATCCCATTACAGCAACAGTAATATCAGCTTCTATATTTTGTAGAAAACTTTCTACTTCTTTTGCAATAGGGATTAAATCTATTTGAGTTCTTCCACATGTAGGACATGCAACTAATGTTGGTGATTTTGAAAACAAATTACAATCTTTTAAGATTTCTTTTGCAACCTTTATTTCTTTTACAGGGTCATCTGATAAAGAAACTCTCATAGTATCTCCTATACCATTTCTTAGCATAACGCCAAGTCCTATACTAGATTTTACTGTTCCACTAAATTCAGTTCCACTTTCTGTTATTCCTAAATGAAGTGGACAACTAAATTCTTTTGAAGCTTCTTCATAAGCTTCTATACATAAATCTAAATTACTTGCTTTTAATGATAATATATAATCATAGAAATCTAATTCTTCTAAAATATCTATATGTCTTTTTGCACTTTCTATCATAGCTTTTGGTGTTGGCTTACCATATTTTTCTAACAAATCTTTTTCTAAAGAACCTGCATTTACACCTATTCTAATAGGAATGCGTTTTTCTTTACATTTATCTACAACTGCTTTTACTCTATCTTTTGAGCCTATATTTCCAGGATTAATTCTAACTTTATCTACTCCAGAATTGATTGCCTCTAATGCGATTCTATAATCATAATGTATATCTGCAACTATTGGAATATGTATTTTTTCTTTTATTTTTTTTATTGCTTTTGCATCTTCCATATCTAAACATGCAACTCTTATTATTTCGCAACCTGCATTTTCTAATTCTAAAATTTGTTTTACTGTACTTTCTACATCTTTTGTTTTGGTATTACACATTGATTGTATAACAACCTTATTTTGTCCACCTATTTGTACATTTCCTACCATTACTTTTCTTGTTTGTGTTCTATCCATATCCATTTCCTCTTATTTTTCTATTAATTAAAAGAGCTTATTTAATTATTTGATTTAAAATAAGCTCTTCCTGTTTTATTCTGATGCTATATAATAACCTACTCCTCTTTTTGTAATTAAAATTTTTGGTGCCGAAGTATCTTTTTCTATTTTTTCTCTTATTCTTCTAACTGTAACATCAACTGTTCTAATATCTCCATAATACTCATAACCCCAAACTTTTTCAAGTAAGGTTTCTCTTGTCACTACTTGTTCTGGTTGAGAGGCCAAAAATTTTAATACTTCAAATTCTCTTAATGTTAAATCTATAATTTTGCCTCTTACTTTAACTTCGAATTTATCTAAATCAAGCTCCAAATCTCCAACTACAATTTTACTTTCTTTCTTCTTATTGCCTACATTTGAACTATATTGATTATTTGAAACTACTTCTACCTTTCTTAAATTAGCTTTTACTCTAGCAACTAACTCCCTTACACTAAAAGGTTTGGTTATATAGTCATCTGCACCTAATTCTAATCCTAAGATTTTATCAATTTCTCCATCTTTAGCTGTTAGCATAATTATTGGCACATTATACGAATTCTTTATTCTTTTACATACTGACAATCCATCCATTTTTGGAAGCATAATATCAAGTAATATTAAGTCTGGTCTCTTTTCTAATGCTAAATCTACTGCTGTAACTCCATCTCCTGCTTCTATTGTATTATAACCTTCTTTTCTTAAATTATATACCAATATATCTACTATTGGTTGTTCATCATCTACTATTAATATGGTTTTAGCACCATCATTTACCATTTCTTCCACAAAAATTCCGCCTTTCTAATTTAGCTTTATTTTTATAGTATATTTATATCACAATTCTTATTTTTATACAAGTTTTTTATTAAAAATCCTTGATTTTAACTTATTATTCCTCCACCTAAAACAATTCCATCTTCATCATAAAAAACTACTGATTGTCCTTTAGTTATAGCTCTTTGTGGAGTTTCAAATATTACTTCTACTCCGTTTTCCTTTTTTAAAACTTTAGCTTTAGCTTCTTTTGAGCGATAACGGATTTTAGCTAAACATTCTAAATTGTTTTTTACATCAACTTGCCAATTTAAATTTGTTGCAAATAATTCATTGCTATATAAATCTTCTTCTTTTCCTACTATTACTTCATTATTCTTTACATCTAATTCTAAAACATATAAAGGATATTTATAGGAAACTCCAAGTCCCTTTCTTTGCCCTATTGTATAATTGATTAATCCATTATGTTTTCCTAGAACCTCTCCTGATTTCAATCTGATATTTCCTTTTTTAGGTAATTTATCCATATTTGCTAATAAGAATTTTTGATAATCATTTTCTGGTATAAAACAAACCTCTTGACTATCTTTTTTATTTGCTACTTGTAACTCGTTTTTTTCAGCAACTTTTCTAATCTCCTCTTTACTATTATAATCTTGAAGAGGAAATATTATGTGTGAAATTTCTTCTTTTGGTATTGTGTATAAGAAATATGTCTGGTCTTTTTTCTCTTCATTTGATTTTTTTAAAACATATTGATTATATTTTTTAGAATACTCTACTTTTGCATAATGCCCTGTTGCAATATAATCACACCCTAATTCTTTTGCTTTTTCATAGAATTTTCCAAATTTTATTTTTTTATTACATTCAATACAAGGATTTGGAGTTTTTGCATTAGTATATTCTCTTATAAAATTTTGTATTACCATACATTTAAAATCTTTTTGTAAATCATATACTACATGCTTTATTCCTAATTTTTCACAAACTTTTTTTGCATCTTCTATAGCTTGTTTTTCTCCTCCATGTAAAGCCATAGTACATCCTATTACTTCATATCCTTTTTCTTTTAGTAAAATTGCAGAAGTTGAACTATCCACACCTCCGCTCATTCCTAATAATACTCTTTTATTCATAATTTAATCTCCTATTGGTGAATAGTGGTCCGTTACTATTCTTCTATCACTTGAAAAATCTGTTATTTCTCTATTTAATAATCTTGTATATTGTTCTTTCTTTGTTTCATCTATATTATTTATCTCGTTCTTAAATCCTATTAATATTAAATTTTGTTCATCTTTTTTGTTTTCATCTCTTACTTGGTATAGCTTAACTTCTGGAAATACTGCTTTATATGTTGCGTATTCATACTCTATAAAATCTGCATCTTTTCCTTCTAGACCAGATATTATATTAGTGATTACCATTCCATTATCATTTAGTAAATTTTTAGCTTCTGTTAAAGCTTCATATGTTGTTAATTCAAATGGTGCACTTAATCCCTTAAATGCATCTATTAATATAGTATCATATCTGTTATTTGTCCTATTTAAAAAACTTCTTCCATCTTGATGATATATTTTTAATCTTGTATTTGTTGTATCAAGTCCAAATTGTTCTTGTGCAAGTTCAGTCATTTTTTCATCTACTTCTACTACATCAATTGTCTTATCTTGATATTTATTTAAATAATAGGTGGGATATGTATATGCTGCCCCACCTATCATAAGTGTTGATTTTGCATTTTTGTTAAAATAATCAAATAAATCATAATAATATAAATATGTTGCTCCCATTTGTTTTGTATTTTGGTCTATATATGATTCAAACCCTCTATCTACTTGCATCGCCTTATATGTGACATCCCCTGTTTCTATTCGTTTTATCCAAATTCTACTATATTCTGAGTCTGTATCTACTATTATATCTGGATTCTCTTTTTCAAATATATATTTTCCATAATAGTTTATTCCAAGCAAACATATTAATATTAATACCATTAAAGCGCAATATTTTTTGGTTTTATCACAATAAATCATAAATGCTAATAAATATAATACTATTGTTACTATTAAAATTAGTACTCTTACTCCTAAATAAGGGATTAATAAAAATCCTGCTGCAAATGTTCCTACTATACTTCCTATAGTTGATAATGATGATATCCTTCCTGATGTTTTTCCTATATTATTATGTTCTTTATCACTTAATTCCTCTATTTTTACAGCAAATGGTGACACCATTGCAAGTATAAAACTTGGTATTCCAAAAACAAATGCTGATGTTACTATTGCAACAAAAACTAAACTTACATTGGTCTCTGATAATGGTTTAACAAGTAGTGTTTCTAGTACTGGTATTAAGCTTGTGAAAAATGCTCCTAATAAAATAAATAATGATAATAAATTTAAGTCTGGTCTTTTATCTGCAATTTTTCCTCCTAGCCAATATCCTATACTCATGCTTGTTAGCATAATCCCAATAATTGTTGTCCATATTAAATTTGAACTTCCCACATACGGTGATAAAATTCTTGCTGCTACTAATTCTAACACCATTCCTAATGCACCACATAGAAAAACTGTTACTTTCATTTTATATTTTTTCATTTGATTTCTCCTATTTGTTATTATCTAAATCTACTTTTATATGTACATCTTCTAATTGCTTTTCTGATACAACAGATGGAGCTTGCATTAACAAGTCTCTTGCTCTTTTATTTTTAGGGAATGCTATAATTTCTCTTATGCTTTGAGAATCTGCAATTAACATTACCATTCTATCTACTCCAGGTGCTGCACCTGCATGTGGTGGAGCTCCATATTGGAAAGCTTTATATAATGCCCCAAATCTCTTTTTAACATCTTCTTCTGTATATCCTGCTATTTCAAATGCCTTAACCATTATCTCTGGATTATGATTTCTTACTGCTCCAGATGCCATTTCATATCCATTACATACTAAATCAAATTGATATGCTAAAATATCTAATGGTTCTTTTTTTTCTAATGCTTCTAATCCACCTTGTGGCATTGAAAATGGATTATGATTAAAATCTATTGTTCCTTCATCTGATAATTCATACATTGGAAAATCTACTATAAAACAGAATTTATATGTATTTTTCTCTATCAAATCTAATCTCTTTCCTAATTCTATTCTAACTAGTCCAGCTACTTTTTGTGCTTGTTTTAATTCATCTGCTATAAAGAATATAGCGTCACCATTTTTAAATCCATATTCTTTTTCTAATTTTTCTTTCATTTCATCTGTTATAAATTTAGCAATTCCACCAGTTAAAGTATTTTCTTCTAATTTAGTCCAAGCTAATCCTTTTGCTCCTACTTCTTCAGTTTTAGCAAAATCTGTCATTTTATCAAAGAATTTTCTTCCTTGTTCTGCTCCTTTATCTACTACAATTGCTTTTATTGTTTTATTTTCAAATGCTTTAAAATCAGATTTTTCAAATACATTTGTTACATCTTGTATGATTAAAGGATTTCTTAAGTCTGGTTTATCTATTCCGTATTTTTCCATAGCTTCTTTATATGGTATACGTATAAATGGTCCTTCATCTACTTTCCAGTTTGTAAACTTCTTAAATGTATATGGTATTACATCTTCAATTACTTTTAATACATCTTCTTGCTCCGCAAAACTCATTTCAAAATCTAATTGATAGAATTCTCCTGGTGCTCTATCTGCTCTTGGGTCTTCATCTCTAAAACATGGTGCTATTTGATAGTATTTATTAAATCCTGCAAGCATAAGTAATTGTTTAAATTGTTGTGGTGCTTGAGGAAGCGCATAAAATTCTCCAGGGTTTAATCTACTTGGTACTAAATAATCTCTTGCACCTTCTGGTGATGAATTAGCTAATATTGGTGTTTGTATTTCTGTAAATCCTAATTCATCCATTCTGTTTCTTAATGTTTTCAATATTTGTGAACGTAATAATATATTTTTGTGTAATTTTTCATTTCTTAAGTCTAAAAATCTATATTCTAATCTTAAATCTTCTCTTACTTCTTGGTCTGTATTTATTTCAAATGGTAATACATTTTTACATTTTCCAAGTACTTCTATTTTGTTTGCTACTACTTCTATTTCTCCTGTTGGAATTTTTGAATTTTTGTTACTTCTTTCCACAACTTGTCCAACTATGTGGATACAACTTTCTTCTGTTATTGTTTTTGCTTCTTCTTGTAACTTTTCATCGTTTACTACTATTTGCGTAATTCCATCTTCATCTCTTAGGTCTATAAATATCATTCCACCTAAGTCTCTTATTTTTTGTACCCATCCACTTAAATTTACTTCTTCATTTACATTCTTTAAATTTAATTCTCCACATGTTTTTGTTCTATACATTTTTATCCCTCTATTTCTTTATTTTTTGCTATTAAATGATAACACAATTTTAGCTAAATATCAATGTTTTAAACAAAATTCCCAACAATGTACTGTATTTTTATTTTACAGTAAATTTTTTACATTTTTGCATAAGGTATTGTGTTTTTGTTATTTTAATGGTATTATTAATTTGATTTTTACAAAGGAGAATTATTATGTATAAAGAAACTTTTGATTTTTATGATAGAACAAGTTTAAAATCTTATAATCTAGATAAAACAATGAGATATCAATTAAATATGCTTGATAGATTAGATGTTTTTACAAGAAAACATTGTGAAAATGTTGGTGATTTAACATGTAGACTATGTGAACATCTTCATTGTAATAAAGGTTTTACTGAGTATTGTACTATATGTGCATATTTACACGACATTGGTAAACAATTTATCCCACCATCAATATTACAAAAACCTGGAAAGCTTACTGACGAAGAATTTGAAGTTATGAAAACACATACTACTATAGGTTATAAAATGTGTATGGAGGATTTAAAATTAAGACCATATGCAGCAGGTCCTTATTATCATCATGAGGCTCTAGATGGTTCTGGATATCCACAAGGATTAACAAAAAAAGATATCCCTTATGAAGCACAAATTATACGTGTTGCTGATGAGTATGATGCTATTGTAAGTAAACGACAATACAAATCACATATTGGTATTTCTGATACTTTAAAAATATTAATTGAAAATACTAAACCTCATGAGCCTATTCAAAAATCAGCTGCTTTATCAGTTGTTGGTGAACATGCAAAATTAGGAAAAAATAATCCGGCAATTGTTAGAGTCTTATTTAAAGTTGTTATTGAAGATATAGAGTATGAGATATTTCTTACTCAAAGTTATATAAAAGATTTAAATGATGAATTAAAAAGATTAAAACAGGTTGAAAAATATGATATTGCTATGCAAAAAGCAAAAAAAGAAAAAGATAAGAATTATTATTTAGAAGGTATGAAACTTTTACTTAAAAACAACGAAACTCCCGAGAATTATAAATCTGTTTATGAAGAATATAAAAAAGCTTATGAAACTAGAAAAGCTATTATTGATAATTTGTATCATGAAATAAAAATTATTAAAAAATTAAAAGTATAATTATTAAAGGAAACAATTTAATGTTTCCTTTTCATCCTTTATTCGTCTAGTCCAAAACTTACACCAAGTGCATTATTTACTTGGTCTATTATTTTTTCATCATCTATATGACCTATTCTTTCTTTTAGTCTACTTTTATCTATTGTTCTAATCTGTTCTGCAAGCACAACAGAATTACTCTTTAAACCACATGAAGAAGAGTCAATTTCTATATGTGTTGGCAATTTTGTTTTTCCTGTCTGAGACGTTATTGCTGCTGCAATGACTGTTGGACTATATTTATTTCCTAAGTCATTTTGAATAATTAGTACAGGTCTAATTCCTCCTTGTTCTGAACCAACTACTGGACTTAAATCTGCATAAAACATATCGCCTCTTCTTATTTGCATATTCTTCACTCCCAATATTACTTATATTGTCAAGAATTATAGTTGTTTCATTCTTATGAAGTAAAGAAATAGTTTTAGCTATTTACAGTTACCTCTCTATATAATATGTAAACAGCTGTTTTTTTGTTAGCATCTTCTATTTCCATTTTTACAGGTTTTCTAGTTTCTTTATTTATGTACAAAGATTTTATTAGTTTTTGTTCGTTTGTTGTTCTCATTACTAATTCTCCCCTAGTTTCTCCATAGCTTGATTTATCATCATTTTTATAATCTTCTATAAAAGTGTTTAAGTCTAACTGATTGTTTGATAAATATTGATAATTTTCAAACATAGATACTAGATTTAAATTTGTATTTTCTATTGTTAGAGTATTTTCTTTTTTGGTTATTTTTACTCCTGCTATATTTGTTGGTTCTAAAACTTCCTGTGAATTTTCATTTGTTCCATTATATTTTTGTTTTATTACATATTTATTTTCATTTTTATTGCTTTTTATATCCACTTCTATAGTTGCTTCATAAGAATTTATTTTCAAAATCTTATCTACTAATTCTTGACTAGTAATATTATTTCCAATTTTAAAATTTTTAGCCGTATCTAGATAAAAAATCATAAAAAAAATAAATATTAAAATTACAAAAACCAAACTTCCTATTATTATAATTTTTTTATTTTTCAAATACTTCACCTCGAAAAAAATAATAGTAGTAAATTAGCTACTATTATTTTTTATTCTATAGAGTTTTAAAATATTCATCTAATGTTTTTAGTAATTCTTCTTTTGTTTCTATTTTATTTATTGAATTTCTAAACTCACTAGAATTTTTTAAGTTTTTAGTATACCATGCAATATGTTTTCTTAATTCTTTTATTGCTACTTCTCCCTTTTCTTCTACTGCTAAATCAATATGTTTTTTCATAACTTCTAATTTTTCTTCATTTGATGGTTTATCTAATTTTTTCCCTGTTTCTAAAAAGTATTTTATTTCTCTAAATATCCATGGATTTCCAAAAGTTCCTCTTCCTATCATTATTCCATCTACACCTGTAGTTTCAAACATTTGATATGCTGATTCCTCATCTACAATATCTCCATTTCCTATCACTGGTATATTTACACTTTCTTTTACTTTTTTTATTATCTCCCAATCAGCTTTTCCTGAGTAAAATTCACTTCTTGTTCTTCCATGTACCGTTATTGCTGAAATTCCTACTTCTTCTGCTATTTTTGCTACTTCTACAGCTACAATATGTTCTTTGTCCCATCCTTTTCTTATTTTTACTGTTACTGGTACTTTTGAATTTTTAACTACTGCTTCCATCATTCTTTTAGCTTTTTCTAAGTCACAAAGTAGTTTACTTCCATCTCCATTTTTTACAACCTTTGGTGCAGGACATCCCATGTTTATATCTATTATGCCTGCAAATTCACTCATATATCTTGCAGCATATCCTAAACTTTCTTCATCACTACCAAATACTTGAAAGCTTATTGGTCTTTTTTCTCCTTCTGTATTAAATAGCCTTTTTGTTTTTTTATCATTATAGAACATTGCTCTACTACTTGCCATTTCTGTGCAGACCATTCCTGCTCCCTGTTCTTTACATACAATTCTAAATGGCAGGTTTGTTACACCTGCCATTGGAGCTAATATTAAATTATTTTCTAATTCTACATTTCCTATTTTTAATTTATGTAAGTACATATCTTCTCCTCATATAATGTCCCTAATTAGACATATTATTTTACAAATATTGTTTTTTGTCTTTTACTACTTATATTCAATAAAATTCCTATACAAATAAAGTTTGTAATTAATGAACTTCCACCATAACTTACAAATGGAAGTGGAACTCCTGTTATTGGTAATAATCCCATTACCATTCCTATATTTTCTAATACATGGAATAGAAATACTCCTGTAATTCCTATTGCTATTAATGACCCTGCTTCATCTTTAGCTGTTTTTGCTACATATATACATTTGGTTATTAACACTACATACAGTATTATTACCGCTCCTGCTATTATAAATCCCATTTCTTCACCAATAACTGCATATATAAAGTCTGTTGTTTTTGGATATAAGAAACCAAGTTGTGTTTGATTTCCTTTTAATAATCCCATTCCTGTTAGTCCACCTGCTCCTATTGCTAGTTTTGATTGAATTATATTATATCCTGCTCCTCTTGGGTCTGATTCTGGATTTAAGAATATATCTATTCTTGATTTTGCATGTTCTGGTAATAAAAAGTTATAAACAATTGGAACTGATACCACTACTAATATTATTGTTGCTATTATATATCTTTTATCTATTCCTGCAGAAATTACCATTAATGCTGCTGCTACTACAAATGCTGCTGCTGTTCCTAAGTCTGGTTGTTTTACAATCAATAATACTGGAACTCCTAATATTGCAAGTAATACTAAAAGTCTTGTTGGCCTATTTATTTCTCCTTTTCCTCTTTCTTGTATTTTAGTTATCGCCATCGCTAAAAATAATATTACAAATATTTTAGCAAATTCTCCCGGCTGGAATGAGAAAAATCCAATATCAAACCAACTTGTCGCTCCATTTATTTCTGGTGTAAATAGTACTCCTATCAACAACACTATAAACAATCCATAAAATATTGGTGACATTTTTACTAATGTTTCATAATCTATTAGCATAACGCCGACCATTATTACTAAACTTACTACAAACCAAATACATTGTTTATTAAAATCATCATGTTCTGTTTCCTGTGTTGCAGAAAATAATGCAACTAATCCAATAATACATAGGATAATTGCAATTATTAATATACTCCATTCTATATTTTTTAATTCTCTTTTTCTCATTAAACCACTCTTTTACTCTTTATTTTCTGATTTAATCTTTTCTTTTGATTCTTCGTCTTCTTGTTTGTCTTCGTTTTTATCTTTTTCTTCTTTTTTTTCTTCTGTTTTTGCTTCTTCTATTATATTTTCAGCTTCTTCAACTTTTTCTTCTATTTCTTTTTCTTTCTCTTTTTCTGTTACTACTTCTTTTTCTTCTGGTTCTTGGTCTTTTTCTTTATTTTCTTCTACTTCTTCTACTTCTTTTACTTTTTCTGT
This sequence comes from uncultured Clostridia bacterium, assembly GCA_944387565.1. Taxonomy (GTDB): domain Bacteria; phylum Bacillota; class Clostridia; order TANB77; family CAG-508; genus CAG-269. The sequence continues at coordinate 62,758 of CALXFJ010000004.1, read as the reverse complement.
CTTTTCTTCTTTTTTCTTTTCTACTTTTCTTGCTTCATTTTTTATATTTAATATCGGAATGTTTGCATATAAAGCTGGCGCACCATTTGTTCCATCACTATTTTCTTTATTAGTTAGTCTTACATCTATGGCACTTTCATCTACATCTATATATTTTTTTATTACTTCAATAATTTCTTGTTTCATTAACTCTAAGAAATCTGCTGATACATTAGCTCTATCTTGCATCAAAACTAAATGTAATCTTTCTTTTGCAGTATCTCTAGAACTAGATGTATTTTTATTTTCTTTCTTATTTTTCTTTTTAAAAAACTTTAGTATGTTTTCAAACATTATTCCTAACTACCCCCATATTGTTAATCTCTTTTAAATAGTCTTTTTAGTTTTGCAAAAAATCCTTTTTCTCTTCCTGGAATTGTTACTTCTATTTTTTCTCCTAATACTCTTTTTGCTATTTCTATATAAGCTTTTCCTGATGGTGCTTTTTTATTTTGTATTACTGGTTCACCTTTATTTGTTTGTGTAATTATGTATTCATCATCTGGTACTACACCAATTAAATCTATTGATAAAAGGTCAACAATGTCATCTACATCCATCATTTCTCCTTTTTTTACCATATTAGGTCTTATTCTGTTTATAACTAATTCTGGGTTTTTGATTTCTGATGATTCTAAAAGTCCTATAATTCTATCAGCATCTCTTATTGCTGATATTTCCGCTGTTGTTACAACAATTGCACGGTCTGCTCCTGCAATAGCATTTTTAAATCCTTGTTCTATTCCTGCTGGGCAATCTATTAATATGTAGTCAAATTCTTCTTTTAATTTTCCTACTAGTTCTCTCATTTGTTCTTCATTTACTGCGCTTTTATCTCTTGTTTGGGCTGCTGGTAGTAGGTATAATTCTTTAAATCTTTTATCTTTTATTAATGCTTGTCTTAATTTACATTTTCCTTCAACAACATCTACTATGTCATATACTATTCTATTTTCTAGTCCCATTACAACATCTAGGTTTCTAAGTCCTATATCTGTGTCTACTAATGCTACTTTTTTTCCTTCTAGTGCTAAGCTTGAACCTAAATTTGCTGTTGTTGTTGTTTTTCCTACTCCGCCTTTTCCTGATGTTATTACTATTACTTCTCCCATAATTTTCCTCCTTAGGATTTTAAAAACACATTTTTAATGGTTATATAATATAACGAAAATGCTAAAAAGTCAATGAATTTTATGTGAAAATAACAAAAATATTTCTAAAATGTTACAATTTCTTTACAAAGCCTTATACATTTAGGGAAATAAGAATTCTCTCATTTATTTTTACATATAAAAATATAGTGTGCTTTATAATTTACACACTATATTATACACCATCACACTATATGATACACCATCTTTATGAATTTTGTTTTACTATTTCCTTCTAATCTATTACTATCATGTTCAGTGCTACTTTATATATAAAGTGAGACGGGCTGAAAGGCTACTATCGGCAACGTCCGGACTGTTGTAGGTACGTTCACTAGGAGTGTAGCTATAACTAGAATAATTTCCTCGAAAAACACGAAGGTTAGTAGAGTTGGCCTCTAATGTACACTCTCTATGATAACCATTAAGGTCAACTACATTTCTTATTACATCTTCCGAATTAGCTCCCGTTACATATGAAGAAAAGCTTTTAGCTATCGTTACATTTTCTCCTTGTCCTTGCATCCAATTCATCATTGCATCATATTGACTTCCCCATATCATTGTGCTTACTACTGATTTTTCACTTTCTTCTGGTGCAAATTCTTTACATTTACTATATAAGCCATACCACATTCTTGTATTTGAATTACTTGCATCTGCTGTTGTAACTCCTGAATTTGTACTTGCATTCTTTACTACTGGTGCATTATTATTTTTTGTATCTAAACCTAATTCATATCTTCCCACATAAAAGCCATTGTATTGCTCAACACTTTTCATCATATTATTATATTCTTCTTGTAAACTTTCTTTTGTAAATAATCCATTATTATAACTTGTATTATTATCATAATTAGATACTATATCTGGCTCTCTATAAGTTCTTGTAGTTGTTGTACATCCTTCCATTACTGTTGAACCACTATTTGTAAAATCATAAAGAAGCCCTCTATAATTATCTCCATTCTTTATTGCCATTGCCTTATTATTTGTTCCATCTGCTTCTTTATCTGCTACTGGTGTTTCTACTGGTATCCATACAAATTCGCTTCCATCTGATGCTTGTACTACTAGTCCATCATTTATTGTTTTTTCATTTGGTTTTCTACTTACTGAGAATCCTTCTGGTATTGTTGCTGTATCTCCATTTTTATCTGTATATGTTGTTGTCTTATCATATGCTGGTGACCAGTTATCTCGAGGTGTTACATAAAGAACAAATCGGAAGGAGCCATCATTTCCACTTCCTTCTAAATTACCTGCAGTACGATGTGAAGCCTCTTGCGCATAATTGTTACGTCCACCTCTGACAACAGCAAAATCATCATCATTGTATGTACTTCTTTCTGCTACATACTCCCAACAATTTCCTTCCAAATCATATATATTACATACTTTATCAGCTTCATTTTGCCCTGATAATTGTTTCAAATCACTACTATTCCTATTAACATCATTCTTTGTCACATCAAAATAATTTTCTTTCCCATCCAATTTTCCATTTACAAATTTCATTATCATATCCCATTGTATTCCTGAACACAATGCACTTTTAACATTATCTGTATTTATAGATTTCGCTATTTCTTTACAATCTGCTAAAGAAATAGTAGTCCATACTGTTACTCCCTTTTTACTAATTAAATTACCTGAGCCATCATTACCAGCTTCAAATCTTGAAACAAAAAATCCTTTAGCCCTCATCACAGCTTGTCTTTCTGTTTCTTCATTATATTCTGATTCATCAGTATCTGGTTGTATTCCATCTGGTAAATACCCTGTATCTGTATATGCTGTCTCTGAAAAATTTGTGTCTTCATATGTAGTATTTCTAACATAATCAGCTTCATTTTCTACTGGTATCCATACAAACTGATTACCACCCTTAGAATTATCTAGGTCATCACCTTGTACGTCAGAAATAACAAGACCTGTATCTTTTGTTCCACCTACATAATAAAAACCATCTGGGATTTCCACATTATCCACATATCTTAAGTCTACATATGCTGTATCTATATCATCTGCTGTATAATCTGTATAATACCTATCTCCATCTAATTCTATTCCATCTACATAGAATATATTATGACTTGCTTCATTTATAATATATAAATTTGTTAAACTATTTATTTGTTCTTCTGTTGTTGCTTCTTTATTTCTTATCTTTTCATAATCTTTTCCATAATTTAAAGTAACATTTTCCATTGCCGATAAATCAAGCACATAAAACTTTCCTGTATCTGCTACTTCACTTATTACACCTGCACTTTGTAAATTATTTATATTAGTATACTCTATACTTACATCAGCAGGAATTTTACCATATTGTGCATAATATGTTGACACTTTATCTCTTAAGTTCTCAATATCAGATTGCATATTTCTTAACTTTTCTGTTTTTAAATTACCTGTAACATTTACAATAATAGTACCTGTTAAAATAAGTATTACAGCCACAGCTATTACAAGTGATGTTAAAGTAACACCATTTTGACTTTTTAATATTTTTTTCATCCTTTGCATTTCTCCTTTATTTCTTTAGTACTAGTTTACTATTAATCGGTGTCGATTTCAATACTTTTTTCTATTAAATTATAAATTTTATTTTTTCTTCTATATATCATATCTTCCCTAATATACAATATCCAAAGAACTATTATTACCAGAAATATAGCTATGTTTTGTAAATAAAAAACTCCTATACTTGAAATAAAAGTCAAAACAATTAAACTAATTAAAGAAATATAATTAATATACATTTCCGCTTTTCTTTTTCCAAATATTATATGTAAAAAACCTTTTAAAATTCTTCCTCCATCTAATGGACAAATAGGAAGTAAATTAAATATTACAAGTAATAAATTAGCATATACAATCATCATACCCATAAATATATTTAATTCAAATTGCATTGTTATAAATATAATTATTAAATTAGTTAATGGCCCCGCTATTGCAACAATTATCTTCTTTATTTCCAACATATTTCCCTTTAATATTTTCCTATTATAATCTTTAGGCTCTATATTAAAAGAAATACTTACTCCATAAGGTTTTAACTCTAAACTTTTAGGTTTCATCCCTAACAATAATCCTGCTATTAAATGCCCTAATTCATGTATAATAGCAAAAATAAGTATTAATACATAAGTTTCAACTTGATTTGTAAAATAAAACAAAAGCAAAAACAGAAATATTTTTAAATCAACTTTAAATTGCATTATAACTCTCCTTTATAAATCTAAAATACTTTGTGGGTCTACTGTTCTTTCAGAACACCTTATCTCAAAATGTAAATGTGGTCCGTGTTGAATTTCCTGTTGACCCTACCTCTGCAATTTCTTGTCCTTGTTTTACAATATCTCCTTGCTTTACATATAAATTATTACAATGAGCATATATAATACTTACTTCTCCTATTTGAATTTTTAAATGTTTTCCGTAATCACCTTCTTCTGATGCAAGAACAACTTCACCATCAGTAGCTGATTTTATTTTAGTTCCTAAGTCTGCTGCAATATCCGTACCTGTATGATTTTTAGGAACTGTAGGTGTTGTTGGGTCTCTTTGCCCATATTTAGAAGTAATAGTCCCTTCAATAGGTTTAATAAAACTTGTTGTATTTTTAACAGTTTCTATATCTTGCTCTGCTTGTGATAATTCTTGCTTCTGTTCTTCTTCTGTTGTATTTTCTTGTACAACCTCTTCTTCAGCTCCTCCTATTGCATTTTCTTTATTTTCTACTTCTTCAGTATTTGTGTTTTCCTCTTTATTAAATAAACCTTGTACTTGATTTTTTAAATTATTAAAAACTTCCCCAAAATTTGTATCATATGATAAAATTTCATTTACTTTATTTACAAAATCTTCAGAAAAAACATATTCACTATTTTGTATTGTATAAACAACTAAATAAAGAGATGTACATATTAATATTTGTATAATCATCTTTTTTAGTAATTTAATATCTTTCTTTTCTTTTTCTTTATTTATACTAACACTTGTTATTGGCTTGGTATTTCCTTGTTTTCTTCTTTCATATATTTCCTCAGCTCGTCTAATTTTTTCTTCTACTGACATTACTCTTTCCATAAAAAAACACCTCTTCCTTAGTTTTTTCTTTTAAACTATATGTTTGGAAAAGGTATTTTATTCATTATTTAATTATTAATAATATTACTTCTATTACTAACAAAACAGTTACAATAATAGAATATTTTTTTAATTTCAAATATTTCTTATTTTCTTGTTTTCTATTTTCAATTTTTTCTTTTTTCCTATCTTCTAATCTTTTTATATAATTAGAGATTAACATTTCCGCTTCTTTTTGTATATAATCTCTTTCTTTTACTTTTTCTTTAGGCTCTTCTTTTACTTTATTTTTATCTATCTTTTCTATTTGTTTAATATTCTTATTTGATTTTAAAACAATAATAGCTTCTTCTATAAGATTAGATGGCAAATTTCTTAAAACAACCATATTTTTTAACCCACTTTGATTCATTTGTATACCTCCTTAAATTTATGTATTACTATTATTGTTTCCATTTTTTTCAAGGTTATACATAGCTTATCTTTATTGTTTTACTATTGCAGATATTTTTTTATATTTCTTTTTATCGTTTTTAGTAACTGCAAGGCATCTTTCAAAAATATCAAAGCTGTGAGACTTTATATCTTTCAAAAAAGGTCTATTTTCTCCACTACTTATTTTCTTATGCACTATTTTTAATATTTCTCTTTTTTCCCATATGTCAGCTCTTGGATAGTAATCTCTTATTTCTATTACTTCTCCTCTAGTCAAATCATCTTCTAAACATTCTAATATTGCTCTTCCTATATAATCTCCTGCATTCTTTTTAAATTTCTAAACACTTCAAATATTGTTTATTTATCTTTAAATTTCCTATTTGAAAGTAATTTTATTACATATATTCTTATATATTCCGGTACTTCATCTCCTTTAACCCATTTTTTATATTTTCTTTTATTTTATTAATTGTTTTTTTCTTTAGATTATCAGAATATTTAATTAATGTATCAACATAATATGGTATAGCTTCTTTTTTTACTTTTTCTGAAAATGCTATAATTTAATCCTTTCTTTTCTACATTTTTCATTCTAATCTCCTACTCCAAAATCTGTATTTTCTACTAATATATCTACTCTTTCATTATTTTTGTATTTATCATATAATTTTTCCATAAACTCTTTTTTTAGTTCTTCATCACCTGGCATTATATCTTCCATCTCTTTATATAAGTTTACACAAACTCTTTCAAAGTTTTCTAATCCTAATTCTATATCTTTTTCTACTTGCTCTATATTTTGTCCTTTTACACCTACTAATAAATTTATTTCATCAAATGTATCTTTTAACTCTTCTAATGTAGGATTTCCAAAACCTTTTTTCATTACATTTTCTCTAAATTCTGTATCAAATGTTTCTAATCCACCTTTTGTTTTTAATGTTATTCCTAGGTCTTCACATTCTTTTCTAAATTCTTTTATCTTATTTTTATACATATAATGGCTTTCTATTATTAGTCTTTTTATATTCTTTTTCAAACAAGTATCTAACAATTCTTTTTTGCTTTTTTCATTTAATTCAAAAATACTTCCGTGAGTTTATTGCTTCTAATACTCCAAACTCTCCAGTAACTTTTGATAAAGTTTCTTTATTTATTTTTAATTGTTTTTCTTCATCTCTTGTTCTATCTAAATAATAATTACAAAATTTACATTTTTGCCATTTACAACCATTTCCTATTAATAATACTATTTCTCTTTTGTCTTTATTTAATATTTTTGAATATCTATCCATTTTACTTCTCCTACATCAATTTTGATTTTAACATAATTCTTCGTATTTGTGAACTACCCATTGTCTAAAGCGAGGCTATTTAAAAAGTATGAAAATTTTCAAGTATATCAGGGTAATTTCATAAAACATTACAAATTGTAATATTTCATGAAAATTCTCTAAATCTAAAGTTCTATTTGACAAATTTGTTTAAACTGTGTATAATAATTACAGGAAATGGAGAAACCACAAACGTGGTTCGCCAAGTATCAATGTTTAACACATCTAACTCGCCAAAGTTAACAGATGTGTTTTTTTATTGGTTTATTCGCTTTTGCTCAAAATTACTGCTAATGCTATAATTAAGGCAATTGCTATGATAGTTACTCCAATTAATGAATAATATAATATGTATATTGTTGCAATTAATGTTTGTATTTCTACCATAAGCCTCACCTCCTTGTTGGAGGCAAACCACATCTGCTTATTCTCATTTCCTATGTTTAATACTATATAACATTTGTTTGCAAAAATCAAGCTAACAAACCAAAATTTCGCAAAAAAACCTCCAAGATTTACTGATTAACATTTTAAAATATTAACCAATAAATCTTGGAAGTTTATTGTCTTATAAATTTTTCATTTATTGCCTTGGTTGTTGATTTTCCACTTTTTCTATACCTATTTTCATAGAGTTTATAGTCTTATCGGCAGATTATTTAATTCTATATACTCTTACTCTTGCAATGCTTTCAACTATATCTTATGCACTCTTTAATTCTAAGCGTAATTTATCAGCTATCATTGCGATAAATTCTGAATTTGTTGGTTTGCCTTTAGCTGCTGAAATAGTATACCCAAATATATTTTCAACCATTTTTTGGTCTCCTCTTCCCCATGCTACCTCTATTGCATGTCTAATTGCACGCTCTACCCTTGATGGTGTAGTATTAAACTTATAAGCAATTTGTGGATATAAACTCTTTGTTATTTGATTTATTACATCAATATCTTCTACAACCATCATTATAGCTTCTCTTAAATATTGATAACCTTTAATATGAGCAGGTACTCCAACTTCATGGATAAGATTTGTAACTAAAGCTTCTAAATTCTTCTCTTTATCTCCTTCTTCTGCTATCTCTATGTATGATTGCTGAGTACTCTTTGTAATAAAATTATTGCTTTCTTGTGGTCTATAAAATTTAATTTCTCTTATTCTTTTTATTAGTACTTCAATGTCAAATGGTTTTACCACATAATACTCAGCTCCTAATGCTATTGCTTTTTGTGTAATTTTGTCTTGCCCTACTGCTGATAACATAATACAAATTGGTTTGTTAGTCATCGTTCTAACTTTTTCTAAAACACCTATTCCATCAAGGTGAGGCATAATAACATCTAATAATACTACATCTGGATTTTTATTATTAATCATATCTATTGCTTCATTTCCATCTTTTGCTGCACCTACAACTTCCATGTCTTCTTGTGAATTGATATAATTTGTTAAAGTATGACTAAATTCTTGATTGTCATCTGCAATCAATACAGAAATTTTTTCTTTCATATTCTCCTCCTAAAAATAAAAACTGTAAATATTTTACAGTTTTTATTTTAATACTTTAACAATTATTTTTCAATAGTTTTTTGGAAATTTTTTCCTTTATTTTGTAAAAGTCCCTTTTTTATATGCTTTTCGTGATTAATTTTTTATATAATTCTTTTATATTTGTTAAATTTATCTTTTTTGTATTAAAATCATCTAGCAATTTATCTTTTTTTATAGTTTCTAACTCTATTTTACATACAATATTTTCTTTATATTCTACATCTACTATGTTTATCTTATTTATTTTACAATAATATTTAAAACTTTCAAATTCACTATATTCTAAAGAAATTTCTAATTCTTCTCCCATACATTTAGTTACTTTAGAAGTATTTTCAAGTGCAAGTAATAAACTATTTGAATATGCTTTTACTAATCCTCCCGTTCCTAATAAAATTCCTCCAAAATATCTTGTTACTATTATTAATACATTAACTAAATTATTTTTTTGTAAAATATTAAGCATAGGAGCTCCTGCTGTTCCTGATGGTTCTCCATCATCTCTAAATTTTTCTATTATATTTTCATCTTCTATTACTCTATAAGCTATACAATTATGCTTTGCATCGAAATATTTTTTCTTAGTTTTTTCTATTATTTCTTCCGCTTCTTTGATACTTTCCACATAAAATAAATTTGCTATAAATTTTGATTTTTTTTCAGTAATTTGTGCACTAGAATTTTCTTTTATTGTTACAAATTCTTTCATAATGACTCTCCTATTTTGAAAACAGAACTGTTTAAGACAATCCTGCAACATATCCCGTTGAATATGCAATCTGTAAATTAAATCCTCCTGTATAACTATCTACATCAATTATCTCTCCTGCAAAATATAAATTTTTAACAATTTTTGATTCCATAGTTTTAGGGTCTATTTCTTTAGTTGATATTCCTCCTCTTGTGATAATTGCTTCTTCTATTGGTCTAAATCCTTTTATATCTAATGTAAATTCTTTTAAAATATGTAATAATTTTTTTCTTTCTTCTTTTGTTATTTCATTTACCTTTTTACTTTCAACTATACCACTTAAATTTATTACTACAGGTATTAACTTTTGAGGTAATAATTTATCTAGACTATTTTTAAATTGTTTATTCTTTAACTCCTCAAAGTCTCTTAATATTCTTGCTTCTAATTTTTGTTCTGATAAAGCTGGTTTAAAATCAATTATTAATTTAATTTTTTTATTCTTAAATTTTTCTTCTATATTTTTATATCTTGTAATAATACTTGAACCACTTAATATTATTGGCCCTGATACTCCAAAATGAGTAAATAACATTTCTCCAAAGTCTTCATATATAACTTTGCTTTCATCTTTTATTTTTATTGATACGTTTTTTAAACTTAGACCTTGCATTTTCCTGCATAATTCTTTTTCATATATTTCTAGAGGAACTAAAGATGGTTTGGTATCTACTATTGTATGTCCTAATTTTTTTACTAACTCATATCCATCTCCTGTTGAACCTGTTAATGGATAACTTTTTCCTCCTGTTGCTAAAATAATCTTATCAGCTAAAAACCTTCCATGATTTGTAATTACTCCTATTGCTATTTTTTCTCCATCTTTTTCATCATATAATATTTCTTTAACACTTTCGTTATAATGTATTTCTACCTTATTTTCTTTTAATTTTTTAGTAAAACATTTTAATACATCTTGTGAATGGTCTGTTACGGGAAATATCCTATTTCCTCTTTCTTCTTTTACATCTAATCCTTCTTCTTTTAAAAATCTAATAATATCTTTATTAGTAAATTTTTGATAACAACTATATAAAAATTTTCCGTTTCCTGGTGTATTTTTTATAAAGTCTTCCATAGGTAAAGAAGATGTTATATTACATCTTCCTTTTCCTGTTATTAATAATTTTCTTCCCAAAGATTGCATCTTTTCTATAAGAATTACTTTATTATCTTCTCTACTTGCAGTTATTGCAGCCATCATTCCAGCTGGACCACCGCCAATTACTACTACCTTCATTTTTAAACCTTTCTTTATTTTTCTTCTTTCTTAGTTGTCTTTTTTGTTGTTTTTCTTGTTGTTGTCTTTTTTGGTGTTTCCTCTGCTTCTTTTGCTTTCTTTGTTGTTGTCTTCTTTGTTGAAGACTTTGTTGTAGATTTTTTAGTTGTTTTAGGCTCTTCTTTAGTAGTTTCTTTTTTGGTTGATGTTGATTTTTTTGCTGTACTTGTCTTTTTAGAAGTTCCTTGTTTTGTTGATGCCCTTTTTCTTGTTGTTTTCTTTGGTTCTTCTTTTCCTTCCTCTTCTTCATCTCCGTTTAAATATCCTATATTACTTGCTTGAGCTTCTTTAATATATCTATCTAATTCGTCATTTATAGCATCTTTTTTTGTTGTTTCTTTTTTTGTTTTTTCTTCTTTATCCTCTTCTTTATCTGGTAGCAACCATTCTATAACTCCACTATCATCATTTTCTTTTTCTTCTTCTGCTGCCTCTTTTTTACTTTCTGCTTCTTCAATTTTCTCTTCTAATTCCTCATCTTCACTATCTTCGTTTTCTTGCTCATCACCATTCAAATAAGGAAGTTCTTTTGCCTTTTTTTCTTCTTCAATACTATCAAAAGTATTATCTATATCAAATTCATCAGATAAATTTAAATCTTCTCCATTTTCTTCTGTATCTTCTATTTTTTCATCTTCTTGTTCTTCTTCGTTGTTTTCATTATCATCTTTTTGGATTTCTTTAAATAAATCTACATATTCTTGATTTGTATTTTTAATACTGTTTCTTTTTTCTTTTATCTGTTTTTTAGCTTGTTTTTCTGCTTCTTTTCTTTCTTTTTCTTCTTTTCTTTCCTCTGCTCTTCTAGCACTTCCTCCAAATATTAAAACTGCTGTTATTAAAACAATTAAAATTAATAATATAACTACAACAACCATTATCCCTCTTCCTTTCTTATTTTTTCATAAACTCGATTGCTTTTAATATTCCGAGTTTACCATATTCATATGTAAGTCCTCCTTGCATATATGCAATAAAAGGCTCTCTTATTGGTCCATCACAGCTAAGTTCTATTGTTGAACCTTGTGTAAATGTTCCAGCTGCCATTATTACTTTATCTTCATATCCTCCCATGTCTCCCGGATAAGGAAGTACATTTGAGTCTATTGGTGAACCTTTTTGTATTCCTTGGCAGAATTTTACCAAGTTTTCTTCTGAACCTAAACTTAATGTTTGTACTATATCTCCTCTTTTTTCATTATATTTAGGTTCTACATTATATCCTAATCTTTCTAAGCATCTACTTGCAAATATGGCTGTTTTTAAACTACTTCTTACAACTGATGGAGCAAAAAACAATCCTTTAAGTAATAACGGGTTTTGATTTAGTGAAGGTCCTATTTCCTTTCCAATACCTGGTGATGTTAATCTTTCTGCACATAATTCAACTAAATCTTTTCTTCCCACTATATATGCTCCAGATGTTGCAATTCCTGCTCCTAAGTTTTTCATTAAAGAACCTACTGCAATATCTGCGCCTATTTCTATTGGTTCTTTTTCTTCTACAAATTCTCCATAGCAATTGTCTACCATTATAATTACATCTTTATTTACTTCCCTAATTATCTTTATTGCTTTTTCTATTTTATCTATAGTTAGACTTTTTCTTGTAGAATATCCTCTTGATTTTTGAATTTCAACCAATTTTATATCATTCTTCACAAGTCTTTTCTTTATTGCTTCTAAATCGAAATCATTATTTACTAATTCTATTTGTTCATAATCAATGTTAAATTCTTTTAATGAACTTTTACTTGTTTCTTTCCCTATCCCTATTACTGTTTGTAATGTATCATATGGTGCTCCTGTTATGCTAAGCATTGTATCTCCTGGTCTTAATAAACCAAATAGAGTTACTGTTAAAGCATGTGTTCCTGAAATTAATTGTGTTCTAACTAATGCATCTTCTGCTTTAAATATTTTTGCATATATTTCTTCTATTTTATTCCTTCCCGGTTCATCAATTCCATATCCTGTAGATGATGATAAGTGACTTTCTTGTAGGTCACATTCTTGAAAAGCATCTAATACTTTTTTACTATTTATTTCACAAATTCTATCTAGCTCTTTAAATTGTGGTTTTATTTCTTCTTCTACTTCTTTTACTAGCTTTTCCAATTCTTTATCCATATATTCCTTCCCTTCTAACATTTAATATTTTACAACAAATTTGTTAATTTATCAACTTATAAATCCAAATAACTTATTAATTTTATACCATTAAATCTTTATTACTTACTCTTTGGGAATTTTTTATATATTCAATTGCTTTTTCATTTTCTCTATTTAGGTTAAAAACAAAAATTGGAATATTTAAACTTCTCGCAACTTCTCTTCCATAATCTATTTCACTTTCTTGAAACCTTCTTGTATCTTCTACTGTAACTTCTACATTATCTCTAATCATTCTTCTTGCTACTATTATTTCTGGCTTTTCCTCTAAAATCATTATTTTACTAGGATTTAATTTATAAAATGTTTCTATTGGTATTTTCTCTATTTTTCCTTTTTCATTTAATAAACAAAAATGTCCATTTAAAATATATTCACCTGATAAATTCTTAGTCTTTATTGCATTTATTAAATAATTTTGATTTTCATTTATATTTTTAGTTTTCTTATCTTCTTTAAATTTTATTTTTCCATATTCTTCGATTAATTTACTAGCAGAATATGTTTTTAACCCTGTTTTTTCTTCTATATCCTTTAAGAATATATCTTTTCCGTACTCCATGTATGCCAGCAACAAATATCATTAAAATCATCTCTTTTTTATAATTTCATTTATATTATAACATAAAAGAGATAGCTTTTTAAAGCCACCTCTTTATATATTATAATACATATTTTTTAATTAAGAATACTCCTCCTGCTATTGTAACCAATATTACAAATCCTAGTGTAAAGTAGACTTTTGCTCTACCTGTTCCTACTGATAACATTACTGGTGCATTATCTATATCATCTTCTCCCTCTTTTTGGTTATCTGGTGTTGAGTCTTTATCTGGTACTCCATAATCATTGTAATCTTCTGATATCTCTGCTGTATTTACTTTTAATCCCATATTATTTGCGTCATTTATCCATGTTAACACTACTTCTATATCTGCATATTCTCCTGGTTGTAATAATGTGTTTTCTAATAATCTGCTTGAGATTACATTGTTCCCTTCATCTGTCCATCCTGGATTATCTTCTGCTACAAATTTTAATCCTTCTGGGATATAATCTGTTATCTCTTTTGCATATCCTGCAATTTCTCCTTCATTTGTTACTCTTATAGAGTATCTGAATTTTACTGTTACATCATTTATGTGTTTTCTATTTAAATCTACTTTTACTATTTGTTCTGGGTCATCATATGGCTGATGTCCTGTTTCTGTTACATTCTCTCCATTTTTATCTATTACTATTGCTTGTGTTACCCATTTTCTTAAAGATAAATCAAAATATACCAATTTTATATATTCTTTATCTTGGTCATCTTCTCCTTCATTCCATTCATCTGGTACTGAATCTTTATCATCTATCTCATTTCCGTTTTCATCACTATCGTCTGATATTTGTGCTGAGTTTACTATTATTCTATCTGAACCATTTGGTTCTATTACCTTAAATGCTACTTGTACATCTCTATATTCTGGGTTTGTCTCACTAATTTCCTCATTTGGATTGAATGCATGTAATAAATTCTCTCCTTCTTTTTCTTCTTGCTCTTTTGATAAGTAATCTGTTTTTATTGATACTGCTTGGCTTACATCTTCTGTTTCTTCTCCATTTGCATCATACATTACCCATCTATATTCTATATTTGTCTCGTTTTCTGGTAAGAATTCTAATCCTTCTGGTATATCATCTGTTATTTCTTTTGCATATCCATTGATGTCCCCTTCATTAAATATTCTTATTGTGTATGTTACTACATTATTTGTTACTACTTCTACTGGCTCTTTTGTATGATTATATGTTATTTGGTTTTCTTCTGCATCATAACTTACTTCTGGTATTCTATTTGTTATGTCTTTATCATCTACTTTTGTTATGAATTTTCTTAATGCTAAGTCAAATTCTTGTACTATTATCTTTTCAAAGTCATCATCATCTTCTTGTCCTGGTACATAATCTTTATCTATTTCTTCTTCTTTATATCCTGGTAAGTCTTCATCACTTGGAAGTTTTACATTATCAGTTGTAGAATCTCTATCTGGTACATCTTCATGGTCGTTATTTAATTCTTCTGTTATTTCTGCTAAGTTTGTTAACTTTTTGTTCTTTTCTGCTCCGTCTCTTATTTTACAAACTATTTGTACTTCTTTATAGTCTAAGTTTTGTCCATCAAATGCTTTTATTAGATTTTGTCTTTCATCTGTTTCTTTTGCTTTTGATAAATAGTCTGTTTTTACTGTTCTTCCATCTTCACCTAGTTGCCATTCATATTCTTGATTTACTTCATTATCTGGTAAAAATTCTAATTCAGGTGGTAAGAAGTCTGTTATTTCATTTACATATCCATCTGCTTCACCTTCATTATATACTCTTATTGTATATGTAACTATATCTGTTGGTCTTACAGATACTGTTGTTTTTGGATGATTATATGTAGCTGTTGTTGATGTTCCATTTGCTAAATTTATTACATCTACTTGTGGTGCTCTATCATATTCTGTATCATTTACTTTTGATATATATTTTCTTAAAGCTAAATCAAATTCTTTTATTCTTCTATTTGATACAACTATTTTTATTGTATTTCCTTCTAATGTGGCTGTTGTTCCTTCCACTTGTCCACTAGTTATATTAACACTTTCTGCAACATATTTACCATCTTTTATCACTTTACTTACTTCTAATGTCATAGTACCTAAAATTGGGTCATAATTTTCTGGCGCTTTTGTTTCTTTAACTGTTATTGTATCATTTTCATTTATTCCTGTTATTTCAACAGTTCCTAAATCTATTAATCCATTTTCATCTGTTACAAAGTTTTGAGCACCTTTACCTGGAAGCGTTACGCTAAATTCTGCTCCTTGTAATTTCTTAGTATTATCTTCAACATCCACTTTTTCTAGTTGTAAATTATAATTTCCTGTTATCTTATCATTTGCAACTACTATTTTTATAATATCTCCATCAAGAGTTACACTTGTTCCAGTTACAGCTCCTGAAGTTATTGTTGCTGATTTTGCTTTATATTCTCCGTTAACTAATTGTTTTTCAACTTCTATTGTCATTGTATCTAATATTTTGTTATATCCATTTGGAGCTTTTGTCTCTTCTATTGTTATTGTATCTTTTGTTCCTACATTTGTTATTTCAACAGTTCCTAAATCTATTAATCCGTTTTCATCTGTTGTTTTAGTTGCAGCCTGCTTTCCTGGTAATAGTACACTAAATTCTGCTCCTTGTAATTTCTTGCTACTATCTTTACTATCTACCTTTTCTAGTTGTAATCCATAATTTCCTGTTATTAATTCATCTGCAACTGTTATTTTTATAGTATTATCATCTATAGTAAGACTTGTTCCATTAACTTGCCCTGAAGTTATTGTTGCATTTTTTAATGAATATGCTCCATTTAAATCTTGTTTTTCAACCTCTATTGTCATAGCATCTAAAATTTTATTGTATCCTTCTGGTGCCTTTGTTTCTTCAATTGTTATTGTGTCTTTAGAACTTACATTTGTTATTTCAACAGTTCCTAAATCTATTAATCCACTTGAATTTGTTGTCATTGTTTGTGCTGCTTTTCCAGGAAGTGTTACACTAAATTCTGCTCCTTGTAGTTTCTTACTATTATCTTTACTATCTACTTTTTCTAGTTGTAATTTATAGTTTCCTTCTTTCTTTTCATCTTCTACTACTATTTTTATTACATTTCCATCAAGAGTTGCTGTTGTCCCTTCTGCTTGTCCAGATGTTATTGAAACTTTATCTGCTACATAACTTCCATCTTCTACTTTTTTGCTTACTTGTAATGTCATTGTTCCTAATATCTTATTATATCCATCTGGTGCTTTTGTTTCTGTTACTGTTATTGTATCTGTTGAACTTATATCTGTTATTTTTACATTTCCTAAATCTATTAATCCATTTGAATCTGTAGTTCTTGTTATAGCACTTGCTCCTGGTAATGTTATACTAAATTCTGCTCCTTCTAGCTTTGTAGATGGGTTATCTTTGTCTACCTTTTCTAATTGTAGTTTATAACTTCCTGTTATCTTTTTATTTGGTACTACTATTTTTATTGTATTTCCACTAATTGTTGCACTTGCTCCTTCTACTCCTCCTGATGTTATAGAAACTTTATCTGCTACATAACTTCCATTTTCTATTTTTTTAGTTACTGATAATTGCATTGTATCTAATATTTTATTATATCCATCTGGTGCTTTTGTTTCTTCAATTGTTATTGTATCTGTTGAATTTACATCTGTTATATTTACTGTTCCTAAATCTACTAATCCATTTGCTCCTGTTGTTTTATTTGTTGCGCTTTGTCTTGGTAGTGTTACACTAAATACTGCTCCTGAAAGCTTTGTACTATTATTATCTTTGTCTACCTTTTCTAATTGTATATTATAACTTCCTGTTATTTGCTTTGTTATTAATTTTTCAAAGTCATCATCATCTTGCTGTCCTTTATAATAATAGTTTGAATCTGTTAAATCTGATTTATTACCATTTCCTGTATAATTTTCCATATTGTCTTTATTTACATTTGGCGCTGTGGTTGGTTCTGAATCTCTATCATCTCCAACTTCGTTTGTTATTACTTTTCCATCTATTGTTTCTTCTTCTGATATCCAAGCTACATTTGTTAATACTTTATTACTTTCTGTTGATGTTACTTTACATTCAAGTTCTAATGTTGTTGAATCTAAACTATTTCCTCCATCATATGCTGTTAATTTATCATCATTACTTGATTCTCTTGTTATTATTACTTTATTACTTGATGAATCATAACTTGCTGTATATCCACTTGTATTCAACTTTGAAAATGTTAATCCTGTTGGCAATTGGTCTACTATCTTATTTACATACCCATCTATGTCTCCTTCATTATATACTTGTATTCTATATGTTACTGTATCTCCTATTCCTACTAACACTGGGTCCTTTTTATGTTTATATGAAGCTGTTGTATCAGTTAGATTCTTTAGCCCTGTTACATCTATTTGTGGCACTCTTGATACTGATACTTCTGTTCCATTTACTTTTGTTATGTATTTTCTTAATGATAAGTCAAATTCTTTTACTCTTTCTATTTCCATTAATGGTTGTTCGCCATTATTTTTTGTTGATGAGTATAATGTTAGTTTTGTTTTATAATTTTTATTACTACTTTCACTATTTGTATAAATTGAACTATTTGCCTTTGCTGTATTTATTAAATAATTATATAATCTGTTTGCTTGTTCCAATCTTTGTGTTCCATAACTTTCTCCTATTGGTACATTTGTTGGATTATATGATGATAAGCTAGTATAACTAATTCCATCTTCTGTATAGTTTAGCCAAACATCATCATCTGTTTTATCATATTTATTGTTTTCTTCTCCATAATTTGTAAAATACCATATTGCTGCTTGTTGTACTGCCTTTACTTCATCTAGTGTCAATTCTGAGTCAAACTCTCCTTCATGTATTCCAGCTCTTGTAAAATATGCCCTTAAATCTTCTTCATCATCTACTTCTGGTAAATATAATAAATTTGCTAATGCTAGTAATTCATCATAATGACCCCCATCTATTAATCCCTTTAGCGTATTATTTTGCGCAGCAATTGATACTTTATCCTTATACATATCAAATGAAAGATTGTATTCTGCAATTTTATTAACGCCATCCATAAATCCTACTCCTGCTTTTACACAATAGACATTTACTTCTTTTGGATCATTTGATGTACTACTACTATACTCTCTTATATTCCATAACTTAGCTGCATCTCCTGTAACTCCATTTGTTCCTGGATCACCTATTGCATATCCTAAATGTGGAGTACTAAGTGTTCTTAATTCAGTTATTCCAAAATATTTAGGTGTTGACATTGTTGCCGCTTCTACAGGCTTTACTCCAATACTAAAATATAATATTCCTATTATAATTAAAATAAAAGTTATTTTCCAGTTAGTTCTCATAATACTTCCCCCATGTTATATTTATACATATATTATATCACATATAATCCAAACTTTTAGTTGGTAATTATTAGATATCACAAACTCTCTTACGGATATTCATTTAGCATCTTTTGTTACATTTTCATTACATTTTTATTACATTTTTGAAGAAGAAAAAGAGGATGTCCTAAAATAGGAAACCCTCCTTATATTTATAGTATATATTTCTTAATTAAGAATACTCCTCCTGCTATTGTAACCAATATTACAAATCCTAGTGTAAAGTAGACTTTTGCTCTACCTGTTCCTACTGATAACATTACTGGCGCATTATCTATATCATCTTCTCCCTCTTTTTGGTTATCTGGTGTTGAATCTATATCTGGTACATCATAATCATTATAGTCTTCTGATATCTCTGCTGTATTTACTTTTAATCCCATATTATTTTCATCATTTATCCATGTTAACACTACTTCTACATCTGCATATTCTCCTGGTTGTAATAATGTGTTCTCTAATAATCTTGTTGAGATTACATTGTTTCCTTCATCTGTCCATCCTGGATTATCTTCTGCTACAAATTTTAATCCTTCTGGAACATAGTCTGTTATCTCTTTTGCATATCCTGCAATTTCTCCTTCATTTGTTACTCTTATAGAATATCTAAATTTTACTGTTACATCATATATGCTCTTTCTATATAAATCTACTTTTACTATTTGTTCTGGGTCATCGTATGGTTGATGTCCTGTTTCTGTTATTTGTTGGTTGCCATCTTTATCTATTACTATTGCTTGTGTTACCCATTTTCTTAAAGATAAGTCAAATATCTTTATTACAACTTTTTCAAAGTCATCATCATCTTGTTGACCTGGTACATATTCTCCTGTTTCATCATCTTTATATCCTGGTAACTCTTCATCACTTGGTAAGTTTACATTATCTTCTTGTGAATCTCTATCTGTTACTGGCTCTTTATTTTCATCTTGATATTCTGTTATATCTGCTATATTTGTTATATTCTCACTTGTTTTTGCATCTTCTTTTACTTTACACATTATTGGTACTTCTACATATGATAATACATATTGTCCATCTTCATTTTTTTGGGCTGCATCTATTAAGCTATTTTCTAAGTATCTTGTTGTTACAGTTCTTCCATCACTTGACACTTCCCAGCCATATTCTTGGTTGAATTCATTATCTACATATTCTAAATATGGTGGTAAGTGGTCTTTTATTTCTGCTGCATATCCATCTAGGTCTCCCTCATTATATACTCTTAACATATATACTACCATATCATTTGGTTGTACTAATACAGGCTCTTTTGTATGGTTATAAATAGCTGTTGTTATTATATTTCCATTTTCATCTGTTGTATTTAATAATGATGTGTCTACTACTGGTGCTCTTGTATATGAACCATCTGCATTTGTTAAATATTCATTTTCATCTATTTGTTCATCATCACTTACTGCTATTATGAATTTTCTTAATGCTAAGTCAAATGATTGTAAAACTATATTATCATAATCTTCATCATCTTCATATTTTACCCATTCTTCTGTATCAGAATCTCTATCATCTACTGGATTTCCATTCTCATCTGTATCTTCTGAAATACATGCTTCGTTTCTTATTGTTGTTCCTGATACATTATCTGAGATAACTTTTAATTTTACAGATACTTCTTTATATGAAATATCATCTTCTGTTTTTGTTCCATCATTACTTCCAAATGCAGGAATTAAATTTCCATTAGGTTCTGTTTCATTTTCTTTTGATAAATAATCTGTTGAAATTTGTACTATTCTTTCTCCACTTTCATCATAAACGAAATTTCCCCATAGGTAATTTTGGTTAAATTCTATAGCTTCTTTTTCTGCTTCTGTTAATGTTGTATCATTTTCTAAGTCTTCTCCCTCTTTTTCAGACCATATAAACTCTAATCCATCTGGTATATCTTCAGTAATTTCTGAAGCATATCCATCAATTGTTCCTTCATTATATATTCTAAATGTATATGTTACTATATCACCTTTTTTAACTGCAACTGGTTCTTTATTTAATGTATAATTTCCTGTTGTAATAAGCTTTCCATCTTCTCCAATTGTATTTAAATCGCTTACATCTACATTTTCAATTCTTTCTGGAACATTTTGGTTATTTACTTGTGTAATTCTTTTTATTAATTTTAAGTCAAATGATTCTGGCATTAAAATTAATTTTTCAAAGTCATCATCATCTTGCCAACCTTTATAATAATAATTTGAATCTGTTAAATCTTGTTTATTACCATTTCCAGTATAGTCTTCCATATTATCTTTGTTTACACTTGGTGCTGTACTTGGTTCTGAATCTCTATCTGCGCCTGTTTGGTTTGTTATAGTTACATTAGTTTCTCCATCAACTTCTTCTGAAATCCAAGCAACATTAGTTAATACTTTACTATTTGTTTCATCTGGCTCAGCTGTTACTTCACATTCAATTTCAATTGTTTCTGAACTTAAATTACCTTCTGTATATGCTGGTAAATTATCTTCATTTTCTGATTTTCTTATTAAGTTTAATGTATTTGTATCTTCATCATATGAGTCTACATTAAAATTGCCACTTACAACTCTACAGAATTTTAATCCTGTTGGTAATTGGTCAACTACTTTTGTTGCTCTTCCTGGTTTTTCACCTTCATTATAAATTGTAATTTTATATGTTACTGTATCTCCTGTTGATATTACAACTGGGTCTTTTTTATGATTATATGTAGCTGTTGTTCCTGATTCTAATGTACTTTCATCTATATTAGGTACTCTTGAGCTTGTTCCTGTTAATTCAGTACCATTTACTTTTGTTATGTATTTTCTTAAAGCTAAATCAAATGGTTTTTCTTCTGGTGTTACTTTTAGCTCAACATCTACTGAGTCTTCTACTTTTTCAGGTATCATAACTGGTTGTGTTTGGTTTCCTCCTGATGATGCTGTCCATAAAGTAAGTTTATTTGTACTATATTTAATAGAAATTGAAACAGAAATATCTGTTACTGAATCTTTAGGTAAAGAAATATAGAAATCTTGTCCTACTAAATCCTTTACAGTTGTTCCTTCTTGTACTTCTTGTTTATTACTATTTAATAATTTATAATTTGAAGTTTCTGTTTCAGCATTTTTAACTATAAAATCTATTGTATATGGTAAATCATTTTGTTTTGATATATTAATTGGTCCTACTATATAATCTGAACCTGATTCTTCATATTTTAATGATGTTGTATTTACTTTAGCAGGTGCTCTTGTAGTTGTAGAACTATTTGAATAATTATTAGCATTAGCTTTTGCTGTTCTTATTAAATAATTATATAATTGTTCTGCTTGTTGTTGTCTCTGAATTCCTTCATCTGTTCCTTGTTCATAATCTGATAAACTAGTATAAGTATTTCCATCAAGTGTATAATTTAACCATCCTGTATTCTGAGTCTTATCATATTTTGGATTATCTGCATCATAGTTTGTAAAATACCATATAGCTGCTTGTTGTACTGCCGCTATATCATCATTTGTTAAAGGATAATCCCATGCTTGTGATTCAATTCCTGCTGATTCTAAATATGCTGCTTTTGCTTGTTCATCAATTGGATTTTCAATTAAATATAACATATCAGATAATGCAAGTAAGGCATCGTATTTACTTACAGTTCCACTTCCATCAGCACTTGGAACTGTTCCTTCGACTATGCTTCTTAGCGTATCATTTAATGCTGCTATATTATCTCTTTCTGTTTTCATATCAAAGAAAAGGTTATAAGTTGCACGTTTATTTGCATCGCTAAAACCTACCCCTGATTTTACACAATATATATTTTTATTTCCATTTGCTTTTTCTGGGTCACTATCATTTGGACCTGTATATTCTAGAATATTCCAAATTTTAGCTGCATTTCCTGAAGTTTGATTATCATTAGGGTTTCCAATTGCATAACCCATATTAGGCGTATCATTTTTTCTTAATTCTGTTATTCCTAAGTATAATGGTGTAGTAGCTTGTGCTGCATTTACACTAGTTGGTAATATGCTAACTAAAATCAATATCATTAACACAATACCACTTAATAAAAGATTTTTTCGGTTCATATTATTCTCTCCTTTTTCTACTTATATATGTCCTACTGTATATTATTTTACTAGTTTTTTTATATTAGTCAATAGGGCAATTTTTGTATTTTTTTAACTAACTTTTTACTCTCTACAAAGCCTTACGGAAGTACGTTTTTTAGCTATAAAGTAAAAAATAAACCCTACATTACAATTATATTACATTTTTGCTGTAAAATCAATATTTTATGTGAATTTATATTAGAAACATAGATTTCCGTAGTTTTCTTTAGAAATTTACAAAATATTTTTCATTTTCATATTTATAAATCTTTCTTCATATATTTTAAATGGTGGTAATATGTTTTTTAAACATCTAATAAAGAATTTATTTTTTTTGCTTTTTATACTAATACTTTTATTTAGTTTCGACATTAGTTTTGCAAGTGAAGGAAACTCGCTTAATTTAAATGCTCGTTCTTGTGTTGTTTTAGATAGAAATAGTAAAAAAATTATATTTGGTAAAAATGAATATAATAAAGTAAAAATGGCTTCTACTACTAAAATCATGACTGCAACAGTTATTATAGAAAATTGTGATTTAAGCCAAACTGTTACTGTTTCAAAAAAAGCTGCTGGTACTGGTGGCTCAAGGTTAGGTTTAAAAACTGGAGATAAAATTACCATTAGAGATTTACTTTATGGATTGCTTCTTTGTTCTGGCAATGATGCTGCTATAGCACTTGCTGAAACAGCTGCAGGAAGTGTCCAAAATTTTAGTAATATGATGAATAATAAAGCAAAAGAACTTGGCTTAAATAATTCTCATTTTGAATCTCCTCATGGTTTGGATTCTGACAATCATTATACAACAGCTTATGAATTAGCTCTTCTTGCTGATTATGCACTTCAAAATTCTACTTTTAGAAATATTGTAGGAACTAAGAATTACACAATAACAATTAATGGTTATCCCAAAAACATCACTAACACAAATGAACTTCTAGGGAGTTTAGATGGTGTTTACGGAGTTAAAACCGGATTTACTAATGGAGCTAATCGTTGCTTAGTAACTAGTTGTAAAAGAGGAGATATGGATATAATTTGTGTTGTTCTTGGCTGTGATACTAAAAATTTTAGAACTCAAGATAGTATGAAATTAATTGATTATACTTTTGAAAATTTTGAATATCTAGATATTAAAAATTTGATTGATAAAGAATTTGAAAATTATAAAAACAATAATATAAATCTATTTGAAATTAATAAAGGAGTTAGCAATAATTTAGAAATTACATGTTCTACATCCGAGCCATCTATTATTCCAATTAAAAAAGATGAAAAAAATTTTATCAAAGTTAATTTTGAGCTCAAAAAGAATTTAGAAGCTCCAATTAATGCAAACTTAAAAGTTGGCTCCTTTATGGTATATTCTGATAATAGAACAATCTTAGAAGGTGATATATTAACAACTAATTCAATTGATAAAAAGAAGCCTTCATATTATTTTAGTTCAATTTTTAAAAACTTTTCTTCAATATTAAATAATAGTTTTTCTTATTTATTTTAGAAAAAGAAAATGCCTATGAGATATCTCATAGGTTTGTTTTATTTTACATTTTCTTTTATATAGTCTACTACATCTCCAACTGTTACAACTTTTTCTGCATCAGCATCTGGAATTTCAATATCAAATTCTTCTTCTAAAGCCATTACTAATTCAACTATATCTAATGAATCTGCTCCTAAATCATCAATAAAAGATGCTTCCATTGTAACCGCGTTTTCAGCAACTCCTAATTGTTCAACAATTATTCCTTTTACTTTTTCTAGTATTTCTTCTGAACTCATAACTTAGAGTTCACCTCCTCTCAAGTTTGCAAATGATATATTCATTTGATATTTCTTTGCGATAATTCATTTATATTATATGTTTTACTATTTGTCAAGTAAAAATTATCTTTTTTTGCAAATTTATACTACTAAGTCAGAAAATCCGTTATTCTTTTGCTTTTGATTGTTTATCAAATTCATCTATCATCTTATCTACTGCTTTATTTTCAACAAATTTTTCTGCTTGTATTATTGTATATTCAAATAATAATGCATCACTACTTCCATGTGCTTTTACAACTGGTTTCTTTACTCCTAAAAACAAAGCTCCACCATATGATTTGTAATCCATTTCTTTAGAAAATCTTTTAATTGCTGGAAGTGATGGTAGCGCTAATATCTTTGTTAATAGATTATGTGTTAGACTCTCTGTTAAGGTTCTTTTAACAAATTTGCCTACTCCTTCTGTAGTTTTTAAAAATACATTTCCAGTAAATCCATCTGTTACTATTGCATCTATTTTCCCTGAAAATGCATCTCTTCCTTCTACATTTCCAACAAAATTAATTCCTAATTCTTCTGATTTTTCTTTTAATAACTTATAACTTTCTTTTACTAAATCATTACCTTTTGTTTCTTCTGTACCTATATTTAATAAACCTATTGCTGGATGTTCTATTCCAAATGTATTTTTTAAATATATACTAGAAATTTGAGCAAATTGTAATAGATTTATTGGCTTACAGTTTGTATTTGAACCTGCATCTATTAATAATAACCTACTTTTATATGCTGGTAGTATTCCTGCTAATGCTGGTCTATCTATTCCTCTTATTCTACCTACTATTAATGTTGCTCCAGTTAGTAATGCTCCTGAATTTCCTGCAGATATAAATACATCTCCTTCTCCTTCTTTAAGCATTCTAAAACCTACAACCATTGATGAATCTTTTTTGTGTCTTATTGCAACTGTTGGTTGGTCTTCCATCTCTATTGTTTCAGTTGCATTTTTTATTTTTAATCTATCAGAAATTTCTTCTACTTCTTTTCCATAGAATTCTTTTATCTTGCTTCTAATTACTTCTTCTTTTCCTACTAATACAACTTCTGCCTTCACTTTATTAATACTATTTACTGCTCCTTTTATATTAGCATCAGGTGCATTATCTCCACCCATAGCATCTAGTATAATTTTCATTTTAGTTCCTCCTAATAATGTATATATTCATCCTTTTTTATTTATTCTCCAAAAAAGAAAAAAGGCTTTACCTTCTTTTATATTTTATTATTGTTTTATAAAAAAAGCAAGTCTTTTCTCTATATTATTATTTTTTATTCAATTTTCTTAATAAAGTGCAAAAAGAACGCTAATATTAGCGTCCTTTTATTATTTTATTATTCCATTATTTCAGAAACTACTCCTGAACCTACTGTTCTTCCACCTTCACGAATAGCGAATCTTAATCCTTTTTCAATAGCGATTGGTGTGATTAATTCGATTGTCATAGATACGTTATCTCCAGGCATAACCATTTCTGTTCCTGCTGGTAATTCGATAACTCCAGTAACGTCTGTTGTTCTGAAGTAGAATTGTGGTCTATATCCATTGAAGAATGGTGTATGACGTCCACCTTCTTCTTTAGTTAATACATAAACCTCTGCTGAGAATTTTGTATGTGGATGTATTGTTCCTGGTTTACAAAGAACTTGTCCTCTTTCAACTTCTTTTCTATCAATACCTCTTAATAGAACACCGATGTTGTCACCAGCTTCTGCTTGGTCTAATAATTTTCTGAACATTTCTACACCTGTAACAACAGTTTTCTTTCTTTCTGTTGTAAGACCGATGATTTCAACTTCGTCTTGAAGTTTTACTTCTCCTCTTTCTACTCTACCTGTTGCAACTGTTCCACGTCCTGTGATTGTGAATACATCTTCAACTGGCATTAAGAATGGTTGGTCAATTGGTCTTTCTGGTGTTGGTATATAATTATCAACTGCATCTAATAATTCTTTGATTGGTTGATATACTGGATCATTAGGATCTGTTGATGTAGATTCTAGAACTTTTAATGAAGAACCTTTTACTATTGGAACTTCGTCTCCTGGGAAACCATATTCTGTTAATAAGTCTCTAACTTCCATTTCAACTAATTCTAATAATTCTGGATCGTCAACCATATCACATTTGTTTAAATAAACAACGATATATTTAACTCCAACTTGTCTAGCAAGTAAGATGTGCTCTCTTGTTTGAGGCATTGGTCCATCAGCTGCTGAAACAACTAAGATAGCACCATCCATTTGTGCAGCACCAGTAATCATGTTTTTAACATAGTCAGCATGTCCTGGACAGTCAACGTGTGCATAGTGTCTTTTATCTGTTTCATATTCTACGTGAGCTGTGTTGATTGTGATTCCTCTTGCTTTTTCTTCTGGAGCACCATCAATTTGATCGTATGCTTCATATTTAGCTTTTCCTAATAATGATAAATATTTTGTAATAGCGGCTGTTGTTGTTGTTTTTCCATGGTCTACGTGACCAATTGTACCGATATTAACGTGTGGCTTTGTTCTTTCAAATTTCTCCTTTGCCATATTAAAATTCCTCCTTTTAAAAGTTAGCTTTTTAGCTACTTTAATATTATTTTTTTAAATTTAATAACTTAAATTAATTGCATTAGTATTTTATAACATTTCTTATAAAAATGCAAGCTTTTTTATTCTTTTTTAGCTCTTGAAGATACAATTGCTTCAAAAACTGATTTTGGAACTTCTTCATAATGAGATGGTTCCATTGAATATGTTCCTCTACCTTGTGTTCTAGAACGTAATTCTGTTGCATAACCAAACATTTCTGAAAGTGGAATAAATGCATGAATTTCTTGCATTCCATCTACACCTTCCATACCTTCTAGTCTACCACGTCTAGAGTTTACATCTCCTATAACATCTCCCATGTATTCTTCTGGAACTGTTATTTCAACTTTCATTATAGGTTCTAGAATTACTGAATCAGCTTGTTTCATACCTTCTTTAAATGCCATAGCAGCTGCTATTTTGAATGCCATTTCTGAAGAGTCAACTTCATGGTATGAACCATCAACTAAACTTACTTTAAAGTCTGTAACAGGATATCCTGCTAAAATACCTGTTTCTGCTGCTTCTCTCATTCCTTGTTCAATAGGTTTAATGTATTCTTTTGGAACTGCTCCTCCGACAATTTTGCTTTCGAATTCAATTCCTTTACCTGGCTCTAATGGTTCCATTTCAAACCAAACATCACCATATTGTCCTTTACCACCAGATTGACGAATAAATTTACCTTGAACTCTAACTTTCTTTCTAATTGTTTCTTTGTAAGCAACTTGTGGTTTACCTACATTACATTCAACTTTAAATTCTCTTTTTAGACGGTCAACAATTATGTCTAAGTGTAATTCACCCATACCAGCAATAATTGTTTGTCCAGTTTCTTGATTTGTATGAACTTTGAAAGTTGGGTCTTCTTCTGCTAATTTACTTAATGCCACAGCCATCTTTTCTTGAGCTACTTTGTCTTTAGGCTCTATAGCTATATCAATAACTGGGTCTGGGAATTCCATAGATTCTAATATTACAGGGTGATCAATATCACATAATGTATCTCCTGTTGTAACATCTTTTACACCTACTGCTGCTGCGATATCTCCTGCATATACCTTATCTATATCTTGTCTATGGTTAGCATGCATTTGAAGAATTCTACCAATTCTTTCTTTTTTATCTTTATTTGAATTTAATACTGTTGAGCCTGTTTCTAATGTTCCTGAATATACTCTAAAGAAACATAATTTTCCAACAAATGGGTCTGTTGCTATTTTGAATGCTAATGCTGCAAAAGGCTCTTTGTCAGATGTTTTTCTTTCTACTTCATTTCCGTCTAAGTCAACACCTTTGATATGTGGTACATCAAGTGGTGATGGCATATAATCAACTATAGCGTTTAATAACTCTTGAACACCTTTGTTTTTATATGAAGAACCACATGTAACAGGTACTAATTTATTGTCTATAGTTCCTTTACGAAGACCTCTTTTGATTTCTTCCTCTGTTAATTCTTCACCATCTAGGTATTTCATCATTAATTCTTCATCTTGATCTGCTGCTGCTTCTATCATGGCTTCTCTATATTTTTTAGCCATTTCCATCATATCTTCTGGAACATCACCTTCAACAATTTCTTTTCCTAAATCATCTTTATGAATAAATGATCTCATTTTTATTAAATCAACTATTCCTTTGAAATTGTCTTCTGCTCCAATTGGTAATTGTATTGGAACTGGATTTGCGTGTAATCTTGTTTTTAATTGTTCAACGCAAAGCATAAAGTTTGCTCCAGTTATATCCATTTTGTTTACATATACCATTCTTGGTACATGATATTTATCAGCTTGTCTCCAAACTGTTTCTGTTTGTGGTTGAACACCACCTCTAGCAGCTAAAACTGTAACAGAACCATCTAATACTCTTAGAGACCTTTGTACTTCTACTGTAAAGTCAACGTGTCCTGGAGTATCAATAATATTTATTCTATTGTTTTTCCAAAAACATGTTGTAGCAGCAGATGTAATTGTAATACCTCTTTCTTGTTCTTGTTCCATCCAGTCCATTGTTGCAGCACCTTCATGAACTTCTCCTATTTTATGAGTTTTTCCTGTATAAAATAGTATTCTTTCAGTTGTTGTTGTTTTTCCTGCATCAATGTGTGCCATGATTCCTATATTTCTAGTTCTTTCTAGTGGGTATTCTCTTCCTGCCATCTTTTAATTTCCCCCTTCCGTTTATTTTTGCGGTTTTATTTTAATTAATTTTACCATTTATAATGTGCAAATGCTTTATTAGCTTCTGCCATTCTATGTGTATCTTCTTTCTTCTTAAATGCTCCACCGTTTCCAGCTACTGCATCTAATAATTCTCCAGCTAATTTCTCAGCCATTGTTTTTTCATGTCTATTTCTTGCATATGTTACTATCCATCTTAATCCTAAAGTTTGTCTTCTTTCTGGTCTGATTTCTAGTGGAACTTGATATGTAGCTCCACCAACTCTTCTTGCTTTAACTTCAAGAACTGGCATAACATTTTCTAAAGCTGCTTCAAATACTTCTAAAGGATCTTTTCCTTCTTTTTCTTTTATGATATCAAATGCATCATATACTATTTTTTGAGCAACTGTTTTCTTACCATCTAGCATTATGTTGTTTACTAATTTTGTAACAACTTTACTATTATATACTGGGTCTGGTAATACATCTCTTTTTGCTATATATCCTTTTCTTGGCACTATTCTTCCCTCCTTAATATTATTTTGAATATTTAATAAAATATTCTCGGTACTCTGAAAAGTTTTACTTTTCCGTATAGTGCTAATAAATCTATTCTAAATTTAAGTACCTTAAGTTTAGTAAGAATTACAAGCACTAAATTCGTTTGCTTTCATATTTTATTTTTTAGGTTTTTTAGCTCCGTATTTAGAACGTGCTTGCATCCTATCTTTAACACCTGCTGTATCTAATGTTCCTCTAATGATATGGTATCTAACACCTGGAAGGTCTTTTACTCTACCACCTCTTATTAATACAACACTGTGTTCTTGTAGGTTATGTCCTATACCTGGAATATAAGATATTACTTCATAACCATTTGAAAGTCTAACTCTGGCAACTTTTCTTAAAGCTGAGTTAGGTTTTTTAGGTGTAACTGTTTTTACAACTGTACAAACTCCTCTTTTTTGTGGTGATCTACTATTTGTAGGTCTTTTTTTCATTGAGTTGTATCCATAACGAAGAGCTGGTGCTGTAACTTTGCTTACCTTACTTTTTCTTCCTTTTCTTACTAATTGATTAATTGTTGGCACTTAAATTTCACCTCCTAATTTTTATTTTTTTGTTACGGAAATATGCATTACACACAATTTACTATAACAAATCATATTTTATCATGTACATACTTAAAAGTCAAGAAAAACTTGGGAAAAATCCCAAGTTTTTGTATATTTCTTATTTTATATTATCTAGCATCTTCGCCTTTATTTTGTGTTCCTAATTGTTGTTTCTTCATTTCTTCAGATTTAGCTTTTGCTTTTGCTTGCATTTCTTCTCTTCTCTTTTCTAAATCTTCTTGTCTTACGGTATCAAATCCTTTATCTGCAACATCTAATACATTATATTTTATATAACTTCTAAATTCTTTTCTCTTATCATTTTCAGTTTTATTAGCAGATACATTATTATCAGATGGTTGACTGTTTCCTTGTTGTTCTTGGCTTTTTGTAGCTTTTTTATCATCACGTTTTTGTTTAATCTCTAACATTTTTTTACCTACTCTTGTTTCTGCAAGTTTAGGGAATATCTTTGCTAATCTTGGAAATGCTTCTTCAAATGTATATTGTTTTGCTGGTAATTTATTATATGCATCGTTTACAATTTGAGTTAATGACTTATCATCATCTTTTTTTACATTTGGTTGGCTCTTTTCTGTTTTTCCCACTAATTTTGCTAATCCTTGTCTACCTTTCTCCGCTTCAACAGGGTCTTGTTTTCTAGCAGGTAATGGTTCTTTAGAAGTTAATTTTCTGTCTTTCCATCCTTCTAATTTAGGTTGGATACTATCTCTGCTTAATCCTTTCATTAAATTGTTAGCAACTAAATTACATTTACTTATAGTTGTTCTTATTTCTTGACAATTATATTTTAAATCTTCTATTGAATAATCTTTTAAAGATTTATCAAAAGTATATTGTCCTTCTCTACTTTTAATATCTGTAAATTCTTTATTATTTTTTTCTGTATTTGCTCTTAAATCTGATATTTCTTTATCAATTTTATCTTTTTCAACTTCTAATTTTGCTTTTTCTTCTGGTTTTGTAGTTTCAGCTATTTTTTTACTTATTTCCTTTCTTCTAGCTATAGCCTCATCATGTTTTTTCATGTTTTCTGTAATTTCTTTTTCTAAAGCGTCTTCTCTATCTTTATCTTTTCCTTGTTGTTCTCTTAAATTATATTCATTTTTTAGTTTAGAAAAATCAGCTTCAAGTCTATTCATATATTCTTTCAAATTATCAACTTTAGGAAGATTATCCATTATCTTTTTCATTTTTTGATATTCGTCATATTCCTCTTTTGTCATATGTATTTGTCCTGTTTTATCTGTACTATTATTTTCTAATCTAAATTTCAATTCAAGGAATCTTGCTTGTCTTTCTGGTGATTTATATTCTTCATATGTTTCTTCCCATTTTCTTTTATCTTTCATTATAAAATACCCCCTTTGTACTACTTGTACAAATATAATCTCTTTTTACATTATACCATTTTTTACTATTCCAATCAACTGTTTTATGTAAATTTATTACATTTTTAATAAAAATGTAATATTTTAGTAATATTTGTAATATTTAAAGGAGTAGTTTTTGTACCACTCCTTTAAACTTTATTTCAAGTTTTCTAAACTTCTTTCGGCTAATTTTTTATATCTTTCTTTTTTATCTTTTATTTTCTTTCCATCTAACTCAGGTAATATTCCAAAGTTAGCATTCATAGGTTGGAAATTTTTATTTGGAGTAGATATATATTTAGCTAAAGCTCCTATTATTGTATATTCTGAAAATGTTATTTTATTTCTATTTTTATTAAAAGCTTCTACTGCATTTAAAGCTGCAACTAATCCTGAAGATATTGATTCTACATATCCTTCAACGCCTGTTAATTGACCTGAAAAATATATATTTCTATTTTTCTTTAAGCAATATGTTTCATCTAATAAATTACTTGAATTTATATATGTATTTCTGTGCATAACACCATATTTTACAAACTCTGCATTTTCTAAACCTGGTATCATACTAAATACTCTTTTTTGCTCCCCAAATTTTAAATTAGTCTGAAATCCCACCATATTATAAATACTCGCTTGCTTATCATCTTGTCTTAATTGAACCAAAGCATATGGTCTTTTAGCCGTTCTTGGGTCATCAAAACCAACTGGCTTTAATGGTCCAAATCTTAATGTATCTCTTCCTCTTTTAGCCATTATTTCTATTGGCATACACCCTTCAAATATTTCTCTTTTTTCAAAATCATGTAATGTTACAACTTCTGCATTTACTAATTCATTCCAAAAGTTTTCATACTCTTCCTTACTCATTGGAAGATTTATATAACTTTGTTCTTTTCCTTCTTGTTCTTTTAATCTTTCTTTCCATTCTTCCTCTGTTTCATCTTTTCTCTTTTCTTCACTATACCTATCTCCGTAAAAAGCTATATCAAAATTAATACTGCTTTTACTAATAATCGGAGCTGCTGCATCATAAAAATACAACTTATCTTCACCTGTTATATTCGCTATTTCTTTTGCTAATCCATCTGAAGTTAATGGTCCTGTTGCTATTATTACTATTCCTTCTTTAGAGATTTTTGAGACATCTGTTATTTCTTCATGTACTATCTCTATTAAAGGATTTTTTTCAATTTCTTCAGTTACTCTTTTAGAAAATACTTCTCTATCTACTGCTAAAGCTTGTCCTGCAGCGACCTTGGTCTCATCTGCAATTCTAATTAATAAAGAATCTAAATTTCTCAACTCTTCTTTTAACAATCCACACGCATTTGTTATAAGATTAGATTTAAAAGAATTGCTACAAACTATTTCTGCTAAATCTTTATTAGAATGTGCTGGGGAATATTTTAAAGGTTTCATTTCATATAATTTAACTTTTATTCCTCTTTTTGCTATTTGGTATGCCGCTTCTGAACCAGCTAACCCTCCGCCAATTACTGTAATATAATTATTCATTTTTAATCTCCTTTACAAACCTATGACCAGTTAGGAACAATTATCAATTATTCGAACAGTTTCATTATTTCTTCTTTTGAGAATCTGTTTATAAATGTTGTCTTTGTGTCTAACATATTGTCTGCTAATTTTGCTTTCTTTTCTTGTAGTTCATATATTTTTTCTTCTATAGAGTTTTTTGTTATTAGCTTATAAACTTGTACATTATTTTTTTGTCCTATTCTATAGGCTCTGTCTGTTGCTTGATTCTCTGTGGATACATTCCACCATGGGTCGTAGTGTATTACCATATCTGCTCCTGTTAGGTTTAATCCTGTTCCGCCTGCTTTTAATGATATTAGAAATACTTTTATTTCCGGATTTTCGTTAAATTCGTCTACCAATTTTATTCTATCATCTACTTTTGTTGAGCCCGTTAATTTAAAATATACTATATTTCTTTTCTTTAATTCTTTTTCTATTATTTCAAACATTGATGTATATCCAGAAAACAATAATATCTTATGTCCTCCTGTTATTGCATCTTGTATAATTTCTATGCATTGGTCTAATTTACTACTTCCATCTTTATATCCTTCTATAAATAAACTTGGATGGCAGCATATTTGTCTTAGTCTTGTTAGCGCTGCTAATATTTGCATGTGTGTATTTTCATATCCATTTAATTTTATTTGTTCTGCTAATTCTTGTTTTGCCCTTGCCAAATAATTTAAATATAGATTTCTTTGTTCTTCGTTCATTTCATTATTCATTACTGTTACTGTTTTTTCTGGAAGTTCTGTTAAAACCTCTTTTTTATTTCTTCTTAATATAAATGGTTCTATTAACATTTTTAGTTTTTGCATTGCTTTTTCATCATTTTCTTTTACTATTGGTGTTTCATATAGGTTTTTAAATTTTCTATATGTAAATAAATATCCTGGCATTATAAAGTCAAATATAGACCATAATTCTGCAAGAGAGTTCTCTATTGGTGTTCCTGTTAATGCATATCTTGTATCTGCTTTTATTTGTTTTATTGCTTTTGCATTTTTTGTATTACTATTTTTTAAATATTGTGCTTCATCTGCAATTACATATTTAAATCGGTAATCTTTTTCTTTATATATGTCTATATCTCTTTTTAATAAGTCATATGATGTTATTACTAAGTCATAATCTTTTATATTCTCAATTAAGTATTTTCTTTCTTGCAAAGTTCCTCTTATTACTATTGTCTTTAATTTATTGGTGAATTTTTTTACTTCATTTTGCCAGTTTAATGTAAGTGAACTTGGTGATACTACTAAACTTGGTTTTCTATCTTTATTTTTTGCATAATCTACTATTACTGACAACATTTGTACTGTTTTTCCAAGTCCCATATCATCTGCAAGTATTCCTCCAAAATGATATTTATCTAAAATTTTTAACCATTTAAATCCTGTTTTTTGATAATATCTAAGGATTCCTGCTAAGTCTTCTGGAACTTCTGCTGTTTCTTCTAATTGGTCTTTATCTAGTTCATTTACTATTTCTTTATATTCTGAGTTTCTTACAATTTCTGTTCCTTTTAATTTTTTTAATAATTGATTTAAATATAATGTTCTATTTACTGGAAGTCTTATTTCTCCATCTTCTATTTCTTCATAGTCTATATCCATTCCTGTTGTTAATTTGTCTAAAAATTCTACTTCTTTATTATCTTCTAAGTTTAAAAAACTTCCATCTTTTAGTCTATAGTATTTTTTCTTTAATTTGTATTTTTCCATTATGTCTTTTAATTCTTCTGGGTCTATATCTATATTTTTTAAGTCAACATATAACAAGTCATTTTCTACTTTTACACCTATGCTACCCATTTTAGGGCTTCTTATTTGTTTTGTTTTAAAATTTTCCGTTACCATTACTTCAAATTTTTGCATATAATAGTTTATATCTTCCGTTAAAAATTTATATATTTTATCTTCATTTGGTAATATAAATCTCGTATTTTTTACATCTAGCATAAAACCTGTTTTTCTCAGTGTATTTAGAGCTTTTGTTTCTTGCACCATATTTCTTGGAAATGTTATCTTTACTGTTTCATCTAATGGATTAAATTCATTTGTGTCATAGCAAAATTTTACGTCTGCTACTAAATAATCATTCTTATCAAAGTCTAAATATGCTTTTACTATTAATTCTTTTGGTTTATATTCTTCTATTTCTTCATTTAAACCTTTTTCTATTTCAATTGCATTTTTTACTCTTGGCATTACAACTGAAAAGAATTCTGTTAATTCATTTTTTCCAAATTCTAATTCTGTAATATAGTTTTGTTTAAATAAATCTAGTAATTTTAAATTTGATTTTTCAAATTCTTTGCTACAGCGATATAATTTTCTATTTTCTAATACATATTTATATTTTTTCCCTTTTAATATTGTAATTTCATATATTTCTTCTGTTGGTATTATTATAAAATTACCATCTTGTTTCTTTTTAAGCTCAAATTTTAATGATGGCTCTTCTTCTGTAAATTCCACCTTTTCTTCTTTAAAGTCTTTGTTAAATGCTACTTCTTTTCCTTTTAATACATCAAATAAATCATCTATTCCGCTATTTCCTAATATTATACTTGTTTCACTTAATGCTTTTCCGTAATATCTATAATTACTATTTGAGTTTGAGTTTGCATATTTTATTATTTCTGCATATT
The DNA here is from genome assembly GCA_944387565.1 of uncultured Clostridia bacterium. Taxonomy (GTDB): domain Bacteria; phylum Bacillota; class Clostridia; order TANB77; family CAG-508; genus CAG-269. The sequence goes on along the minus strand of CALXFJ010000004.1, from coordinate 26,551 downwards.
TCATAATAAAATCTAATAGTTCTTGACTTTCTTCATTAAATGCTGACTTCGTATGTATAAATTCTAGTTTTTCTCCATATTTATATAATTCTTTGTTCATCATTCTTGTATAAAATTCTGATAAATTCTTTATTTTATACATTCTTTTGTTTCCTATTTTAAATTCGACTTTCATGTCATTTGCAAATTTATCATAGTAAATTGTAGGTTCTATATTTATGTCTCCACTTATAGGAATTTCTCCTTCCTCTCCTTCTTCTATTCCATCTATTTCTTCTTGATAAAAACTATTTACTATTTGTTTAAAATTCCTATATTCATTACCTAAGTTTAATACATTTCTTGTTTTTGCTTTTTCCTCTTTTTCTTTTACTTTATATTTATCTATATAGTTATTATTTTTTTGCATTTCTATTACGCTTGCTAAGCTATGCTTGCATATTCCATAATGATTATAATAATCTTCACAAGTACAGCTTACATCTTCTACTATTCCATCTTTTATACTTATATATGTTCTATACACATCTGTTCCAACAACTATTGCACTTATTTCAAAGTTTCTACTATTTTCATATTCTACATTTTTTATTCGTACTTTTCCTGCTTTTTGATAGTCTATTGCTTTTTCTTTTCTTTTTTCTCCTGCATCTTGGTATAATCTTTCTAAAACCATATTATCTACAAGCATTACTTTCCCCTCCACTTGGCAAATTATTATATAATATTTTTGCTTAAAAATCAAGTTAAATATTAGCAATTATCGCTTCACAGAAAACAGACCTCTTATTTAAGAGGTCTGTTTTCTACTTAATTATGATTCTACCCATTTTATCTTTTTATTATTTTTAATAATTACTTTCTGATTCAAAACAATAACAGCCCGCATGCCATAATAATGTTGGTCATTTGTATTGCTATTATTATAAAATAAATATGCATCTCTTATAAAACTATTATTTAGCCATTTCTTTACATAATTAACATACCCTCCTAAGTAATTAATGCTACAAGAATCTATCCAATACGGCGAATGTTTTTCAATTCCATATTTAAATAACTTTAAATCTTCCTGTTTCACACTTCTTACTTCTAGAATTCCTTCTTGTTTAAGAAGTTCTTTTAATATATTATTTATGATTTCAGATGCATTTCTAAATCCTACTTGTCCTTTTAGCCATAGATATTTATTTGTTACACCTGTTATATATACTGGATAACTACTTCCATCTTTGGCTTTTTTAAAACCTATAAGATTTAGTGTGATTTCTTTTGGAAAAATTCTGCTTGTAAAAGTTTGTACTTCTTTGTGTCCACTTTCTTCAGCTTTTACAAAATATTTTCTTCCTCCTGGGTTTGGAATCACAATTTGTGTTTTTACTTCATCAAATGGTATTACTCCATTGACTATCATTTTTTTACCTTTCTACTAGGTACTTAAAATGCAACTTTTGTTGCGTAGAGATATTTTATCACATTTATTATCCTTTATCAATTACAAATTTTAATTTTTGATTTATTTTTTTATCATTTTGTAGTAAAATAATATAGGAAGAATTTTAACTAAAATTTTCCTTTAAACATATATACTCTTAAGGAGGGTATAAAAATGAAAAATTATAAAATTGCCGTAGTAGGCGCAACAGGCCTTGTGGGTAGGTCATTTCTTCGTGTTTTAGAAGAAAAAAAATTACCTGTTTCTAAATATGTTCTTTTTGCAAGTAAGAAATCTGCAGGTGAAAAATTAAAATTTATGGGAAAGGACTACACAGTAGAAGAATTAAATGAGCATTCTTTTGATGAAGGTTTTGACTTCGCTCTATTTTCTGCGGGTGGAGATGTTTCTAAAAAATATGCTCCAATAGCAGTAAGTCAAGGTGCAATTGTTGTTGATAATAGTAGTTATTTTCGTATGGATGATGATGTGCCTTTAGTAGTACCAGAAGTTAATTTTGAAGATGCTTTAAATAATAAAGGAATCATAGCTAATCCAAATTGTTCTACAATTCAAGCAATGCTTCCTCTTAAAGCTTTAGATGATAAATACCATATTAAAAGAATTGTTTACTCTACTTACCAAGCTGTATCAGGTGCTGGTAAAGATGCTTTAGATGATTTAGCAAATGAAGATAATTCAAAACCATTAAAGAAATTCCCTCATCCAATATACAACAATTGTTTACCACATATTGATAAATTCTTAGATAATGGATATACAAAAGAGGAAATGAAAATGGTAAATGAAACAAGAAAGATTCTTCATAGACCTGATTTAAAAATCACAGCAACAGCTGTTAGAGTTCCTGTTTCAAATTCTCATTCTGAATCTATTAATGTTGAATTTGATAAACAATTTGATATGGATGATTTAATATCTACTTTAAAAAGTTTTCCAAATATTGTTTTAGTAGATGACCCAAGTACAAATCAATATCCTATGGCTATTGATGCGACTGGCCATGATGAAGTTTTTGTTGGAAGAGTTCGTCGTGATGAAAGTGTTGAATCTGGAATTAATCTTTGGGTTGTTGCCGATAACATAAGAAAAGGTGCAGCAAGTAATGCCGTTCAAATTGTAGAGAAATTAATTAATAATAAATAAGGTCAAAAAATATAAAGGTATTTAAATCTACCTTTATATTTTTGCTTATATTTAAATATTATGTCGCATTAGAAACGTCCCCAGTGAGACATTTCATATCATATAATCCATTTTTCTTGTTTACTAAGAATGTTGCTGCTTTTACAGCTCCTTCTGCGAATACTTTTCTTGAATATGCTTTATGTGTTATTTCTAGTGTTTCATTTTCTCCAAAGAAACATACTGTATGTTCTCCTACAATATTTCCTCCTCTTATAGATGAAAATCCTATTTCATTTTTGCTCCTTGGTGCTCTTCTTTTCATTCTTTCAAAATCATATGTTTTCTTTTCTTCTAATACTTCATTTATTGCATTTGCTAAAAGAATTGCTGTTCCACTTGGTGCATCTAATTTTCTATTATGATGTGTTTCTATTATTTCTATATCTGTATCTTTTAAAACTTTAGCTACTTCTTGTAATATTCTTGCCATTAAATTAATATCTAATGACATATTTGAGCTTCTAAATATAGGTATTTCTTTAGAGAATTCTTTTATTTGTTCTATTTCTTCTTTTGTAAATCCTGTTGTCGCTATTACTATTGGGACTTTATTTTTTACAGCATATTCCAATATCTTAAAAGTTGCTTGTGGTACTGAAAAGTCTATTATTACATCTACTTTTTCTTTTATATTATCTATATTAGAATAAATAGGAAATCCTTTTTCGTTGCTATTTTCTTTATCAAAACCACATACTAAATTTAAATCTTTGTGATTTTCTATTTCTTTTGCAACTTCATCTCCCATTTTTCCACTTGCTCCACTTACTAATACATTCATTTTCTATCTCCCTATTTCTTATTTTATTAAATTATGTTTTTTCATAATTTCTTCTAATTTTTCCTTATTACTGTCTGATAATTCTATTAATGGCATACGCGGTTTTCCGAAATTATATCCCATTAAGTTTAATGCATATTTTACTGGTATTGGGTTTACCTCACAAAATAATGCATCTATTAAATCTAATACATCTAATTGCATTTTACTTGCTTCTTTTACATCTCCATCTAGATATTTATGAACCATTTCATGTGTATATTTTGGCATAACATTTGATAATACTGAAATTACTCCTTTTCCTCCTAAAGAAAGTAATGGTATTACTTGGTCATCATTTCCTGAATATATATCTAAATTATCTTTGCATAAACTAGCAATCTTAGCTACTTGTGATATATTTCCACTTGCTTCTTTAATTGCTACTATATTTTCTATTTTTGAAAGTTCTAAACATGTTTCTGGAGTTATATTTACTCCTGTTCTACTAGGTACACTATACATTATAATTGGTAAACTTACAGATTCTGCAATTGCTTTATAGTGTGCTACTAATCCTTTTTGTGTTGTTTTATTATAATATGGTGTTACTACTAAAAGTGCATCTGCACCTGCTTCTTCCGCATATTTTGACATTTTTATAGCTGAAGTTGTGTTATTACTTCCTGTTCCTATTACTACTTTTGTTCTTTTGTTTACTTTGTCTATTGCAAATTTAATAACTTCTTTTTTCTCTTCTTCTGACATTGTTGCAGATTCTCCTGTTGTTCCACAAACTATAATTGCATCTACTTCATTTGCAATTTGGTCTTCTAGTAATTTTCCAAACTCATCAAAATTCACACCATCCTCTGTAAAAGGTGTTGCTATAGCTGTTCCACAGCCTTTAAAGATAGTTTTTTTCATATCTATCTCTCCTTTCTTATTAATTCTTTATGTAATACTTCTAATGTTTCCGGTTTTATATCATCTACTACAATTTCTATTTTAGATTGAGTTAGACTAACCTTTATTACTTTTACATTATATTCGTTAAGTAAGTCCATTGTTTTATTTAATATAACATTGTCTTGTATTATGCCATATCCAACAATACTAAGCTTAATAAAATCTTCTAAAACAATTTCATATTCTGGAAATTTACTATCTACTAATGTTTGTACTTTATTTAATTCTGCTTTTTTTATTCTAAATTTAAAAGAATCGCTGTCTCTTTCAAACCATTCTACAATTATATTTTGTTCTAATAAACTCTTATATATTATATAACCTTGCTTTGCTGTTACTCCTTTTTTGTTATTCATTATTACTGTTATTAATCCGTCATTTTTTACAATACTTTTTACATCTCTTGTCTCAATTCCTTGGCATACCCTAGTTCCACCTTCGTCTGTAAAAGTAGATTTTGCAATTATATCATTTCCAAATTTCTTTCCTATTTGGATACATCTATTATGTAATACTTTTGCTCCTGCATCTGCTATTTCTTGCATTTCATCAAATGATATTTCATCTAACCTTTTTGCCATCGTTACCATATTAGGGTCTGCTGAATATATTCCATCTACATCTGAAAAGATATAACATTTATCTGCTTTTAATGCTGCTTGCAAAGCAACTGCCGTGGTATCTGAACCACCTCTACCAAGTGTGGTTATATCTCCTTTTCTATTTATCCCTTGGAAACCAGCAACTATTACTATTTTTCCCTTTTCTAGTTCTTCTTCAATTCTCTTTGTATAAATTTCTTTTATTTTAGCACTTCCATAAACATCATTTGTCTCAATCCCTGCTTGCCATCCAGTTAGAGACACAGCTGGATATCCCATTCTGTTTAATAAAATGCTTAGTTTTGATATTGTTACTTGTTCTCCTGTTGAAAGTAACATATCTAGTTCTCTTTCATTTGGCACTGCCGATAGTTCTTGTGCCTCTTTGATTAATCTGTCTGTAGTTTTTCCTTGTGCTGAAACAACTACTACAATGTTTTTTGCTTTTTTCTCCTTTAAGCTAATTACTTTTTTTGCAACAACATTTAATTTTATGTTGTCTGCTACTGAACTTCCTCCAAATTTTAATACTATTGTGTTCATTTTAGTCACAACCTTTTAAACTTTAGAACCTCATCTAATTATAGATATAGGTTATATTAGTTTAGTTATTATATTATATATTGCTTATTTTTTCAAGTAATACTTTGGATTATTTTTACAAAGCACATAACAAAGCCCCCTAAATATATTTAGAGGGTTTTACTTTATAGTGCTATCCATGCTAGTTTTTTTTTATTATTTTTTAAATCGTTATAGTATTTTGCAATTAATTCATCTAATTGCACACTAAGTTCATAGATTACACTATAATCTTCTCCTTTTTCAATACTTTTATTTAATTTATCTCTTAATTTACAAATTTCATCATTTAACATACTAATCTCTCCTTTTTATTTATTATCTTTGGTATAAATATAAGTTACCACATAAATTTTCTCAAGTCAAGTATTTTCAAGTGTTTTTGTCAATTTTCGTATGACATATTTTTACATTTTTCGACATTAAAAAACATAAAAAAACAGCATTATAATTTTTATTTTATAATTGCTGTTTTTCTTACATTTTTTATTTCTAATTTTTTACAATAGAAAGTACCATTTTATCTCTTTTAAATACATCTTTTAACATTTGATTTATAGAATTGATATTTATTTCTTCTATTTCTTCTAAATAATCAAAACTACATATTCCTTTAAAATAATCTGATAAGAACATTCTTGCAATATCTTGTACATCATTATATTCTCTTGCATAACTTCCATATATCATTTTCTTTATACGATTAAAATCTTCTTCATTTATTCCTTTTTCTTTAAATTCTTCTACTTGTTTAATAAATTCTTCATATACTTTATTAGGACTACTTGCTTGTCCTGATATTAATATATGTGCATAAGTATTGCCAAATTCATAATCTAAACTTGGCCCTCCATATATTATTCCTTCTTGATATAATTTTTTATATAAATTAGAACTTCTTCCTAATAATAAATTAAGTAGAATTCCAATGCAAAGGTCTTTTTTCACTAATTCCTTTTTGTTTGTTGTAACTTTATCTTTTATTCCTATTGTATATAATGGCTCACTCACTTCTAATTTTTGTTCTATCTTTTCTTTTACTATTTCTTCTGGCTCTTCTTCATATATTCTTTTTATTTCTCCACATGGCTCTTTTTTTATTAATCTTTTCTTTACTTCTTCTATCATGTCTTCTGGTTTAAAGTCTCCTACTATTACCATTGCCATGTTTGATGGATGATAAAATGTGTTATAACATTTATATAAAATATCTTTATCTATTTTACTTATTGTTTCTATTGTTCCTGTTATATCTATTTTTATTGGATTATTATGATACATTGCTTCCATTGTGTTTAAGTATACTCTCCACTCTGGATAGTCATCATACATTCTAATTTCTTGTCCTATTATTCCTTTTTCTTTTTCTACATTTTCATCTGTAAAATATGGATGTTGCACATAATCCATTAATTCATCCATTGCTTCATAGAAATTATCTGTACATTCAAATAAATATGCTGTATGGTCATTTGTTGTATATGCGTTTGCATTAACTCCTAATGCTGTTAATGTATCTAAACTGTTTGTTCCATTTTCTTGTTCAAACATTTTATGTTCTAGAAAGTGTGCAACTCCTTTTGGTACTTCTGTTATTTTTTCTTCTCCTGGTGCTATAAATTTGTTATCATTTGAGCCATAATTAGTTCCCCATATCATATATTTTTTTTGCATTTTTGCTTTTGGTACTATCATAACAGTAAGTCCATTTTCTAATTTTTCAATATATAATTTTTCTTTTATTTTTAAATTATCTATTATCTGCATACTTTAAACTCCTTTACTTTAATCTTTTAAAAAATAAATTGTGTTTATCATTACATTTTTAGCAATATCTAAAATTTCTTCTTTTTTAATATTTTCCATTTTTTTAATATAATCTTCAACAGATACGTTGCTTCCTGATAATTCTTGTCCAAAGTAATACATTATTGCTGTATCTTGTTCATCATATATTGTTTTTATTGCTGATACTATTCCTTTTTTACTATCTTCTATATCTTGTTCGCTATAGTTTCCTTCTTTAATTTCTTTTATTTGTTCTCTTATTAATTCTAACGCTTTTTCATAATTTGATATTTCTATTCCTGAATTTATGAATATTACATTTTTATATCTTAGATAACTAGATGATGCTACATATGCTAAATGTGCTTTTTCTCTTACATTCTGGAATAATTTTGAATTAGCAGAACCTCCTAAGATACTATTATAAAGAAGTACTATATATTTTTGTTCTTCATTTTCTATATTAACATCTAAACCTAATACTAGTTTTCCTTGTGTTACTTCCATTGATTCTGTAACGACATTTTCTTTTTTTACTTCTCTTTTTTCTATTTTAGGCATTTCAAAAACTGGCTCTCTTTCTTTTAAACCTTTTATATTTTCATCTTCTACTATTAATTTTTCATCTTGTTCTTTTAAGTCACCTGATATAAATATATCTATTTTACATGTATTTATTAATTCTTGATAATATTTATATAATTCTTTTCCATTTAAGTCTTTTAGGTCTTCTTCATATCCAAATTTATATAATCCAAATGGCTCGTTTTTAAACATTTCTTCTACGCATCTTTCATTTGCATATCTTGCTTTATTGTCTATTTTTCCTTCTATTCTATGTTTTATATTTTGTTTTTCTTGTTCTACATATTCTTCTTTAAATCCTTCATTTTCTATATATGGATTAAATACTATTTCTAATAAATTTCTAACACTTTTTTCTAATATATTTTCATTATGTTTTGGCAAGTAATTATCATTTATTGATTCTATATAGAATTTTAATACTTGATTATCTCCTGTTTTATCTAATCCACAATCAAATATTGCACCATACATTTCTTCCATGCTTTTACTTATTTCTTCTTGTGTTTTCATTGTTTTGCTTCCTCTTCTTAAAACCATTGATATTAGTGCATTTTTTGTTACATTTTCTCTTGTTAATTTTGTTGTTAAAAATACAGCCATTAAATTTGTTTTAAATTTATCTGTTCTTATAACATGAAGTTTAATTCCTTTTTTTATTTCTTGTTTTTTACAATCCATTCTTTTCTCCTCCTTTTTCTTTTTTATTATATACCATAATCTCTTTTTTAAAACGGAAAAATAAAAAAAATTGGAAGTATAAATTCCCTTACTCCCAACTTATTTTTCTAATTAAATTTTCTTTTTCTTGCTGCTTCTGATTTTTTCTTTCTTTTTACACTAGGTTTTTCATAGTGTTCTCTTTTACGAACTTCTTGAAGAACTCCATTTCTAGCACATTGTCTTTTAAATCTTTTTAAAGCATCTTCTATATTACCATTATTAACTTTTATCTCTGACATTTTTTATTCCCCCTCCTTCCGGTCCATACAAAACGGTATGTGGGATAACCCTTATAACGTTAACATTATACATAAATTAGCACATTTTGTCAATAGCTATACATCAAAAAGAACAGTCTTATTGTTTTTTAATGATTTTTTTACATCTATTATTCTTTGATTACTTGAACCTCTGAATTTTAATTTTATATCTTTTTTATCTTCTTGAAATTCTCCATCTACTAAAACATCTATATATGACAATAATTCTGGCGTTTCTTTCCACTCTTTACACATTCTTTCTATAATGTCTTTTTCAAATGTATATCCTGAATAACACCATATATTTTTATTTGGGAATTTTTCTTTTACTTTTTTTACTAATGGTAATAATCCTTGTTGATTTACATGTTCAAATGGTTCTCCTCCAAGTAATGTTAGTCCTGATACATATGAATGGTCCATTAGATTTACTACTTTTTCTATTTCTCTTTCTGTAAACTCATTTCCATAATGGAAATCCCAAGCCTGTTTATTAAAACAGTCTTTACAATGATGTGTACACCCACTTACAAAAACTGATACTCTAACTCCTACTCCATTTGCTACATCTGCTTTTTTTATATCTGCATAATACATATTTTTCGCCTCTTTTTAGAATGGTATTAAACTTCTTAGAAATCCATTTGTTGCTGGTATAAACCATAATATTATACCTAATATAACTACTATTACGAATGTTATTACTGCTGCCATTTTGTCTTCTTTTTGTAATTTTCTTTTTTCTCTTCTCCTAGGTCTATTTGAGAAAATAGATTTTGATAAATCAATCAATGACATAAATGTTCCTACTTTGTGTTGTCTTTCTTGAGTTTCATAATTTTCGGCTACATTACTTTCTTGTCTTACATTATTTTTTCTTCTACTAGTTTCATAGCTTATATTATTATATTTATTTTCTTTTTCTCTTTCTAATTCTATATCATATTGCTCTCTTAGAAAATTGTCTGAAAGTACGTGATATGCTTCATTCAATTCTTGTACTTTCTTTTGTGCTATTAATTTTTCATCTCCTTGATATAAATCAGGATGATATTTTTTTACTAACACTCTATAGGCTTTTTCTATTATTTCTTTTGAAGCTTTTGGGTTTACTTCTAACAATTCATAATAATTTTTCATATTTTACCACTTTTCCTTTTTTATTGCTGCGCTTATTTTATAATAAATAAGATAAAATATCAATAGGAAAAGAGCAAATTGTAACTTTTAAAAACTTGTTAAGATTATTGATTCTCCTAATTTGGAAAAGTTTTTTAAAACAATTTTCAAATATACTAGCATAACTGGCAATTAATTTAATTTGAGAATAATTGTCTTTTTGAACATAAAGAACCAGAGCTTTTTCTGATTCTTTATTATTTTAATTTACTTTATTTATGTTATTTGTAGTTTGTATTTTTTCAATTGTTTTTGGTCTATATTTAAATAGTCCATTATATCTTCATCTTTTACTTTATTTTTTACCATTTTTTTAATTAATTGAATTATACTCTTTTCTTTTTCTTCTGTATTTTCTTTTATTATTGCTTCTTTTTGTTTTATTATTTCATCTTTCTCTTTCATTTTTTCGTCTTTTTCTTTCATTTTCTCATCTTTTTCTTTCATTTTTTTGTCTTTTTCTTTCATTACTCTTATTACTGTTTTCGTAAAATCTAATTGTTCCATATCTTCCTCTTCTCCTTTCATTATTTTTTCCATTATTTCTTTTGCTTTCATTTGCTCTTTCTTTGGTATATATGATAATAATTCCTCTGAATTTATTATTACTAAATATAATGCCCTTTTTTGTCTTTCATTTAATTCTTTTTCTTCTAATTTTGTCATTAACTCTTCTAATTGCTCTTTTGTCTTTGCTTTTTCTATTGCCATTACAAATGATACTCCTGTTCCTTTATTTAGTAATTCTTCTATTGTATAATCATGTATATCTATTACATTATATTTTGGATATGTTAATACTGGAAATCTATATTTATTATCCTCTTTTTGCTTTATTGTTCTCGTTGCATTCCATTTCCTTTTATTTGTATTTAATACATATGGTATTATTACTGGTGCCTCTCTTTCTTTACTTAGTTTCATATATTTTTTTCTACTTTCTATTATCGCCATACAATATTCTGTTATTCTTTCACTCATTGCATAATCTATTGTACTTTGATGCTCTACTACTATATATGTTTCTTCTCCTACTACTTTATATAATATATCTATACATTTTCCATTAAATCCTATTGCTGTTCTATATTCAGGATTACTTTGCTCTATATCTTTTTCTTCTAACTCATATCCTGTAAAATCTTTTAGAAAATCTTTAAATTCTTCCTTATCTTCTAGTTCTTCTTTAAATATACTATCATGTACTTTATATCTTCTTTTTCTTTCCTTTTCTCCTTTATTTTCTTTTTCCTTATCTCTTTTTTCTTTATCTCTTAATTCTTTTTTACTTTTCATATATTTCCTCCTATTATAATGTGTTTTACTTTTAAAATCAAGTTGTTTTATTAGTAAATGTTTTACTTTTTCTTTTTATTTCTTTTTTTTCCTAACTTTTTCTTTCTTTATTGGATTTTTTTAGATTTTATAATTTTGAATAAAAATTATTATTTTTGATATTTCTAATAAAATTTATAGATTCTAATTAATTTTTAACAAGTTTAATAAACACTCATATTTAAGAGCTTGTTAATAAGCATTAAAATTAAAAACTTTTTATTTAAATTTGGAATTTCTTTGACTTTAAATATATTTGAATTATTTTTATATAATTTAATATGATTAATATAATTTGATTCTAAAATTACATAGCTACATAATTGCTTTACAAATAATACCATAAATTATTTTATTATGCAATACTTTCTCGAAAAATTAATCATATTACAAAATAAATTAAAATATAAATAATACTATTAGTGATGGAAATAAGTATAATAAAAAACTTTGATATATATCTAATTTAAATGTCGCACAAGAATTATCTCATGCGACATTTATCTTTGTTTTTGCTATTTGTCTTGATGTTTTTCTTTTTTCTTATAACTTAGTAATAATCCTATTGTTATTACTAGTACTATTTGAACTATTCCTATTATTGCTATTCTATCATTTCTGTCTAGTCCTGTTGCTACTGTTATTATCATACTTGAAGTATCAGCGTTATCTTCTTTATCTATGTCTTCATATCCTGCTGGATTATTTAATTCTGTTAATATTACCATATTATCTTTTTGCCCAAAGTTTCCTTCTCCTCCTGTCCATCTTAATACTACTTCTATTTCTTTGTATTCTCCTGGTTGTATTACTTCATCTTTTAGGGCATCTGTTGTTAATACTCCACTATTGTTTTCAAAATAGATTTCATTATCCTCTTTATTATAGCTATATCCTGATGGGATTATATCTGTTAACCTTCCTACTGTTCCTTCTATTTCTCCTTTATTTGTTATTCTTATCTTATATGTCACTTTTACATTTGCTGTATTTGCATCTTTTCTGTATATATCAACTTTATAGATTTCATCTTTGTTTCCTATGTTTTGTGCTGCTCCTCCTATTCCATTGATATTTACATTTGATACCCATTTGTCTACTCCTAAATTGAATATTTCTTTTTCATAGTAGTATATTACTGTTATCTTCTCTTGGCTCATATTTCCTTTCCAGTTTTCTGTTTTCTCTATAAATTTATAATATGGTATTTCTTTTTGTTCTGTCTCATATTTGTCTCCTACATATCCATTTAGTGTACTTCCTTCTGCTACTTCATAATCTGTTCCTTTTTCTAAGTATTTAACTTCTACTTCTGCTTTTCTTGCATAATAGTACTTAACTACTGTCTCTTCTTCTTTCATCTCTCCTTTATCGTTTGATGGTTTTTCTACTAAGTCATACCCATCAAATTCTTTTTCTTCTGTTTCATAGCTATCTCCTACATGTCCTTTTATTTCTTCTTCATCTAGTTTTTCTCCTGTTTGTTTATCTATATACTCTACTTTTACTTTTGCTTGTTTTTCATAATAGTAATTTACTTCTATTTCTTTTTCTGTCATTGTTCCCTTACTATTATCTGGTAATCTCTCTGTTACTAAATCATATCCTTCAAATTCTTTTGATGGTATTTCATATTCATCTCCCACATTTCCTTTATGTTCTTCTGTGTATAATTTCTTTCCTGTATTTATATCTATGTGGTTTTCTTTTACTCCTCCTGCTATTTTCTTATAGTAGTATATTACTTCTATTTCTGTGTTATATGTTCCATCTTCATTCTTTGTTATTACCATTGTTCCACTTGCATTTTCAGGTGTTTTTACTAGATTATAGTCATCTATTTGTTTTTCTTGTGTTTCATAGCTATCATTTTCATGTCCTTCTATTGTTTCTTCTTTTGCTATTTCTTCTCCTGTATTTTCATCAACATATTTTACTACTACTGTTGCTTTCTTTATGTAATAGTATTTAACTTCTATTACCTCATCTCTTAACATTGTTCCTTCACTATTTTCTGGAAGCTTATCTGTTACTAAATCATATCCTGCAAATTCTTTTGATGGTATGTTATATGGGTCTCCTTCATTTCCTTTATGTTCTTCACTATATAGTAATTCTCCTGTTATTTCATCTATATGTTTTTCTATTATTCCTGCTGATACATGTGCATAATAGTATTTTACTATTTGTGTTCCTGTCTTATCCATTATGATGTTTGGTTCTTCTGGTGATTCTACTAATACATACCCTTCAAAGTCTTCTGCATGTGTTTTAAATAAGTCTCCTACTTTTCCGTTTGTTGTTTCTTCTTTTAAGATTTTTCCTGTTTCTCTATCTATATGTTGTACTTTTGCCTTTGTATTTTGTGCATAATAGTAAATTACTTCTATTTGTTCTTTTGTCATTGTTCCACTTGTATTTTCTGTATCTTCTACAAATGTATAGTTTTCTATATCTTTCTTCTCTGTTTCATATGATTTTCCCTCATATCCAGAAATTACAATCTCTTCTGCTAATACTGTATTATCATCATTATTATCTGGTGTATCATCTTGTTCTAGATATTTTACTACTACACTTGTATTTTTTGCATAATAGTACACTACTTCTATTACATCTTCTGTCATTACTCCTTCATAGTTTGTTGTTTTTTGTACTAATGTATATCCTGGTATTACTTCTTCTGTTGTTTTGTATTCTTTTCCTACATATCCTTCTATTGTATTTTCTGGTAATAATACTTTATTATCACTTGTATCTGTTGGTGTATCATCTTTTTCTAAATACTTAACTATTACTTTTGTGTTTTTTGCATAATAGTATACTACTACTTGCTCTTCTCTTGTCATTGTTCCACTTAAGTTTCCTTTTGTTGCTACTAATGTATATCCTTCTATTTGCTTACTATTTGTTGCATAACCTTCTCCTTCGTATCCTGACATTTCGATTTGCTCTGATAATACTTTATTATCACTATCTTCTTCTGTTTCATCTTTTTCTAAGTATTTTACTATTACTTTTGTATTTTTTGCATAATAGTAGATTTTTTCTTGTACTTCTGACGTATATGTTCCTTTCTTTTCTTCTGGCTCTTCTACTAGTGTGTATCCTGGTATTTCTTTTACATCTTCTGTTACATCAAATTCTTCTCCTATTATTCCTTCTTTTTCTTTTGCTTCTGATATCTCTTCTCCTGTATTTTTATCAACATATTTTACTACTACTGTAGATGGTATTTTTACCATTGTGTTTGTTACTGTTGCTTCTTTTACATTTACACTTCCTGCTTTATCTGTTACTTCTCCTGCTGTCTTTTCATAGTAGTATAAGTCTCCTGAGATTACTTCTTGCTCATCTACTGTATATGTAATTTCTTGTCCTTCTTCGTTGTATTTATCTAATCCTTCAAATGTGTATTCCCAGTTATCTTTATTTGTTACTATCTTTTCTGCTACTACTTCTTCTCCATTTTTTACTTGGTATTTTATTGATACTGGTCTCTTTTCATATCTGTTTTCTTGGTCTTCCCATTTTTTATTTACTTCTATACTTATTGTTTCTGTTGGTCTTGTAAATGTGTTTGTTATTGTTGTTCCATCTATTGCTTTACTATAGAATTTTAAATCTCCCTTATTTGCTTCTGCTTCATCTACTGTATAGTTTATTATATTATTAAACTCATCATATTTTGGTAAATCTTTAAATGTATATGACCAATTATCTTTATCTTCTTGATTTTCTCCACTTACTTCTGCTCTATTAATTTCTTCTCCATTTGCTTTTAATACAATTACTACACTTTCTGGTCTTCTTGCTTCTTGAGCTTCTGTATCTACCCATACCTTATTTACTGTTACTTCAACTTTAGTTGTATCTTGTGTAAATGTATTTGTTATTGTTGTTCCACTTACTTTCTTATTATAGAATTGTAAGTCTCCACTATTTATTTCTGCTTCATCTGCTGTGTATACAATTTCTTGTCCATTTGAATTATATTTATCTAAGTCTGTAAATTCATATGTCCATGTATTTGTATTTCCTTCTTCTGCATCATTAGAACTTATTTCTTGTTCTCTTAGTGTTTTTGTTTCGTTCTTTAACAATAATTTAATACTTGTTGGTCTCTTATTAGCTTCATTATTATTGTCTTCCCATACTTTTGTTACAACAACATTTGCCTTTTCATCTGGTACTTTAAATGTGTTTGTTATTGTATATCCAGTATTCATGTCTCCTGAAATAGAACTTGTATAGAACTTTAAGTCTCCCGGATTCTTTTCTTGTTCTTCTACTGTGTATGTTATTTCTTTACCAGTAGTTTTATTATATTTTGGTAAGTCAGTAAATGTATGGCTTGTTTCACTTGCTACATTTAAGTCATAACTTTGTACTACACCAGATTCTCCTAATACATTTATTGTAATAACTTTTGGTCTTCTTAGACTTTGCACTGCATTATCTTTCCATACTTTGTTTACTGTTAAACTTACTTTTTCATCCGGTACTTTAAATGTATTTGTTATTGTATATCCACTTGTCATATCTCCAGATACATTGTCATTTGTATAGAACTTCAAGTCTCCACTATTTACTTCTGCTTCTGCTACTGTATATTCTATTTCTTTTCCATTGTCATCATATTTTGGTAAGTCTGTAAATGTATATGTCCAGTTATTTTTAGCACTTACTTCTTGCTCAGATACTACATTTTCTCCATTTTTTACTTGTAATTTTATAGATGTTGGTCTTCTTCCATTTACATTATTACTATCATTCCAATTCTTTGTTACTGTTACAGACGTTGTATCTTCTGGTCTTACAAAGTCATTTCTTATTGTTGCTTGATTATCTTCTACTGCTACATTATTTTCTTCTGCTTGATAGAAGTGTAAATCTCCTTCTGTCTTTTCTTTCTCTTCTATTGTATACTGTATTTCTTGTCCATTTTCATCATACTTATCTAGTCCTGTAAATTCTACTGACCATTTATTTGTTGTTCCTTCTATTAAGTTAGTACTATTTACTTCTTTACTTTCTACTTCTTGGTCTCCATTCTTTACTACTAAGATTATTGACTCTGGCCTTCTATTTGATTGTTCTTCATTATCATTCCATACTTTGTTTGCTATTATATTTACTTTATCTTCTGGCCTTATAAATGTATTTGTTATTGTTACTTCTTTGCTATTTTCATCTGTGCTTTCCACATCTCCTACACTTCCTGTGTAGAATTTCAAGTCGTCTATATTTTTTTCTTGTTCTTCTACTGTGTAGTTTATTTCATTTCCTAAGCTATTATATTTTGGTAAGTCTGTAAATGTATGGCTTGTTTCTTCTTTTACTTTTAAGTCATAACTTTGTACTACTTTATTGTTTTCTCCTATTATATTTATTGTTATTACTTCTGGTCTTCTTTGTGTTTGTGTTTCATTATCTTGCCATACCTTATTTACTGTTAATTCTACTTTATCATCTGGTACTACAAATCTATTTGTTATTGTATATCCAGATTCCATATCTCCTGTAACATTTTCTTTACTATAGAACATATTCCTTGAATCTTCTTCATCTGCTGCATATTCTATCTCATTTCCATTTGCGTCATATTTTGGTAATGTAAATGTATATGTCCATGTATTATCGTCTTGTCCTTTATTGCTTACATTTATTTCTTGTGTATATTCTTGTCCATTTCCTGTTACTTTTATTGTTACACTTTCTGGTCTCTTTTGAGCTTCATTATTATTGTCATTCCATACTTTCGTTACTGGTACTTCTACTGTTTCATCTGGTACTTGGAATGTATTTGTGATTGTCTTAGTATCTTGGTCTACTACAGTATTTCCTTCTGTATAGAATATACTTCCTGTTGCTTCTTCACTTAATGTATATACAACTTCATTTCCTAATCTATCGTATTTTGGTAATTCCATAAATGTATATGTCCAGTTATTTGCATTTCCTGATTCTGCATTATTACTACTTAGTTGTTGTGTATATTCTTTTCCATCACTTCCTGTTAATTTTAATGTTATACTTGTTGGTCTTTTTCCTGCTGTGTTTCCATTATCATCCCATATTTTTGTTACCTGTACTTGTACCTTCTCATCTGGTACACTAAATGTATTTGTTATTGTATATCCATTTGTTATACTTCCACTTGCTTGTCCTTTTGTATAGAAATATAAGTCTCCTGAATTCTTTTCTTGTTCTTCTACTGTATAATTTATTTCTTTTAAGTTATCATCATATTTTGGTAATCCTGTAAATGTATATCTCCAATTATTACTATTATTTAATTCTTGTTTTGTTACTTCAGTTGTTCCGTTTTTTATTACTGCTATTATTCCATCTGGTCTCTTTTGTGCTTCATTATTATTATCATTCCATTGCTTTGTTACTGGTATTTCTATTTTCTTTATTGCTAATCCTGCATTTACATTTTCCTCTACTAATACTGGACTTTGTAAGCTATCTAGTCTTGTTATCTCATCTGTTTCTTCTGTTTCTTCATTAAATTTACTATTTATCTCTACATTTGTTCCTACTTCTTTTTCTGTTATATAATAGTATGTTCCATCTACTTCTATTGCTACTTTATATTTTCCTTTTGCTAAATCATTAAAGCTATATTCTCCATTTTCATTTGTTGTAGTTTTTGCTACTTCACTATTATTTGATGTATTTATTAATTTTAATGTAATATTACCTAAATATTTTTCCCCATCATCTATTACTCCATTTGTATTACTATCCTGCCATACTTTTCCTTCTATATATCTATTTACTACTCTTGCTGTTACTGCTGATGACTGCATTTGTTCTGAATTACTATATACTTGTGCCATTACATTATTTGAATAAACATCATTTGCACTATTTCCGTTTGTAGCAAGTGTTACAGTTACTTCTATTTTTGTATTTCCTGGTACTTCTCCTTTTATTGCAATTCCTTTTGATTGCTTATTTACATCTCCATTAGAAATACTCTCCCATATACTATCCGTTCCTATTCCTGTATCTTTGGCAGTCATTCCTTTTACATTATCAGAATTTGTTGAATAAATCTTCAAATTATCTATTCCTTTATCGGCTCCATTTGATGTTTGTTTTACATTTATATTTTTTAATGTATATGTTCCATTAAAGTTGCTTCCTCTGTTATCTCCATTATATGGTAAGATATCTAACATTTGAAAATCTGGCACTGCTGTTTCTGTTTTATTTTCATAAGTTATTTTAAATGTTACATCTCCATTCTTCTCAATTATTGGTGTTTCTACTTCTTTGTATAACCTATGACTCTCTAAGTTTATTATATTTATTGATACCGTTGATGTTCTCTTTGTTATTAAGTTATTTCCTATTTTACTTATTCCATCACTACCAATTAATTCTGATACTACAAATTTTGCTTGATATTGTGTTCCATTAGCTGTTTCATTATCTATGCTTGCATTAAAAGTTATTGGTGTTATTGCTTGACCACTTGTTACTCCATATATGTACCATACTAATGTAGTACTTCCATCACTATTTTTAGTTATCTCTAGTTCTGTATAACTATTTTCTCCCCTTTTACTACTTCCAGGTATATACTCTAATCCTTTTGGTATTGTTACTTCATTTTTTAATGTTACATTACTTATTTGTGAACTTAAATTAGGATTTACATCCAATTGTGGTTCTACACTATATGTAACTATATTTTCATTTTTCCCTAAATCATAGTTTACTTTTTCTGATTTAGAACTATCAATAGCTTTAATATCTCCATGAAGGTTTGCTCCTACTATTAAAACTGATTGTCCAGCTCTAAATCCTCCACTATGTGTTCCTGGTACTATATTACCATTTGCATCATATTCTGTTTTTATATAGTTTTCATTTTCTTGATGCCATGTTGATGTTGGATATGTATCATATGAATCCAATCTTTCTTGATTATATATACTTCTATCTAATGCTTGTCTCCAATACTTACTTGTCTCTGTAAAAGCATACGTTGTATTTATTTTTGCACTATCTTTTACCTTAAGCCTAATATTAAAGAATTGAGCATCAAACCTACTTGGTACCTCAATATATCCACCTTGTGATTCTATATATACCCCTATACAAATATATCCCTCTGGTATATCAGCTAGATGTTCATATAAATTCATATCTTCTATTTTACCATTATTCATATCAGTTTGACTTGTCCAATTAGTTCCATCTTTCTTTGTTACAACCCAATGTTTCCATTTCATATGATTCATACCAACAGCACTTGGCGTATCAGAGATTTCAAACGCTTCTCCATCAAACTTAAAGAATCTATCCACAGTTCTTAGATAATCATCTGAATCATTAGTCCATGATATATCAATGTAAGATCTTGCATATAATTCTTGACCTATACTTCTTACAGAATCTCCTGCACTACCACTTGATTGTAATAATCCTTCATTTATACCCCATAAATAAATATGATGATTAAATGTCCCCGGACTATATCTAACATGATTTATACTTACATTATCATCTGTCACTACCATTTGATTAGTTATATTATCCTCAGTTATCGAGCTCACTTTGAAATTACTATCACTTATCGTTAAATAGTAATTCCTATCTTCTACTGTAGTTGATTCATTATCTGGAATAATTACCTGAAAATATCCTACACTAAAACATCCAATATTATCTGAATATACATTTTGCGTGTAAATATCTATACCTTTTGGAAATATTCCATCAAATGAATAATTATTTACTGTTACTTTTATTTTATTTTCATTCTGTTGCATTAATATATTTCCAGAATTATATACACTACAATTTCTGTCATCATTTTTTATGCCAATTGGTGCATCTTGAGATGCATTTCCATAAAGAGAGCTACTTCCTGCTCCAAAATTCATAT
Organism: uncultured Clostridia bacterium; assembly: GCA_944387565.1. Taxonomy (GTDB): domain Bacteria; phylum Bacillota; class Clostridia; order TANB77; family CAG-508; genus CAG-269. The sequence goes on along the minus strand of CALXFJ010000004.1, from coordinate 6,216 downwards.
CTCTATTTGCAATAATTGGCGTTCCATAATTAACTTTATAATTCCATAAAAGTACACTATCTTTTGTTATATCTTCTCGTTCAGTTGAGCCAAATTTAGTTCTTTCCAATTTTAAGTCAATATCAAACGTTATATCGCCTTTTGGATATTCTACACCTTTCAATCCTTTTGATGGACTATCATTATATAATTGTAAAATAAAAGCATATCCATATGCTCTTCCATCAATTGATTGTTCAGCATAATTTAAATCTAAAACTCTTTTATTTAAATTTCTATTTTCTACAAGTTGTACATTATACTTTCCCTTTGCACTTACTATTACTTTTTCCGCTGTTACTGTAGCTTTCTCTGTATCACTATTTTCATCTATATTAAAATTAAAAGTAGGTATTATTTCCGTTGCATTTCCAGCTCCATAAACTTGTAAAACAAATACTAGAGTTTGCTTAGCAGAAGATGATGTCTCCGTATCTGCTACTGTATAACTTCCTGTTACTGTTCTTCCATCACTACTTACTTGTCCATTTTGTATCCAAGACATTGAAGATAAATCCCATTTTACTAAGTTTGCTAATGTATCTGGTACTGTTGCCTCTACATTTATCTTAGAACCAGCTATCGCTTTATTATCTTTTGAATTCATTGTTAAATCCACTGTCCATGTTACTTGGTCAAATGAACGAACTATGTTATTATTTTCAGAACTATCATTTCCTGGTTGGTCATCTGAATCCCATGGTCCAGTTCCTGTTTTGGTGCTTATTATTGTTGCATCACTTACAACTGCATTTGACTCATTTGCATTTTCTATATTTCCACTTATTGAATTTAAAATCGTTTGTCTTGCTTTTGGATTTGCCAAAACTACAGACACGCATAATAATGCTAATATTAAAAATACTAGCATTGACCTCGTTTTTATTCCATTTTTGATTACTTTCTTTGCTTTTGTACCTCTGGTTTTTAAACTATAGCTCTCTCTCTTTACAGCCCCAAAGCTTTTATCGTTCCTCTTTCTCATGTAATCTCCACCTTCTATACTTTATTATTAATATATTACTTTAATTTTAAATGATACAAATTTAATTGTAAATGGCAACTTTTCCCTCTTTACTCCTTCACTTTCTTTACTTTTACGGCTCTTCATATTCTTGGACATAAAAATCTTATTTTACATTTTAATTACATTTTTATGACATTTTTTTCAAAATACACCTCTTTTCCCCTAAAACTCTTCTATCCCTATATATACGATTAGTAGATTTTTTAAAACATAATAAAGAACTCTCCTTATTAAACTTTTAATCTAATAATTTGAGCTCTTTTTTTCTTACAACACTATTTTTTTATTTTAAGTATTCTTTTTTGTAGACTAGTAATAATACCGCTGTTACTGTTAATACTATTTGGATTACCGCTATCATTATTATCTTATCGTTCTTATCTAATCCTGTTGATACCGTTAGTATCATACTTGATGTTGATGTATTATCTTCTTTATCTGCGTCTTCATATCCTGCTGGATTATTTAATTCTGTTAGCATTACCATATTATCTTTTTGTCCAAAGTTCTTTTGTCCTCCATTCCATCTTAGTACTACTTCTATCTCTTTGTATTCTCCTGGTTTTATTACTTCATCTTTTAAGGCATCTGTTGTTAATACTCCATTATTATTCTCAAAGTAGATTGTATTATCATCTTGGTTAAAGCTATATCCTGATGGGATTATATCTGTTAACCTTCCTACTGTTCCTTCTATTTCTCCTTTGTTTGTTATTCTTATCTTGTATGTTATTTTTATGCTTGCTGTATCTACTTTCTTTCTATATATTTCTGCTTTATATATTTCTCCTACGTCTTCTATTCCTTGCGCTGGACTATTTACTCCATTGATGTTTACATTTGATACCCATTTGTCTACTCCTATATTAAATACTTCTTTTTCATAATAGTATATTACTGTTATTTTTTCTTGTTCCATTTCTCCTTTCCAGTTTTCTGTCTTCTCTACAAATTTGTAATATGGAACTTCTTTTTCTTCTGTTTCGTATTTGTCTCCTACATAGCCGTTTATTTTCTCTCTTTCTGCTACTTCATATTCTGTTCCTTTTTCTATGTATTTTACTTCTACTTCTGCTTTTCTTTCATAATAGTATTTTACTACTATCTCATCTTCTGTCATTTCTCCTTTACTATTTGATGGTTGTTCTACTAATTCATATCCATCAAATGTCTTATCTTCTGTTTCATAGCTATCTCCTACATGTCCTTTTATTTCTTCTTCATCTAGTTTCTCTCCTGTTTGTTTATCTATATACTCTACTTTTACTTTTGCTTGTTTTTGATAATAGTAATTTACGACTATTTCTTCTGTCATTTCTCCCTTACTATTATTTGGAAGCATACTATTTCCATTTTCATCTTCTATTACTAAGTCATATCCCTCAAATTCTTTAGATGGTATATCATATTCATCTCCCACATTTCCTTTATGTTCTTCTGTATATAATTTCTTTCCTGTGTCTATATCTATGTGGTTTTCTATTACTCCTCCTGCTATCTTCTTATAATAGTATGTTACTGTTATTTCATTGTTATATGTTCCATCTTCATTCTTTGTTATTATCATTGTTTCTTCTGCATTTTCTGGTGTTTTTACTAGAGTATAATCTTCTATATCTTTTGACTCTGTTTTATAGCTATCATTTTCATGTCCTTCTATTGTTTCATCTTTCGCTATTTTTTCTCCTGTTGTTTCATCTACATATTCTACTATTACTTTTGCTTTCTTTATGTAGTAATATTTTACTTCTATTACTTCATCTCGCTTCATTTCGCCTTTACTATTGTCTGGTAACTTATCTGTTACTAAGTCATATCCAGAGAATTCTTTTGAATCTATATCATATGGATCTCCTTCATTTCCTTCATGTTCTTCACTATATAGTAATTCTCCTGTTATTATGTCTATATGTTTTTCTATTACTCCTGCTGATACATGTGCATAATAATATCTTACTACTTGTTCTCCTGTTGCATCCATTATGATATCTGGCTCTTCTGGCTCTTCTACTAATACATATCCTTCAAAATCTTCTGCATGTGTATCAAATAAGTCTCCTACTTTTCCTTCTTCTGTTTCTTCTTTTAGGATTTCTCCTGTTTCTCTATCTATATGTTCTACTTTTGCTTTTGTGTTTTGTGCATAATAGTATATTACTTCTATCTGCTCTTTCTCCATTTGTCCTTTTGTATTTCCTGTGTCTTCTACAAATGTATAGTTTTCTATTTCTTTTTGTTCTGTTTCATAGTCTTTTCCTTCATATCCAGATATTATTTCTTCTTCTGCTAATACTTTGTTGTCACTATTATCTTCTGGTATATTATCTTTTTCTAAGTATTTTACTATTACATTTGTATCTTTTGCATAATAGTAGATTACTTCTATTTCATCTTCTGTCATTTGTCCTTCTGTATTTTCTGTAGATTCTATAAATGTATATCCTGGTATTGTTTCTTCTGTTGTTGCATAGTCTTGTCCTACATATCCAGAAATCTCTACTTCATCTGATAATACTTGGTTATCACTATTATCTTCTGGTGTATTATCTTTTTCTAGGTACTTAACTACTACTTTTGTATCTTTTGAATAATAGTATACTACTACTATTTGCTCTCTTGCCATCTTTCCTTCTGTATTTTCTGTGTCTTCTACAAATGTATAATTATCTATATCTTTCTTTTCTGTTGTATAATCTTTTCCTTCATAACCCTCAATTAACTCTTCTTCTGCTAATACTTTATTATCTGCATCATCTTATGGTGTATCATCTTTTTCTAGATATTTTACTAATACACTTGTATTCTTTGCATAATAGTATATCTTTTCTTGTACTTCTGGTGTATATGTTCCTATCTTTTCTTCTGGCTCTTCTACTAATGTATATCCTTCTATGTCTTTTACATCATCTGTTACATCAAATGGGTCTCCTATTATTCCTTCTTTCTCTTTTTCATCTGATATTTCTTCTCCTGTGTTCTTATCCACATATTTTACTATTACTGTTGATGGTATTTTTACCATTGTATTTGTTATTGTTGCTTCTTTTTCATTTAAGATTCCTGTTTTGTCTGTTACTTCTTCTGCTGTTTTCCAACCATTTTCGGCTTTGCTTAAATCTCTATCTGTATTCTCATTTTCTGAATAATATACTGTTGCATATTGTTGTAATTCTTCTGGAACTGTTATTCCTGCATTTGTCATCTTTGTTGTAAATGTACTTCCTAAGTCTCCTCAACTTATTACATAAGTATTACCTTCAAATGGTATTTTACCTAATATTTGTATATCACTTATTGTGCTTCCATAATTATTTCTTACTTGTACCCCTATTGTTGCCTCTTTTTCTTCACTTTCTTGGTCTACTATTCCATATACTGGTTTAATGTCTGCAACTTCTGGTGATACTACTTGGCTTCCTTTATCATCATAATTACTTCCTACTTGGTTTGTTAATAAACTATTAGGAGAAACCATACTTAAACTTGCTGTATCATAGTTTACTTTTTCTTCCGTATTTAAGTTATCATTTACATCATAAGTATCATTTGCATTATAATAATAATCACTTGCTTCTTCATTTGTTGCATATAATTCTATGTTCTTTGTTACTGTTGCAACTCTTGGGTCTGGTGTTATATCAACATCTACTGTTATACTATATGTTTGTGGAGTATCATTATTATTCTTTGTATTTATTTTTATTAATTTTACTCCATTTTGTTCTACTAACTCATAACTTGTTATAGAAACTGCACTGTTATTTATTTGTACATCATTTATTTGGGCATCTATTATTTCTTCTGGTAGTTTTACTACAAAACTTCCATCTACCCACCCTACTTGGTTTGCTAAGCTATTATATCTTGCTGTTATTGTTAATTTTTCATTCTTTTCTGTACTTTGTGTTGATATTGTGTTATTGCTTATTCCAATATCAGCTATTGAATATGGTGCTTCATAATTTGCTCTATGACTATCTGTACCAGCATATTCTCCATTCATATATCCTACTAATGTTGACTCTATATATTGTAAATTATCAAATTGTTCTCTTGTATAATTAGTCGTAATATATTCATCATCTAATTCTTTTATATTATATACATACATTCTTTGGCTTGCATTTGTTGCACTTGTCTCTACTCTTATATGTTTTACTGGTAATTCATATTTATATGGATTACTTGATGAATAATTATTCCAATTGTCTTTTGTAAATGTTACTAATAAATCTCCTGTATCCTCATCATATACTTTTATCCAGCCATCTTCTTTTAATAAGCTATCTGCTCCAGAAAAAGCTATTCCTACATTAGTAGTTACATTTTCCATACTTTCTTTACTTGAATCTGTTTTTATAAATTTATCTACCCCTTGCTCTTCTCCATCTTTTGTCTCTTTCATTACTATTCCGCTTGATTCACCATTTGTTCCTGTATATACTTCCCATCTTACTTGATATGTATCATCTGTTTCTTCATCACTTAAACCATTATATATTCTTAATGGCTTTTGTTTTGATACTACATATCTATAACTTGGTGTTGTTATGTATTTTCCTACTGTTACATCAAATCCTGAACTCGTTACTACTGGTGCTGGATTTTTATAACTAGCTGTTATAGTTGCTGTTGCTGTATTTGATTTATATGGATTATCAAATTCTTCACTTGGATTATTATACCCTTCATAATATGTTTGTATTGGTATTTTTATTGTTACTGCTTCTTCACCTAAACTTTGATATGCTTCTAATGGATATGTTACTTTTACACTATATGAATTATTATCAGATAATCCACTAGTTACTGTTCCATCTTCTCCTACTTGTGCTTCTCTATCTATTGTAAGTACTTTTGTCTCTTCATTATAATTTGCTGTAGCATTACTTCCTGTATATTCTACTGTTAAAGGGTCATATCCATTTAATTGTGGTATTGTAGCTTCTACATGGTTCTTCTTTAATATTAATTCTTCTTGTGTTTCTTCTGTTCTTACAGAAAAGTCTAAAGTTATTGTTCCATTTTCTTCATCTATTCTAGTATCCAAATCACTATAATTATTATAGCTACTATTTGTATAAATTGTTGCCTTTGTTGTTCCATACCAATCTATATTAAAATTAACTGTTTTTGTTATTGGAGTCTCT